>JALZHU010000003.1 GCA_030860695.1 Actinomycetota bacterium
TGGAACGCCAATCCCAAACCCTTCGTCTGGACCAAGACCGCCGACGAGATCCTCGACAACCTCGCCAGCTACTGCCAACGAATTAACGACTCAGGACACTAGCGAGGTAGCCATGGCGGCCGTCCCAGACCCGTTGACGGTCGTCCTGGTTCAGGGTGGCCCACCACTGCTGGGCACGTTGCAGGGAATCACTCATCGGGTAACCACCTTTTGGGTAGCCGTTGTTGTCGTTGGCCGTGTAACGCCATCGGACAGACTGGAGGACCAATCGTCACTGCTCGTTACTACCTTGTTAAAAGGAAATGAGAAGATCGTCTGTGCGTACGCGCCGGTCTGAATTCAGGCGTCTCCGGGTTGTCCGCCGGTTATTACCAACCGCTTTGCCGGGTCTCCTGGTGGAGGTGGTGCTACCGGGCGGCGAGGTCGTCGCTGACCGTGGCGGTGTGGGGGTCGAGGAACCGCTGCATAAGTTGACGCTGGGTGGCGACGAGCTCGTCAACGACCTTGCGCTGAGCCGCGAGCAGCTTCTCGAATGGGTCGTGGGCGACGGAAACCATTGTCGCGCCGCCGGGGGAGTCCAGCGTGGTGGGGCCGAGCTGGCGGGCCAAGTCGGCCCACACCTGGACCGACTTGAGTAAGGTATCCAGCCCGTGGCGCATGAGCTGAACCATCGAGTCCTGCCCCCGCTGGGCGGTTGGGCCTGGGTCGTGAACTGGGCGAAGATCTTGGTTGTGGTGAATGTTGGCGACCGGTCGATCGTCTCTGATCTGAGTAGGCATGTATTGGTGCGTCACGACTCCTCCGTGGCCGGTGGACGCCTGTCCCGGTACGTAGTCGAGTGCAGCGGCTGCAGAGCTGGGCCGCTATACCGCGGGCGCAGGATGCTGTCCGTCCTGCGCGACATGCCCTGACCCGCTGGTACTTTCGCTGTCGGGGCAGACCACGTACTCGGACGAGGGGACGGGGAGCCACGGTGCAAAGGGAGCTCTTCCCTTATCACCCGGTCGCGCGTACCGCCGATTTTCAGGAGGCGCATGATGCGGTCACGCGGGTTCTACCTGCCGCACCGGCTGGAGTTACTGCAACGGTCATCCCCGCTGGACATGCAGCTCAACGCGGTGCGACTAGGCACCGTCACAGCAGGCTACCTGCGTTACGGAAGCGACGTCCGGATCGTGACGGCCGAAGTGGCGCACTATCACGTCAATATTCCGCTGAACGGCGGCACCGAATCTCGGTGTGGTGCGAAAGACCCGGTATTCGCCACGCCGGGCCGTGCGGCGATCTTCATGCCGGGGCTCTCCGCGGACATTCGATGGCCCGCGGACTGCGCACAGCTCTGCTTAATGATCGCTCGCCACGAGGTTGAGCTGGAGCTGGAGCGGCTGCTGGGGCGGCCGCTGACTCAGCCGTTGGAGTTCGCCACCGGCATGGATCTCACCACCCCGGCCGCCCAGACGTGGTTGAGCGCTCTGGACCTGCTGGAGCGCGAAAGCGGGCGGCCGGACGGCCTGGTTCGTCACCCGCTCTCAGCGGCCCACCTGCAGAACCTCGTCGTTCATGGGTTGCTACTGGCCCAGCCGCACAGCTACAGCGACGGGCTCCCAGGTACGCACTGGCCGGCACAGCCGCGCGCCGTCCGACACGCTGTCGAACTCATGCAGGGCCAGCCTGAGCGACCGTGGTCGTCGGCTGGGCTCGCGCGTGAGGTCGCAGTCAGCGTGCGGTCACTGCAAGAGAGGTTCCAGTGATCGCTCGGTATGTCGCCAATGAAGTACTTGCGCGAGGTGCGGCTCCTTCGTGTCCACGACGAGCTCCGGGCGGCTGCTCCCGACGCGGTCACCGTCAGCGCGGTCGCCAGCCGATGGGGCCTCTCGCACGCCGGTCGGTTCACTACCGCGTACAAACGCAAGTTCGGCTGCTCGCCTTCGGAGACACTGCGCGGTTGAATCTCACTGCTGGTCCGGCGCTGGTCTCCTTTCCGTGCTGCGGCGCCTTATCGAGGAGCTAGGTTGGTTCGCGCCAGTGCGCGGAGCAGGCCGGGAGTCAGCCGGGAAGCCAGCAGTCCGGCTTTGGCCTCGACGGTGATCGGGGCGATGGCGGCGTTGCGTTCAACCGCGCGCAGGATCTCCCGCGCCGCCCTGTCCGGGGTGAAGTTGCGGCGGCGGTACAGTTCGGCCGCGCGCTGTTGAGCGTCGCGCTCCTCGGTGGCATCGAGGCCCACGAAGCGGGTGGTGCTGGCGATGTTGGTACGCACAAAACCAGGGCAGATCGCCACGACGTCGATGCCGGCTTTTGCCAGTTCCCCGCGCAGGCACTGGCTGAGCGCGAGAACCGCGGCCTTGGTGGTGGCGTATGCCGGAAGCGCTCTCGTGGGCAGGTACGCGGCGGCGGACGCCATGTTGACGATGGTGCCGCCCGCACCGCCTTCAACCAGCAGCCTGCCCAGGACCCGGCAACCGTGGATGACGCCCCACAGATTGACGTCGATGATCCGTTCCCAGTCCGCCACCGTGGTGTCGAAGAATGGCCCTGCCATGCCGATGCCAGCGTTATTGATCACAATGTCCGGGATGCCGTGCTCTTCGCGCAGCACGGTGGCGAATTTCTCCACCGCGCCACCGTCCGAGACGTCCACGTTGTACGCGTGCGCGCCCGGGCCCAGCATCCGGGCCAGCACGGCAGTACGCTCGACCGCCTCCTGGTCGATGTCGGTCGCCACCACCTCAGCCCCCTGCTCGGCGAACTCGAGCGCGGTGGCCCTGCCGATGCCGCTGCCCGCTCCGGTGATGACCACGAGGGTGTCCTCGAACCGCCTTCGTTGTGCGCTGGTACGACGTGCGCGGCGCAGGGCGCGCGATTCCGAGCCACCCTCGGCATGGTCAATCAGCTCGCTCGTACTGCGCGCCACCGTGTGCGGGTGGGTGCGCGGCAGCCAGTGCCCGCCGGGTAGCTCGCGAACCGCAAGGTTGGGTGCCCAACGCTCGATGTCGGTCTGGATCGATCTCACGAGGAACGGGTCCCGTTGGGGCGCAAGGACTTGCACCGGGACGTTGGTCGTCCGGGAACCCGGTGTCCTTAACCCAGCCAGCATGTTCGCCCGATACAGCTGCACTCCATACACTGCGTTCGACACCGTGGGGGCGCTGGTCCGTCCCAGGAAAGTCAGCAGGGGGTGGCCGAGCCCGGTGCGCCACGCCAACTCGGGCAGCAGCGGCAGCTGGAAAAATGCGATGTACCAGCTCGACACCAGCTGGGCGGCCAGCTCGCGCAGCGCTCGGGGCGTCGGCCGGCGCAGCCGCGCCCGGAACCAATGTCCCGCGTGGTCCAGGCACGGCCCGGAGATCGACGTGTAGGACGCAACACGGCCATGCAGCCACGGGCCGGTCAGTGCATGCCAAGCCTGCACCGACCCCCAATCGTGAGCCAGCAGATGCACCGGACGGTCGGGACTGACCGCGTCGACCACCGCGGCCATATCCTGTGCGAGCTGGTCGAGCCGGTATGCCCGGCGGCTGCGAGGTTTCCCGGACTCGCCGGCCCCCCGGACGTCGTAGCTGGCCACGTGGTAGCGCGGTGCCAGCTCGGCAGCGACGCCGTCCCACAAGGTGTGGTCGTCGGGGTAGCCGTGCACACAGACCACCGTGGGTGCGTCTCGCTGTCCCGACTCATGCACCCGCAGCAGCACGCCATCGCCGGCGATTACCCTGCTGATCATCACGCGGCCGATGCTCTCTGCCAACGGCGCACGTGCGGGAGGTCGTCGTCAAGCCAATGCGCGCTACCGCTACTGGTAACCACGAGAATCTCCTCGAATTTCACCCCGACGCCGCGGAAACCGATATGCGGCTCAACTGCCCACAAACCGGGCGTTGCTGGATGGTCAGAGATCTCGCTATCGGCCCACAGTGGCGAGCGGTGGTGCATCCGCTCGATGATCAGGTCACCAACCAGAGTCTGCAGCGAGCGAACGCCGAAGCCGGCCGCGACGAACTTCGGGAGCCGCGAGCGCACCTTGCCGACCTGGTGCGCGATGACTCGCCCGGGGTAGACCTGGTGCCGGTTGTCGTAACCCTGCCGGGCGATTAGCGCATCAACGTCGCGGTAGATCTGCCGCAGCGGTGCGCCTTCGTTTACTTTCGCGACGATCAGCGTCCGGTATTCGGACAGGTCGTCCATCAGCTGCTCGTAGATCCGGTTGGTGCCAAGGCAGCCGGCGTAGCCGATGTCGGCGACGTATCCATCACGCACCGGCGCGCAATCGAGGATAAAGGGCATGCCGTCGGCCAGCGGCCGGTCGGTGGGGAAGAACTGCAGGGGAATCCGGAAACCGCGAAACGCGGTGCGGTCACCGAACCACGCGAACGGCGTGTGAAACCAGTCCTGCACTCCGCGCTCGGCCAGGTACATGCGGATCCGGCGCGCTGCCTGCTTCTCGGTCACCCCCGGCTCCAGCGTTGCCGCAACCGACTGCGCCGCGGCATAGGCCAACTTCTGCAACGCGCGGAATCCCGCCAGATCGGCGGGACCGATCACCCCCTTGGCTGTCACCTGCCACCTCCCTCAAGCCTTTCCTACCTCTGGGTAGGAACTTTCTACGTCGTGGTAGGTTTGTCAAGTGAAAAGCCGGAAAGTGGTCTCTCTGGAGGCGGCTGAGCCGAGCCGGGCCGGGCGCGCGCGAGCTGCCCATCTCGGCCCCGAACGCCGGCGTCCGCTGATCCTCGACGCGGCGTTGGAGGTCTACGTCGAGCGCGGCTATCGGGGCACATCGATGCAGGCAGTGGCCAATGCGGCGGGCGTGACCAAGCCGGTGGTCTACGAGTGCTATCCGAACAAGGACGAGTTGCTGCTCGCGCTGTTGGACCGGGAGGAGCGTCGCCTGCTGGCCGCCATCACCGAGGCGTTGCCTACCAATCTGGTCTCCGACAACGTGGAGGCCGTGCTGGCAGCAGGGCTCACGGCCTTTCTCGCCGGGGCGGGTCAGGCGCCGAACTCATGGCGCGTGGTCTTCGACTCCGGCTGGGGTTCCGATTCTGTGGTGGCAGCGCGGGTTCGACGTGCCCGAGGCATGCTGGTGGGTCGGTTACGCGAGCTGGTGCGCCAGTACATGGTGTCCGCCGAAGTTGACGACATCGACCGGAAGGCGCCCGTCGTCGCCGAGCTGATCGCCACGGTCGCCGAGTCCTGCGCGCGCATGCTTGTGCTGGAGCGCTACCCGTGGACCGCCGTAGAGCTGGCAACGTACGTGGCTCACCTCCTCGCCCGTGGCGTCGTCAGTGTTCGCCAAGGATGAGGAAAAATTAGCCGGCTAGCGCGCGCAACCGGCGCAGCACTTCTGGAGCGCCGAGTGCCTGGGTGATGGCGTGTAGGTCGGGGCTACGGGTCGAACCGGTGAGCGCGACGCGGATGAGTTGGGATGCCTCGCGGATCGAGCCGGGGTAGGCGTCGGGGTTTTTCTTGTATTCCTTGGTGTTAGGCGCGAAGCCGTATTTCGCGGCGAGTTCGCGGATCTGGTTAAACCATTCCTGGTGGTCGCCCAGCTGCTGATAACCGTCAGCGAAGTCACGGGCGAAGCCTGCGGTAATGGTGGCATCCACACCGAGTGTGATGAGGCGTTCGTCCGTAGGGCCGGACAACGGGACGAAAATCTGTGGGAAGAAGAAACCGTAGGCGGCCCGGAAGTCTGACCACTTGCGCAGGTCCTTGCGGGGATTGTCGACACCGTCGCGTTCCACGGCGAGAGAGCGCAGGGCGAGATCGCGCTCGGCGTCCAGGACGGCGACCAGGTCCGGATCGAATTGGGCTGCCCAAGTGCGGACAGCGGCAAGGATCTGGTGTCCGGGCAGGGTGGCGATGTGGTCGGCGCTGATGTCGTCGAGCTTGACCAGGTCCACGAGCGGGCCGGCGACGCCACATTGGTCTAGCCTGATGGGGGTGGTGAGTGCCTTGTGGAGTGGAAGTTCCGCTAGCCGCCCGTTGGCTAGGCCACGCAGGTAGTAGAGGACGGCCTCGGCGGGGTAACCGGCTTCGATGTAGAAGTCGACGCTGGCTTCAGGGTCTGTGCGCTTGGACAGTTTGCGTTTCCCGCCGGGGATTTGCTTCATCAGTGGTGCGATGTGCGCGTACGTGACTCGCTCAAAATCGAGGGCATCGAACAGTTGAAGGTGCAGCGGGACTGAGGAGATCCACTCCTCGCCGCGAATGACCAGTGTGACGCGCATCAGGTGGTCATCCACGGCATGCGCAAAGTGATAGGTTGGCAGCCGGGGCGATTGGTCAGAGGACTTCAGGATGACCGTGTCGTTGCGGTTGGCCTCATGTTCCAACTCGCCCCGGATTGCATCGGTGAAGCGAACCCGTTGCCCGGCAGCGTTGTCAGGGGCCCGGAAACGCACCACATACGGGGCGCCTTCGACGAGCTTAACCTGCACGGCGGCGGGATCGGCATCCCGCCAGAGGGCCCATGATCCGTAGTAGCCAGTGGGAATCTTCGCGGCTTGCTGGCGGGCGGTGATGTCGGCGAGCTCGTCTTTGGTGGCGAAGCACAGGTACGCCTTGCCCTGGCGCAGCAACTCCCGCGCGTAGGTGAGGTAGATGCGGGCGCGGGCGGACTGACGGTAGGGGCCGTAGCTGCCGTGGTCGTCGTCCTCGTCGGAGTGGATGCCGAAGTAGTCGAACGCGCGGGCGAACTGGGCCAGGGCGCCTTCGATCTCACGGGACTGGTCGGTGTCCTCCACCCGCACTAGGTAGACGCCTCCGGAATGCACCGCGATGTCGCGGTCGATCGTGGCTACATGGATGCCGCCAATGTGCACGAATCCGGTCGGCGAGGGACCGAACCGGGTGACTTGAGCACCTTCGGGGAGCTGCCGTGGTGGGTAATGCTGTTCCCAGTGCCCAGGTTCGGGCAGGTCAGCGGGGAACAGAGCGTCGATCACCGCGTGGTCCAGCATCGGTACGTCATTCTCGCTTCCGGGCCGAACCCGATCATGGAATGAAGAGTCGTGCAGGCGTTCCAGGCTACCAATCGGGGCTCATGGTCGGACGGCGCTGACCACCAAGACAGCACGTCGGCCTGCGGCGTGTTGCTCGACACGTACGTTTTCGAAGCCGGCCGCCCGGCACGCAGCCGCGAAGGATTCGGCTTGCTGTTCCGTCCAGCCATGGCTGGCGAGCCCGCTGGCGCCGGGAGGTACGCGGCGCTCGATCGCAAGGAACCGCCCTCCGGGGGTGAGTACCCGCTGTGCCTCAGCGAGTCCTGCGCTGACGTCCATCCAGTGGTGAACGGTTGCCAGCGACCACACCACGGTCGCTGACCCGTCCGGCTGCGGCAGGTCTTCCGCGGCGCCCTCGGCCCACGTGATGGTAGGTCGGTTGCGAGTCAACATCTGAGCGAGCCGGAGCATGACGGGTGCCGGATCCACACCGACCACGTATGCGCCACGGCGGGCGGCTTCTCGGACGGCAGTACCTGGCCCGCAACCGACATCGACAACGCGGTCTGCGGCCGACACGGCAGCCAGGCCGGTGGCGAGCCGGGCGACGGCGCCTCCCGCGGCGTTCATGATGAGTCCGACGAATAGTCCGGTCACTCCGGCGAAGCCCGGGTGATCGGCGTGATGGTTGATTGTGGTCATGCCTCCACCTTGCAGGTTCAAGTTGGCTGGAAGTCAAATGACGCCATGGATCTGATCCCGATCGGCCAAGCCGCAGATCGGCTCGGGTTGAACCCCTCGACGCTGGGATTGCCGCTGGACACCGCCGCAGCGCTGCGGGACGGCCGAGACTTGGGCGACGTGGTCGCGGATGGCTATCGATGACTGCTGACGCACTGCGTGCGCTTGTCGACGCCCTGCACCTGGTGGACCACCATGTCCACGGTGCCGCGACGGGTGACGTCGACGGTGCTGGGTTCGAGGCCGGCCTCACCGAGTCCTTGTGGCCTCCGCCTACGGGCACGACACACCTCGATTCCCAATTGGGCTTCGCGGTCCGCCGCTGGTGCGCCCCGGTGCTCGACCTACCCCCGCACGCAGATGCCTGCGAGTACCTGGCCCGCCGGCGAGAGCTTGGTGCGCAGGAGGCGACCCGCCGACTGCTCGCCGCCAGTGGCGTCGGATGGTTCTTGGTCGAGACCGGCTACCGAGCTGACGAAACCCTGGGGCCTGCTGAGATGGCGATCGCTTCCGGCGCGATCGCGGCGCAAGTCGTGCGGCTGGAGTCGGTCGCCGAAGAGGTGGCGGCAAGCGGTGTGGACGGGGCTGGATTCGCCGACCGGTTCGCTGCGGCGCTGGAACAGCGGGCTCGGCACGCCGTGGGCCTCAAGTCCGTCATCGCCTATCGGCACGGACTTGACTTTGATCCTGAGCCACCCAGTGCCGGCGAGGTACGCCGCGCTGCCGGGCAGTGGCTGCGGCAACGAGAGACGACCGGCGAGTTACGCCTGACCGATCCGGTGCTGCTGCGCCACCTGCTGTGGATGGGCATCGAACGCGGCCTGCCACTGCAGTTCCACGTAGGGTACGGGGACCCCGACCTGACCCTGCATCGCTGCAACCCGTCCCTGATGACCGATTTCCTTCGCCAGGTACAGGACCGCCAGGTTCCGGTGATGCTGCTGCACTGCTACCCCTATCACCGCACCGCCGGGTATCTGGCTCACGTGTTTCCACATGTGTACCTCGACGTTGGGTTGGCGGTTAATTACACCGGGGCACGGTCTCGTGCGATTGTCGCGGAGTCGCTGGAAGTGGCTCCGTTTGGCAAGGTGCTGTTCTCCTCTGACGCCTGGGGGCCGGCCGAGTTGCATTATCTCGGCGCTGTGCTGTGGCGGCGTGCCATGGTCGATGTCCTTGGCAAGTGGGTGGAGTCGGGAGAGTGGTCGGGTGCCGATGCGGTGCGCGTCGCGCGCATGGTAGGTGCGGACAACGCGAAGCGGGTGTACCGGCTAGAGGAGTCGGTGTGACACTCGGTCGCCAGCGCGGCGTCTGCGTCTTTGGCGGCAGCCGCGACTGCTGATGGCTACGAGCGTGCGCCGTGGCGGTTCTTGTCGACGACGCCGGCGATGATCAGCGCGAATGCCAGCAGACGCAGGAGGTATAACGACATAGACGGCCTCACCCATCCTTTTCCCTCTCGATCAGAAAGGCGTCTGCGAAGGCGCGCGCGACCGCCGTGCGCATGCGCTCGATGGCGTTAGCGCTCATGAGCCGCACGACTTCGAGGTGGTTGTCGGCGTAGGCCCGCTCCACAAGATCGACGAGCCAGCACAGCTCATCGTCGGCGCCGAGGCGGTACCGAGCGTGGCGCGGCTTGCCAGTGACCTCAACGAGCCTGTGACGACAGAGGTCGCCGAGCGCCCTTTCGATGAAATCATCGGGGATGTGCAGCTCCGCCGCCACCGCCGCTGCGGTCCATGACTGCTCGCGCCGTGCGTGCAGGAACAGCAATACGTCGAGCTCCTCGTAGCTCCCGACATGCTCGCGGAGGAACGCGCGAACGTTGTCGGGAATGGCTCGATGAAGCTCGTTCAATACCCTCCTGCTGCGACTCGGCGCTCAACGCGTGAGAGCTCCTGGTCCCCTCGGGTTCGGGCTAGGGTTTTATCACTGCCGCGCGCTCGCCGCAGCGTACCGCGCTCGCGAGCGAGGTGGAGCAGCGCCGAGGCATCAGCGCCATCGGGGAGGGCTGGTTCGCTGGCGGGGCGTGCCGTCCCATTCCGGCAGTGGCGCGGACTGCCACCACCAGTCGGGGCCGCTGGGAAGGCCGTGCACCGTGGCGCGCTCGGTCACGGCGAGCAGCAGCAACTCGGGTGGGCCCACGTTCAGCGACACCCACGGAAATACCCGGGCGAGGGTGCGCTCGCATATCTGGCCGGGCAGGGCCAACTCGACCTCCAAGGCGCGGGCGACGTCGCAACCATGGACGAGCAGCTCGGTGATCGCGATGCCGGCCCAGCCACTGGCATCGGCCAGACCGCTGGATGCCACGCCCGCGCCGGGCCGAGGTCGCGCAGCAACCCGGCGAACACATGCGCGGCGGTGACTGCGTTGTCCAGCTGCTCGGACGGTGGCGCAGCTCGCCCCTCGCGTAGCACCGGCAGGCAATGATCGGCTCGGCGGGCGACCTGCCCGGCGTAGAACAGCAGCGCGTCGGCTATATGCGCGACGGTCTGCGCCGCCGTCCACGTCGTCGGCGCCGCATGCCGTGACCAGCGTGGCTCCACATCGCCGACCGCACTGAGCGGCGCGAGTGCGTGGGACGCGATGATGACGTCGTCGGGCTCTGGCGCAAGCATTTGTCTATCGCAGCGTCCGCGCCAGCAGCGCCCTACTCAGGCCTGGCAGCGCCACGGCGAGCCGGCGGTGGCGTGGCACGGCCACCCGCCGGGACAGTACGTGGTAGCGGGCCGCCTCGATCTCGTCGAGGATGCCGCCGTACAAGCGGAACGCAGTGGCTACGCAGGCCTGGGACACCGGGGCGAGCATCGGGATCCCCGGCGCCGCCCTACGGTAGATAGCCCGGGTGCGCGCAACCAGATGGGCCAACGCGCGGCGCACCCGAGGATCGGACCGCCCGGTGCTGCGGCACCAACGGAGCAGCTCCCGGTCCACCCCGAACGCTGCCAGCTCGTCGGCGGGTAGGTAAACCCGTCCGCGATCGAGGTCCTCCCCGACGTCGCGGAGAAAATTGGTGATCTGAAACGCGACACCCAGCGCGGCGGCGTGCGGCTCAGCCTGCTGCCGAGGGACCACGGTGCCCAGCACCGGCAGAACCTGCAGCCCGATCACCGCCGCCGAGCCGTGCACGTAGCGGGCCAGCTCGTCGAAAGTCCGGTAGCCGGCCACTCCGCCCTGTTCTACCGGCCGATCCATCTGCATCGAGACCATGAAGTCCGCAAAGTGCTGCGGATTGATCTGGTAGTGAACCGCGGTGTGCACCGGGGCGGCCAGCACCGGGTGATCTGAGCGGCCCCGCTCCAGGTCGTCGCGCAGTTGCCGGGCCAGAGCGTCCAGCTCGGCGAGGCGCTGCGGCCAGGGCCGGGTGTCGGAGAGGTCGTCGACGATGTCGTCGGCGTACCGGGCCAGCCCGTACAGTGCGTGTATCGCTGGCCGTCGCCCAGGTGGTAGCAGCCGGGTCGCCAAGAAGTAGGTGCGGCCGTGCGCCGCGTTGAGTTGCCGGCATCGGGTATATGAGGCGCGTAGCACAGGGTCGGTAATGCCGGCCGCGTCGAGCTCGTGAGTCATGCCGTTCTCGCCGGCACCGGCGGGAGGAGCGGGTTGCGCCCACGCATGCCCAGCGGGTCGCGGCGCAGCAGCGCGGTGGCTGCCACGAGCGATACTGCCACCGCCCCGAGCTGATATGGCCAGGAGGTGAATGCGTCCTCTCCGGTGGGGAAGGTGCATAACACCAGCCAGGTGGAGCCTGCGACTGCCCACGCCAGCGAACGTCGCGGCCAGGACAGAGCCGCACTGAGGACAAGGGCCCAGGTGAGGTACCAGGGTAGGGTGGCTGGCGCCAGCAGCGCCGACCACAGTAGCGCTAGTGCGGCGCGACGAACGGCTTGCGGCTCGCCGTCCCGCGCCAGCCACCACTGCCAGGCGAAGATAGCCAGGAAGACTCCGGAGCCCAGTAGCCGGCAGGCCATGATGAATGGGCCGCTGCTGGCGTCCCCGAACGACGACGCGAGCGCGTGTGCGAGCTGGCCGACGGCGGTGGGCAGCGACATCCAGTTGACGATCAGTGACGGTGCGTTGAGTGCTGGGATCCAGCCTAGGCCGACGCCGGACAGCAACGTGATGCTGGTGAACATTGCGCCGAACACCGCCAGGCTGCCGGCGCTGGCGCGCAGCAGTCTCGCACCCCGGCTACCGGGCAGGCGAGCCGCCCAGATCCAGACCAGGAACGGCAGTACGATCCCGGCTGACGCCTTTATCGCCATCGCCATGGTGACCAGCGCAATCCCAGCGACGTGACGGCGCACCAGCACCAGCAGTGTGCCTGCCGCCAGCAGACCGATCATGAGTAGGTCGTTGTGCGGTCCACCGACTAGGTGCACCACGGTCACCGGGTTGGTGATCACCAGCCACAGTGCCACGGTGCGATCGCCGCCGAGCTGGTCGGCTAGCCGGGGGAGTGCGAAGATCAGCACAGCCAAGCCGCTCAGTAGCACCAACCGCATGCCGATGACGCCCAGGATGAGATTCTCGCCGGTCACCCAGTTTGTAATCTTGGCAATGAGGATGAACAGCGGGCCGTAGGGCGCTGGTGTGGTCTGCCATACGTAATGCACGTTGTCCGCGATGGCTCCCGGCGGCAGCTTTGAGGGACCGACCAGGTAGGGATCGAGCCCACGCAAAGCAAGCGCGCCCTGCGCCAGGTAGCTGTAGACGTCCCGGGTGAACAGCGGTGGTGACAGCAGTATGGGTGCCGTCCACGCTGCGCTGGCCGCCTGCACCTGCTGCACAGTGGCGGTGCCGCTCAGCACGTCGCGCCCCAGGCGCACCCATGCCCACACGATCATCCCGACGCCGAGGTAGAGCGCCACGGTGGCCAGGTCACGTCCGTGCCCGTAGCGCATCCAGGACAGTGGTCCGCCAGTGATCACCGGATCGTTGACGAGGATGCCGCCGGCCCCCACCGCCATGGTGGCTACCAGGACCGACCCGGCCAGTCCGAGTAGCACCGTGCCCGACAGCAGCCGGCCCGGGCGCAACCGGTCGAGCAGCAGCACGGGCTGCACTGGCTCCAAGCGGGGACCAGAACGGGGATCGAGGGCCGCGTAGCCGGAGATCCGGCGAGCCGCGGCCGCAGACCGTGGGGTCGGCATCATGGTGGTGTGGTTCAGCCGCTCATGGTGGCGCGCCGGTGGGCTTTGGCGGCCGTGATCCGGGCAGCGGCGAGTTTGCCTGAGATGAGCGCGGTAGGCACACCAACGCCGGGCACCGTGCCGCATCCGGCGAGCACGACGTTAGTCCGCCTCCGCGCCAGGTTCGATGGGCGAAACGGTCCGGTCTGGGCGAAGGTGTGCGCCGCCGAGAACGGTGTTCCGACCGCCAGACCCTGCGCCGCCCAGTCGGCGGGGGTGACCAGCCGCTCAACCTCGATGGCGTCGCTCAAGTCGGCCAGCCCCCGGCGCTCCAGCGTGCTGACCAGCTCGTCGCGATATGCAGACCCAAGGGTGGCCCAGTCCAGCGGTGCGGTATGCAAGTTGGGGCAGGGCGCGAGTATGTAGAGCAGCTCGCGTCCGGCAGGTGCCAGGCTTGGGTCAGTTGCGGTGGGACGGGTGATCAGCAGCGACGGATCGGTCATCAGCCGTCCGCGATAGATGATCTCGTCGAAGGTGCGCTTCCACGCCTGGCCAAAGATGATCGTGTGGTGGGTCAGCCTGGTCCAGCCCGGCCCGGTGCCTGACCGTGTTCCGGCATGCAGCACCACCGCCGAGGGCGACCAGCGCAGCGGCACCAGCCGCCGCGGGGCCCGGCCGAGCAGCCGGTGCACCACCGGTAGATCGGGCGTGAGCACCACCGCATCGGCGCCAACCCGTTCGCCGTCCGCGGTGCGCACCGCGGTGATGCGATCCCCGCAGTCCTCCAGGGCAGTCACTGTCGTGTTGTAGCGAAATTGGGCGCCGGCGTCAGACGCCGCGTCGGCTAGCGCCTGAGGCAGGGCCCGCATACCCCCGCGGGGAAACCAGACGCCGGCCACGGTGTCCATGTAAGCGATCACTGCGTACGCACCGAGGGCTCGTTGCGGGGGGACGCCGGCATACAGCGCTTGGAAGGAAAAGATCCGTTGCAGCCGCTGATCGTGCAGGAACCGACCGACCTGAGTGCTCAGCCGGCCGAAGCCGCCCAACGCGGCCAGCGTGGCCAGGTCGCGGACGGCATCCCGGCTGGCTACCAGGTCCAGCGGGGAGTCGAAGTTGCCGCCGATGAACCGGCCGATCTCGACCTGGTAGAGCCGGGTCAGCCAGTCCCGCAGCCGCCGGTAGCCGTTCGCTTCCGCGGGGCCGGCCACCGCCCGGATCTCCGCCTCCATCGCCTCGGCGTCGGTGTGCACGTCGATCACCGATCCGTCCGCGAAACGAGCCCGGTAAGCCGGGTGCAGTGCCACCAGGTCCAGCCGGGCGGCGAGCGAGTCACCCACCGCGGCCAGAGCTTCATCGACGAGCTCCGGCATCGTGAACACGGTGGGGCCGGTATCAAGACGGTAGCCCGCGACATCCATCCGTCCGGCCCGACCGCCCGGATGGGGCTGGGCCTCAAGCACGGTTACCCGCCGGCCGGATCCGAGCAGGTGCAGCGTTGCAGACAGCCCGGCCAGCCCGGCGCCGACGATGACGATGTGGTCGGTGGGTCCTAGCACGGTGCGCACGGGTGCACATTACGCGTGGTCGCGTTAGCGCACTCGGCAGGTCGCTTGCGCGGCAAGCTGAGCCAGCCGGGCACCAGCCGGCTCAGCCAGGTCAGCGGCACACAGGCGGCCCAGTGCGGAGTTGGTGAGTGTGGTGATACGGCGCTCTACTTCGGCTACTGCGCCCAGCTCGAGCAGCAGCTCGCGGACCTGTGTCACGGTGTTCTCATCCACCTGCGGGCTCCCAATTGCGCCGCGCAGCAAGTCAGCGGCCCCGGTCTGGCGCTTTTCGTCAGCGGCGCGGAGACCGTAGGCCAGCAGCAGCGTCCGCTTGCCCTCGCGCAGGTCATCGCCGGCAGGTTTACCGGTGATCGTTGGGTCGCCGAACATGCCCAACAGGTCGTCGCGGAGCTGGAAGGCGATCCCGATGTCGGCGCCGAATCGGCGGTAGGCGTGAACTAGTGCAGGGTCCGCTCCGGCGATCGCGGCACCCAGGTGCAGTGGGCGCTCAACGGTGTAGGCGGCGGTCTTGTACCGGTCAATCCGCAGTGCGGTCTCGGGTGCCTCGTCACCGTTGGCCTGGGTGAGCACGTCGAGGTACTGCCCCGCGAGCAACTCGGTGCGCATGGCCTGCCATACGGTGAGCGCTCTGTTCAGCTGATCAGGCCACAGATCCGCCCCGCGCAGCATGTCATCGGCCCAGGCCAGTGCAATGTCGCCGAGCAGAATGGCGGTGGCCGCGCCGAACCGTTCCGGCGTGCCTAACCAGCCGGCTGCGTGGTGCCGGGCGGCGAAGTCAATGTGCACGGTTGGTGCCCCGCGCCGGGTGGTGGAGTCGTCCATCAGGTCGTCGTGTACCAGGGCACAGGCGTGGATCAGCTCCAAGGAGCTCGCCGCCCGCAGTACCGCCCGCGCCTGCGGTTCAATCGGGGAGCCGCCCGCTCCTCGCCAACCCCACCAGGCGAAGGTCGGGCGCAGCCGCTTGCCGGGCCCGAGGACGAAGTCGCTCAGCGAGTCCACCGCGGTGACAAACTGCGGATCGATCTGCGCAGCTTCGTCACGCTTGGCTTGAAGGAAGGCGGCGAGCTCGCGGTGCACCTCGGTGCGGAGATCATCATCGATCGGATGTACCTGCTGATCTGTCGCTAGCCCACCTAGGGATCGAGTCCGGGTTCCGCGGGTGGCGTTCCCCTGTGCCATCGAACCTCCTAGAATCGTGGTGACGACACCGCGTAGTCGGGCCCGCACTCGCTGTGCATGCCGACGATAGGGGTCCTTAGTGCCGACACGTGCCCGGGTTCGGCGGCGACGGGGTCCCGGTTCGGTATGCCGTCTGCTAGAGCGGCAGAGTGCGGCCCAACACGGCGAACTCCCGGGAATCTCCCGTAAAACGGTAGTGCCGAAGCAGGTCGGTGAATCCAAACCGGCGGTAAAGTCGCCACGCTCTGGTAGGACCCTCGGGAGTGGACAGCAACGCGCGCGGAGCGTCCACTCTGGACAGTAACCCAGTGAGCAGAGCCGTGCCAATACCTTTGCCCTGCGCGTCTGGGTGTACGTGCAGTTCGGTGAGCTCGAAGTAGTCGGCTAACTCGCGTTGTGCCGCGGCAGGATCGATCAGCATGAGTCCACGGTGCACTTCGTCGTGCCACCACTGGCCGGGCGCCCCTCGGTAGCCGTAGCTGATACCCACGAGGTTGTCGACTTCGAAGGCAGCCATACACAGCCAGCCGGCCCGCAGCATGTGTTCTTGCCACATCGGGCGCCGATGCCGTGCCGTGCCGGGTGGGTAACGCATCGCGGTGACATAGATCCGCAGCGCCTCGTCAAGCCGTACGCGCAACTGCGCGGCCGTCAGTTCAGCCAGCCGGGCCGGTTCGCAGGCGGGCATAGCGGTCACCGCCGACCTCCGGTGTCGGCCGACGTCACTGCGGAGCTGACGGCGTCGACAAGGTGCACGGCTCCATGAGACCACGCCTAGGCGCCGGTCTGCCGCGCCGTCGGAGATTGGCACTTGACGGGACTGAACCTAGAGGGGTTAACCTTGGACAGTGTCGAACATATGTTCGAGCACAGCCCGGCGGTGGGGCGGGGGAAGCGCGCCGCCGCCGGGTTCCGCCGGCTTCCCCACGGCGGAGTCGACCCGTGTCGCCCATCGCGACTCTCGACCCGACCCAGGAGGCCGACATGCCCGCTGTTGCTCCCCTCACCTCGTCCGCGGTACCGCGCTACGACAACCAGCATCACTATTCGTCCAACGTACGTATCTTGCTGGACCAGGCGCGGCAGGCGCTACTGGACGCCGAATACGCCGCGCAGCCAGTGGATCGCTACGCCAAGGCGCATCTCGCAGCGCTGCGCGCGGCGGCCGCCGTATTGGCAGCGCGGGCTCAGCCGCGCCGTCGCACTCAGCCGATCAGTGTGTGGGCGCTGCTCGCCAGAGCCGCGCCGGAACTTAAGGAATGGTCAGCGTTCTTTGCCGCCACTTCAGCTACGCGGGCAGCTGCCGAGGCCGGTGTACGTCGCTTGGTCACCACCCGCGACGCCGATGACTTGGTCAGGCAGGCCAGTGAATTCCTCAGGCTGGCACAGCTCGCGGCGACTAGGGCGTCCCGATGACGGCTCCACGTCCGCTGATCGACTACGGCCGGATGCTCGACGTGATCGGGATCGAGGGTGAGCTCATGCTCACTACGGCGGCCTCAGCGTTGCCGCACGCGGCACAGGCCGAGGTGCCGGGCTGCCCGGACCGTACCTTGGAGGAGACCCTGCGACACGTGGGCAGCGTGCACCGGGTAACCCGCTTGTGGGTGCGAGACGGGCGTCGACCCGAACAGTGGCAGCGGGCTCCCTCAGACGGCGATCTCATTGATTTCGTGCGAACCGGCCTTGAGGAGTTGCTCGCTGAGTTGGGCCGGCATGACCCAGCCGAACCCTGTGACACATGGTGGCCCGCTGACCGCACCCACGGCTTCTGGCGGCGTCGGATGGCTCACGAGACGACTGTGCATCGGGTCGATGTTCAAGCTGCCGCTGGCGGGCCGGTGGATGCAATCGGCCCGGACGTGGCCCTAGACGGCATCGACGAGCTGCTATTTCTGTGGTTCGGTTACCGCCTCGGCGAGCTGAGGATGTCCTCGCCGCAGGAGGGAACGGTCGCGCTCGCAGCCGCAGACCGGCGCTGGTTAGCGGTCTTCGAACCGGGCCGCTCGACCGCCCGCCGGGTCGAGGACGCTGACGCTCGCTCGGCGGACGCGATGGTGAGCGGAAGTCCCATGGAGGTCTACCTGTGGTCGTGGGGACGGCTGCCTGACCAGGCGGTCCGAATATCCGGCGACCAGGAGGCCGTCGCCCGTCTCTGGACGCTGTTGCGTCCGGCAACGCAGTGAGCCGGTCCGACGATGACGGCGCTAGGCGCGTATCCGCAATCCTCGAGGGGTGGGGCGGAACCCAGCATCGCGAAGCAGTTCGGCTAGTGCTGATCCCAGCGCCGACTCACCATCGGCGCGCTCCACGGACAGCGAGCCCAACCAACCCTGCTGTACCGCGCGGGCAAGGGCGCGTACGGCTGCGCGCAAGGTGTCGGTGTCCTCGGTGAAGGATAGTAGCGACCGACCCCCGCGCTCGACGTAGAGCACGGCGGCACCGTTGACCAGGACGGCCAGGGCCCCGGCCTTTCGTCCGGGTCGGTGTCGGACGTCGCCCATAGTGGGCGGCCATTGCAGGGCAGCACCATAGGGCTGGGCGGGGTCGGTGGCGGCAAGTACCACCGTGGCAGCTCGGTCATCGTCGGACTGACTAACGGCGCGCAGCCGGTCGATAGCACCCGGGACGGCGAACTGCGCTGCCCCGAGTCCCTCAACGACGTATCCGCGCCGGCACCGGCCAGACTCCTCCATCGCCCGCAGTACCTTGTAGATGCCGGCAAAGCCGCCGGCCACCCGCTCGGTGTCCAGAGCCCCTCTGGTGAGCACCCCATGCCGCTCCAGGAACACCTCCGCTCGGGCGTGCACCCGTCGGGTCGGGTCAGGCTGGGGCATAGGCGGCCGGGGAACCGGCGACAATGACCAGCGTCCCGCGGCCGTCGGCGGACCTGTGCGGGAAGGCATCAGCGGCCGACCGGGGCGCATCCGAGCGTATCTACCGCGTGGTGCGGACCGGCGGGGTCGGTGCGCCGCCGAGCGGCCGGACACCAGGGCCCGCAGCGGCGCCAGCGAGTCATTGGTCAACAACCCGACCCACACGAGGTCCCACACCGCCGCGACCACGTCGGCGTCACCGGGCGCCGGTTCGCCGGCGGCGAGCAGGTACTGCCCGGCCCGATCGGCAAGCTGCCGGAAGAACAGCGCACCACCCCCACCCGAACCACCAGCTGGATCCCAACCGAGAGCGAGCAGGACGCAGCGGTGCACCGGGGCCAAGGCAAGCTGGTCATCAACGTCCGGCAGCACCAGATCAGCTAAGTCACTAGGAGCCAGCGCGACCCACCCGTCGCCACCAACTAGTGATCCGCAGCCGATCCACGTCACCTCGCCGGAAATAGTAAGTTCGTCAAGCAGGGCAGGGGAGTAGCCAGGCAGCCGCGCCGGGAGAAGGAGCGATTCCAACGCGCTTGCCGGCACCGGCGCACCAGCCAGCTGCTCGACTGCCCCCAGCACGTCCTCCGGAGTCGGCATCCTGCGCAGTCGCCGCGCTGACCCAGACCCGTCACGCAGGGGGTCCCAGGAGTCAATGCCGTGCCAGGCTGGCAGGAAACGGCCCAGCGCGGCCTGCTCGACCGGCTCGACCTCGGCCCGCAAGCGAGCCAACGACGCCCGACGCAAGCGCCGCAACACCTCGGCGTGGCAGTACTCGGTGCCCCCGCCGCCGACCTCTACTGGGCGTAGTTCGCCACGAACCAGAGTTCCCGCCCTCGTCATCCGATCCAGCACTATGCCCACTGTGGCAACACCGAGCCCGAAGCGATCTGCGGCGGCGGTTGCGGTGAACGGCCCGCGCGTTCTCGCATAGCGCAGCACAAGATCTCCGAGCGGATCGGCAACTGGCTCGGTGAACACTTCCGGCACTCCCACCGGCAAGGCCACGCCCAGCGCGTCACGCACCCGTCCGGCGTCTTCGATCGTGATCCAGCGCCGCTCGCCGGCGATCCGGACGATGATCGCCCGACGGGCCGCGCCGAGCTCGGCAAGCCACGCCGGGGTGGCCCCGCGTTGCACGGCCTCAGCCTCGGTGAGGTCACCCAGCACGCGCAGCAGATCAGAGGTGCTCTCGACGTCTCGGGCATGCCGCTCGGGATCGAGACGCTGCAGCTGCGCCTCTACTTCGACGAGTACCTCGGGGTCGAGTAGTTCGCGGATCGCCTCGGAGCCCAATAGCTCCGCCAGGAGTGTGGAGTCGAGGGCAAGCGCCGCGGCCCTGCGCTCGGCCAGTGGGGCGTCGAGCTCATAGAGGAACATCCCCACGTAACCGAACAGCAGGCTGCGGGCGAACGGCGACGGCGACGGGGTGGAGACCTCCACCACCCGCACCCGTCGGGCTTGCACCTCCAACATAAGCTCGCGCAGTCCAGGCAGGTCATACACGTCCTGCAGGCATTCCCGCATCGCCTCCAGCACCACCGGAAACTGCTCGTACTTCGACGCGATGGCGAGCAGCTGAGCCGACCGTTGCCGCTGCTGCCACAGCGGCGTACGGCGCCTCGGGTCACGGCGGGGCAGCAGCAGGGACCGTGCGGCGCACTCCCGGAACCGGGAAGCGAACAGCGCCGAACCGCCCACCTCGGCTGTGACGAGCTGCTCCACTTCGTCCGGGTCAAGCAGCACGTCCTCGGCAGACGGCAGAACCTCGGCCCCCTGCGCATCCAGGGCGTCCGGCAGCCGCAGCACGATGCCGTCGTCCGCGCTGGCCACCTGCGCCTCGACACCGCGCTGTTCCCGCAGCCGCGCGCCGATCGCCAGCGCCCACGGCCCGTTAACCTGCGCGCCGAACGGAGAGTGCACCACCATCCGCCAGTCACCCAGCTCGTCGCGGAAACGCTCCACCAGGACGGTACGGTCGTCGGGGACATTCCCTGCGGCCTCGCGCTGCTCGCGTAAATAGGACAGCAGGTTGTCGGCCGCCCACGTGTCGAGTCCGGCCGCCTCAATGCGACGGCGTGCCGCATCCACTCCGGCGCTGCTCAGCTCGCGGATGAACGCGCCCAGCGCCCGCCCTAACTCCAGGGGCCGACCCGGCGCGTCGCCCTTCCAAAACGGCATCCGGGCTGGTTCGCCGGGCACGGGCTGCGCGATGACCCGGTCGTGGGTGATGTCGACGATCTTCCACGAGGTCGAACCGAGCAGGAACGTGTCGCCCACTCGAGACTCGTAGACCATCTCCTCGTCGAGCTCACCGACCCGCGAGCCCGCGCCGTCGGCACCGCCGGGCGTCATCACGGTGAACAGCCCCCGGTCCGGGATGGTGCCGCCGGAGGTGACCGCTAGCCGCTGCGCTCCTGGCCTGCCGCGCAGCTCATCGCTGACCCGGTCCCACACGATCCGTGGGCGCAGCTCGCCGAACTCCTCCGAGGGGTAGCGCCCCGCAAGCATGTCCAGGACGGCATGCAGCGCTGAGTCGGGCAGAGCCGAGTATGGCGCGGCGCGGCGGACCAGGGCAGCGAGATCGTCGACAGTCCACGGATCCACCGCGACCATGGCCACCACTTGCTGAGCGAGCACATCGAGGGGGTTGCGGGGGTAGCGCAGCGCTTCGATCGCCCCGTTCGCCATCCGTTCCGCGACCACCGCGCAGGAAACCAGGTCGCCGCGGAACTTGGGGAAGACCACACCTCGGGACACTGCTCCGACCTGGTGCCCGGCCCGACCAATCCGTTGTAGACCGGAGGCCACCGTCGGGGGAGCCTCGACCTGCACCACGAGGTCTACCGCTCCCATGTCGATGCCCAGCTCGAGAGATGAGGTGGCGACCACGCACGGCAATCGGCCGGATTTGAGCTCCTCCTCGACGAGCGTCCGCTGCTCACGCGACATCGAGCCGTGGTGCGCCTTGGCAATCACCTTGGGAGCGCCGCCAGCGAGCCCGGCCTGGCCCATCAGCTCGGCGGGTATCCGGTCTCGGGGCGCTGCGGGTTTCTCGGCAGCCAGCTCGTTGAGCCGGGAGGTGAGCCGCTCGGCCAGCCGACGCGAGTTGGCGAACACGATCGTCGAGCGATGTGCGCGCACCAGCTCCAACACCCGCCGCTCCACCGCGGGCCAGATCGAAGCGCGGTGCTCCACCGACCCGCCGGCCTCGCCGGTCACCTCGCCCCCGATCAATTCGCCCAGGGCCGACATGTCTGGCACCGGCACCTGCACCGTGACCTCGATCGTCTTGGCGTACGCCGGTTGCACCACCTGCACCGGTCGGCCGCCGGCGAGGAAGGCACGGACCTCCTCGACGGGACGTACGGTGGCGGACAGGCCGATCCGCTGGGCGGGTTGCTCCAGCAGGGAATCCAGCCGCTCCAACGACAGCGCCAGGTGCGCGCCACGCTTGGTGGCGGCGACGGCATGCACCTCGTCGACGATCACGGTATGGACTCCGCGCAGTGACTCCCTGGCCGCCGACGTCAGCAGCAGGTACAGCGACTCCGGGGTGGTGACAAGCACGTCGGTCGGGGTGCGGGCGAAGGCGCGGCGCTGCTCGGCGGGGGTGTCACCGGTGCGCATCCCCACGCGGATATCGGGCATCGGCAGGCCCAACCGGTGGGCGGCCTGCCGGATGCCGGCTAGCGGGGAGCGCAGGTTGCGCTCGACGTCCACCGCCAGCGCCTTGAGCGGGGAAATGTAGAGCACCCGGCAACGCCTGGTCGGCTCGTCCGGGGGGCCGGCCACGGCCAGCCGGTCTAGCGCCCAAAGGAACGCGGCGAGGGTCTTGCCCGATCCGGTGGGCGCCACCACTAAGGCGTGCTGCCCGGCGGCGACAGCATCCCAGGCGCCTTGCTGCGCGGGGGTAGGCGCTGCGAATGCTCCGCTGAACCAGTCCCGGGTAGCGGGGGAGAAGCGGTCGAGGACGTCCACGCTAACCATCATGGACCGCCCCACCGACAGTTTTATTGCTTCGTTGAGCGGGGACTATCGGCGCAGCACGGGGCGGCCGTCGACGAGAATCTTGCGCAGCCGCCCAACGTCGGCGATCCGTCGTTCGGCGAGGTGGTCGGCGGCGACGGCGGGCGACACACCGTCCCGTTCGGCCAGTTCCAAGATCTCCCGGGTGGTGTCGAAGATCTTAGCGACCCGGGCTTTCGCCCGCTGGAAGTTGAACCCCCCGATCTCGTCGGCGACCTGAACGACTCCACCGGAGTTCACCACATAGTCGGGGGCGTACAGGATGCCCCGTTCGTCGAGAATCTTCTCCACGCCGGGGTATTCCAGCTGGTTGTTCGCACCACCACAGACGATCTTGGCGCGCAGCACGGCGACGGTGGGATCGTCCAGCGCGGAGCCGAGCGCACACGGAGCGTACACGTCGATCGGTTCGCGCACCAGCGCCTCGGTGTTCGGTGCCACGACCACCTCGGGATGCGCGGCGAGAACCTGCTCGATCGCCCGTTCACTGACATCAGCCACGATCACCTCTGCGCCGTCGGCGAGTACATGGTCAGCGAGGAGTCTCCCGACCTTGCCGACCCCGGCGATGCCCACCCGACGTCCGGACAGGGTTGGTACACCCCAGACATGTTCGGCGGCCGCGCGCATCCCCTGGAAGACGCCGAAGGCGGTCAGGATCGAGGAGTCGCCGGCGCCACCGTGAGACAGCGAGCGTCCGGTGACGAACTCGGACTCCCTGGCGATGACGTCCATGTCCTCGACGTAGGTGCCAACGTCGCACGCAGTGATGTAGCGTCCACCCAGTGACTGCACGAAGCGCCCGTAAGCGCGCAGCAGCACCTCGGTCTTGTCTCGGGCCGGGTCGCCGAGGATGACGGCCTTGCCGCCGCCGTGATCGAGCCCGGCAAGCGCGTTCTTGTAGGACATTGCGCGGGACAGGTGCAGTACGTCGACGAGGGCGTCCTCCTCGCTGGGGTAAGGATGAAACCGGGTGCCGCCGAGCGCTGGCCCCAATGCGGTGGAGTGGATGGCGAGGATGGCCCGGAGCCCCGAGGGCTCATCGCGGCAGAATACGACCTGCTCATGGTCCCCGGATCGGAACACGTCGGTCACGGTGGTGACTCCCTTCCGCTTGGTGGCGCGCTTGTGGCGCGGCTGCTGTGCAGCGTATGCCCGCGAGGGTGCATCGGATGCGCACATCGGATGGCACCATCTGGCGGGTACCCGTTGGAGACAACGAGCCAGTTAAGGAAAAAGCATGTGAGTCGCCGGAGTGGGGCACGCTGGGCCGCCACGTATTCCTCAACGCAGGCGCACCGTGCTTCCTCGACGACCCACTGATGATTGACTTCACCGATCACGAGATGCGTGAGTTCGCCAGCGAACATTGCCACGACCGGCTGCCCACAGCGGCGGATCTGGTCGCCAACCTTGCCTGCCGTGAGGCGGACTGGACGGTCAGCCTGTCCTTGTCCTGAGGTTTCGGGCCAGCGGGTCGGTCGGGATACGATTAAACGCCGCGTTATTTGGCGCTATTGACTACGGCGTACCCACAATGTTGTCCAAGAGTGTCCTGGTCGTGGTCATGGATCAGCGGCCCCGCTGCTGCCACCACCAGCGGATGAGCACCACCAGAGCGGAAAGCAAGCCGAAAAGGATCACCAGCTGTCCGGCGGTGGAGGACAGCCCGGTCGGATCGCCTTGGGCGAGCATCCCATCACGATAGCTGGAGATGTGCATCTAGCCTGGAGGGATGCGGATAACTCACTTCCGGCAGCGGATGGACGAGGAGTTTGGCCCGGTCAGGGCAGCCGCGCTGGCCCATGATCATGTGTTCGCCGAACTCGGCGGTCGGACGGTGAACGGGGCGCTGGAGGCGGGGATTGATACCAAGCGGGTGTGGGCCGTGGTATGCGCCACATTCGACGTCCCCGAAGAGCGGCGCTGAGCACCCAGCTCCATCCCCTCGTCTCGCGTGTCGTCCTCTGTGCTCGGTGTGCCGTGCCCTTGTGCGATCCCCGCCGCCGGTGGGCGCGGCAAGCTAACACGCTGGCGTGTCACCTCCAGTCTCGAACACGTGTTCGTCTAGGATGTTGTCCACAGTCGGGCCTCTATCCACAGATCCGGCGTGTGTCGCCGCAAAGTGTCGGCCCTACCGCTTAGCGTCGACACCGACGCAGAAGACCCAACCAGCGAGGTGGACCGTCAGATGGCATCAGCACCGGATCGGGAGAAGGCGCTCGAGATCGCCTTGGTCCAGATTGAGAAGCAGCACGGCAAGGGCTCGGTGATGCGCCTCGGTGAGGAGGGCCGCGCGCCCGTCGAGGTGATCCCCACGGGGTCCATCGCGTTGGACGTGGCGCTGGGCATCGGTGGCCTACCCCGTGGCCGGATAATCGAGGTGTACGGCCCCGAGTCTTCCGGAAAAACGACGATTGCGCTGCACGCAGTGGCCAACGCCCAGCGGGCGGGCGGGATCGCCGCATTTATCGACGCCGAGCACGCGCTGGATCCCGACTACGCGAAGGCACTCGGAGTGGATACCGACGCCCTGCTGGTCTCCCAGCCCGACACTGGAGAGCAGGCGCTGGAGATTGCGGACATGCTGATCCGCTCCGGTGCGTTGGACGTCGTGGTCATTGACTCGGTGGCCGCCCTGGTGCCGCGGGCGGAGATTGAGGGCGAGATGGGCGACGCGCACGTTGGTCTGCAGGCGCGGCTGATGAGCCAGGCGCTGCGAAAGATCACTGGTGCGCTGAGTAGCTCGGGCACCACCGCGATCTTTATCAACCAGCTCCGGGAGAAGGTCGGGGTCTTCTTCGGCTCCCCGGAGACCACCACGGGTGGCAAGGCGCTGAAGTTCTACGCTTCGGTACGGCTGGATATCCGCCGGATTGAGACGCTCAAGGACGGCTCGGACGCAGTAGGCAACCGGACCCGCGTCAAGGTCGTGAAGAACAAATGCGCCCCGCCATTCAAACAAGCAGAGTTTGACATTCTGTATGGCCACGGAATCAGCAAAGAGGGCTCGCTGATTGATCTGGGTGTGGAGCAGGGAGTCGTCCGTAAATCGGGTGCCTGGTACACCTACGAGGGTGACCAGCTTGGCCAGGGTAAGGAGAACGCGCGCAAGTTCCTCGCCGACAACCTCGACATCGCTGCCGAGATCGAGAAGCGGATCAAGGACAAGCTTGGTGTCGGGCCGAAGCTGGACGCTGATCAGACCGTGCCGGCTCCGGTGGACTTCTGATGCTTCCGACCCGTACCAAGGTGCCAGGGGCTGCGATGGGGAGCCGCAGTCACAGCGCCCACGGGATTGCCGTAGAGGGCGCCCCGGATGCCGAGGCCATGAGTCCGGCAGCGGTGGCGCAGGGAATCTGCCTGCGGCTGCTCACGGCCCGGCCGCGCAGCCGGGCCGAGCTGACCGATGCCCTGCGCAGACGCGGGATTCCTGAGGAGGTTGGCAAGCCAGTGCTCGACCGCCTAAGCCAGTTGGGTCTGGTGGATGACGCCGCCTTCGCCGAGGCAGCGGTGTATTCCGGCCACAGTCACCGCGGCTTGGGGAGGCGGACGCTGAGCACCGAGCTCCGCGTAGGGGAGTGCCGGATGAGATCGCCCGCGAGGCCGTGGCGACGGTACGACCCGAGGATGAGGAGCAGCGGGCCCGCGAACTGGTCCGGCGCAAGCTACGCCGCAGCACTGTGCGGGACGCGAGCACCCTGGCGCGCCGACTAGCCGGGATGCTGGCTCGCAAAGGCTACTCCGAGGCGCTGGCTTGGCGCGTAGTGCGCGACGAGCTCGGCCTGCGCAACTGGCCCACGGACGTCGAGCTGTGTCCCGACTGACCAGTAAACTCAGCACGGCCCCAGCGGGTTAGCCCGGGACCGTCGCACCGCAAGGTCCGACTGCGGACCATGGGCTCCCCCTGTCATCGGCTCGCAACGGTGATGAATTCGACGCCGGCTGGAAGGCCGTTCTGGGCGTGCGCGCCGCTCAACAGCTGCAACAGCATGGAGCGGAACTCTTCAGCGGCTCGGGTTGGGTGCACGTCGGTGCGGTGGGCAAGCGAAATCGTCCGGATTGGAGTGGGAGGCACGAACGGCACACCGCGAAGCTTGGGGCGGCTCGGGAGCACCATGCTGGGGACCACGGCGATCCCGAGCCCGGCCTCAACAAAGCTGAGTACGGCGTCCATCTCGCCCCCCTCGATGGCGAACCGTGGCTGAAACCCGGCGCGCTGGCAAGCCATGAGGGTCATCGATCGGAGGTCGTAGCCCTCCCGGAACATCACCAGCGGGTAGTCCCGGAGGTCCTCGATCTGAAACGAATCGAGGTCGAGGTCCATGCTGCGCGGCACGGCGACGGTGAGCTGCTCGCGAAGGATCGGGACGATATCCAGGATGGGATCCCCTCGCTGCACCGGCGAGGTAATCATTGCCAGGTCGATGGCTCCCTCGGCGAGCTGCCGAACCAGATCCCGCGAGCCGCTTTCATCGATGATGAGTTGGATCCTGGGGTAGCGGACGCGGAAGCAGGCGAGTGCGTGGGCCAGCGGCCCGGTGCAGAGGCTTGGCGTAGCACCTAGCCGCAGGCGTCCCTGGCGAAGCTCGGCCAGCTCGTGCACCTGCAACCGGGCGGTCTCCACGTCGGCCAGAATCCGTTTGGCGAAGGGGACGAGCACTTCTCCGGCCGGGGTCAGCGTCACGTTGCCCCGGGCTCGATGGAATAGCTCGCTACCTAGCTCACGCTCCAAACAACGGATCTGTTTGCTCAACGAGGGCTGGGCGACGTGCGTGAGCTCGGCCGCCCGGGTGAAGTGGCGGGTCCGGGCGACTGCCAGGAAGTAAACCAGTTGCTGGAGCTGCACCTCGATAGCCTATCTCTATCGAGACGAGCGCCACCATATCTTGGACCTGTACCATGGACGTGGCCTACTGTCAGTCATCGCCGTGCGGGATGCCGATCCGCGGCGATCATCCGGACCGCGGCTACCACCACGAGCTGAACCAACGACGCTGGCCTGTACTCCCGACCTGAATCGACGTCATGACCACGACATCATCGTCCCCGCCATCCGAGGTTGCCCGACCTAGCCTGGCCCAGTCTGGGCGGGCTGCAATCTCCGCACGGTCCCTGCGTACCGACCGCTGGTGGGTGTCCCCCTTGGTGACGGCCATCGTACTGGGCGCCTTCATCATTTACACGACGGTCCGGCTATTCATGCGGGACCACTACTGGGTGGGCGAATACAGCTATCTCACCCCGTTGTACTCACCGTGTCTGAGCGTCTCGTGCGCGCCGGGCTCGTCGCATTTCGGCACCCCGCTCCCAGCATTTCCCCTGGCGCTGCCGCTGCCGATCCTGATTTTCCCGATCCTCGCCGGATTCCGGGCCAGCTGCTACTACTACCGCAAGGCTGGCTACCGAGCTTTCCTCCTGTCGCCGCCCGGATGCGCAGTAACCGAGCCGGCGAAGAAGTACACCGGGGAGACCCGCCTACCACTAATTCTGCAGAACCTGCATCGGTATTTCTTTTACCTTGCCAGCGCGTTGCTGCTGATCAATACCTATGATGCGGTGCTAGCATTTTTTCCCGCCGACGGCGGCTTCGGAGCGGGTCTGGGCTCACTGATCCTGCTGGTCAATGTCATTATGTTGTGGCTGTACTCACTGTCGTGCCACGCGTGCCGGCACATTTTCGGAGGCCGACTCAAGCACTTCTCCAAGCATCCCGTGCAGTACTGGTTCTGGACGCAGCTGTCCAAGCTCAACGGGCGCCACATGCAGTTCGCCTGGACGTCGCTGATCACGGTGATGCTCACAGACTTCTATATCCTGGCCGTCTCCGCAGGTTGGATCGCCGACCTGCGCCTTTTCAACTGATAAGGACTCGATACCTATGACCGAGATCGAGCGCCACACCTACGACGTCGTGGTGATCGGCGCGGGCGGCGCGGGGCTACGCGCCGCGATCGAGGCCTGCGAGCGTGGCAAGCGCACCGCCGTTGTCTGCAAATCCTTGTTTGGCAAGGCCCACACCGTGATGGCCGAGGGAGGTATCGCGGCCTCGATGGGCAACGTGAACTCAAGGGACAGCTGGCAGGTCCATTTTCGAGACACCATGCGGGGGGGCAAGTTCCTCAATAACTGGCGAATGGCCGAGCTGCACGCAAAGGAAGCACCGCAGCGGGTGTGGGAGCTGGAGAATTACGGCGCACTGTTCGACCGTACGAAGGACGGCAAGATCAGTCAGCGCAACTTTGGTGGGCACGAGTACCCGCGGTTGGCGCATGTAGGTGATCGCACGGGTCTGGAGCTGATCCGTACACTGCAGCAGAAGATCGTTTCGTTGCAGCAGGAGGATTTCGCCCAACACGGGGACTATGAGGCCAACCTCAAAGTTTTCGCCGAGTGCACGATCACGGAACTGTTCAAAGATGGTGACTCGGTGGCCGGGGCGTTCGGCTACTGGCGGGAGACTGGACGCTTCATCCGGTTCGATGCACCTGCCGTGGTGCTGGCCACTGGCGGCATTGGAAAGGCTTTCAAGGTCACCAGTAATTCCTGGGAATACACCGGGGATGGGCACGCGCTCGCGCTGCGTTGCGGCGCTGCGCTGATCAACATGGAGTTTGTGCAGTTTCACCCCACCGGGATGGTGTGGCCGCCCAGCGTCAAGGGGATTCTGGTCACCGAGTCGGTCCGCGGTGACGGTGGTGTGCTGCGCAACTCTGACAACACGCGCTTCATGTTCGACTACATCCCTGAAGTCTTCAGGGACAAGTACGCAACGTCAGAACAGGAGGCAGACCGCTGGTACGACGATCCGGACAACAATCGCAGGCCCCCGGAGCTACTGCCTCGGGACGAGGTCGCACGTGCGATCAACTCCGAGGTTAAGGCGGGTCGCGGATCACCGCATGGAGGGGTCTTCCTCGACATCTCCACGCGGCTTCCCGCTGAGCTGATCAAGAAGCGACTTCCCTCGATGTACCACCAGTTCAAGGAACTGGCCGGCGTTGACATCACCGCCGAACCCATGGAGGTCGGTCCCACCTGCCACTACGTGATGGGCGGCGTGGAGGTCGACCCGGACACCGCAGCAGCCTCGGTGCGCGGACTCTTCGCTGCTGGTGAGGTCGCAGGCGGGATGCACGGCTCCAACCGGCTGGGTGGTAACTCGCTGTCTGATCTCCTCGTGTTCGGTCGCCGGGCCGGCCTCGGAGCGGCGACTTACGTGGATTCCCTGAGCGGGTCCCGGCCGTCGGTTCATCAGGTCGACGTCGATGCTGCAGCACGTCGGGCCGTCGCCCCCTTCCTGACGACGACTCATAGAGAGGGCACCGAGAATCCATACCTGCTGCAGCAAGAGCTCCAGCAGACCATGAACGACCTGGTCGGCATCATTCGCAAAGCAGACGAGATGGAGCTCGCGCTCAAGAAGCTCGACGAGCTGCGCCGGCGAGCCCAACACGTCGTGGTGGAGGGTCATCGTCAATTCAACCCCGGCTGGCACCTCGCGCTAGACCTACGCAACATACTCGCGGTGAGCGAGTGCATCGCACGGACCGCGCTGGAGCGCACCGAGAGCCGGGGTGGGCACACCCGAGACGACTACCCGGTGATGGACCCTGAATGGCGGCATGTCCTGCTGGTGTGCACCCAGCACGCTGGCGGTGCCGAGGGCAGCGTTCGCGTCGAACGCAAGGAGCACGTCCCGATGCGTGCGGACCTTGTTGAACTGTTCGAGATTGATGAGCTGAAGAAATACTTCACCGCTGACGAGCTCCCCGGAGGGACGGACTGACATGGGCAACCAGTGGCGCTTCCGGGTGTGGCGGGGTGATACCGACGGCGGAAAACTGATGGATTTTGACGTGGAGGTCAGTGAGGGAGAGGTGGTCCTCGACGTGATCCACCGCCTGCAGGCTACCCAGGCTCCCGACCTCGCGGTGCGGTGGAACTGCAAGGCCGGCAAGTGCGGATCATGCAGCGCCGAGATCAATGGCCGCCCGCGCCTGATGTGCATGACGCGGATGTCTACGTTACCGCCAGAGCAGCCGGTGACGGTCACGCCGATGCGGACATTTCCGGTTGTCCGCGATCTTGTCACCGACGTCTCATACAACTATCACAAGGCGCGTGAGGTGCGTTCGTTCATACCGCCCAAGGGTGTGCAGCCTGGCGAATACCGGATGCAGCAGGTGGACGTGGAGCGCTCGCAGGAGTTCCGCAAATGCATCGAGTGCTTTCTGTGCCAGAACACTTGTCACGTGATCCGTGACCATGAGGAGAACAAGGCGAGCTTCTCCGGTCCGCGCGTCCTCATGCGGATCGCTGAACTGGACATGCACCCGCTTGACGCTGCCGCCAAGGAAGGCGTGGATCGTAAGAAAGACGTGCAGGACGAGCACGGCCTTGGATTCTGCAATATCACCAAGTGCTGCACCGAAGTCTGCCCGGAAAACATCAAGATCACAGACAATGCCCTGATCCCGATGAAGGAGCGGGTGGTTGACTTACGCTTCGACCCGCTGACCCGGCTGTTTCGCCGCAACCGGCGGTAGGTCAGCGAAGCACAGGAGGGCTGGGTACCGGAGTACCGAAGTACTCGGCATAGCGGCGGGCCCAGGTGCCGTCGTCGATCGCGTGCCGCAACACGGCGGTGACCCGCTCACGGAGCACTGGGTCGTCCGGCGGCAGACCGATGCCGTATTCGGTGATCTCCAGCGGCTCGTCCAGTATGCGCAGCGTGCCGGGTGCCTGAGAGAGTATCACTGCCACGGTGGCCTGATCCCCGGCGATCGCCTTGACACGGCCCCCGAGCAGGTTCGCGCACGCACCGAGGGTAGCCCTGGTCTGCAGCGGTTGGCCGCGGTTGGCTAGCGCTGCCGCGGCCGGCGAGTCCGCAGGCGCGCAAACCTCGCCGTCACCCAGCGAGTTCAGCCCGGTGACCGTGCTGGTTGCGGGTACGGCTAGGCGCATCGGTTGGACCAGGTAAGGACCTGCAATGCCCACCTTGGCGCTCCGTGCTGCAGTGATCTCATAGCCGCCGAGTACGAGGTCCGCTTCCCCTCGACCCAGTGCCGCCTCCCGGCTGCTCGCGGCCAGAGGTTTGAAGCTGGTTGAAGCAGGATCTACCCCCAGGTCGCGCGCTATCAGATCAAGCAGCGCGATATCGAACCCGGTGTATCCACCCGAAGGTGAGCGCTGCGCCAGCCCAGGCGTTTCCTGGATCGCAACGATGAGCTTGCCGCGCAGGGCAATCCGGTCAATGGTCGGCGATCCGCTGCTCGCCGGCGGTGCTGGGGCGACCGTGTCGAACGGGCTGCCGGCCACCGGGACGGGCTGGTCGCGGAACAGGGCGGTAACCGCATCGACGGCCCGACCCAGCACCCACAGCCCCGCGATCACAAGCACGATGAGCAGGCAGCCGATCCGTCGCGGCCGCAGCCAGCCTCGTCGGCGCATGACACGCAGCACCGACCGAGAACGGCTGCCGGGTAACGGCTTGGGTCTGGGCGGTGATTCCGGCCAGGGACGCCGGGGCTCACGGTCAGCCATCACCCACCGGACCGAGGGTCACTGTTTGCCTTCGCACCGTGACAACTCTAGGCGTTGAGGGCTTCGGTGACTTTCCGCACGTCCGGTGCCGGCAGCGCCTGACCGCTCTGGCGGCGCCGCCGGTTGCGGCGTTCCAGGTAGCCAGCGAGTAGGGACAGCGCCATGCAAAGCGTGATGTAGATCGCGCCTATCACGAGTGCCGTGGGAATGATTGGGCGTTCGAATTCCGCGAGACTGCCGAGATACCGAGCCTCGAAGAGTAGCTCCTGGTAGGTGATGAGAAAGCCCAGTGCAGTGTCCTTCAGGAGGACTACGAGCTGGCTTACGATCGTTGGCAGCATGGCCCGCACAGCCTGGGGAAGCAGCACCGCCCACATCACCTGACCCTTGCGCAGGGCCAATGCATACGCCGCCTCGCGCTGGCCAAGCGGCACGGACAGCACACCGGCCCGAAACACCTCGGCAAGCACCGAACCGTTGTACAGCGTCAGGCTCACCACGAGGGACCAGAAAACGCCGAACTGCAGGCCAGCCTGCGGCGCCGCGAAGAACAAGAAAAAGATCATGATGACCAGCGGGATCGCCCGGAAGAACTCGACGATCACGAACGCCGGCGTGCGTAGCCACGCGTGTTCGGACAGCCGCGCGACAGCAAACAGGAAGCCGAACACAAGGGCAAGCAACGCTCCCACGACGAAGGCACGCAGGGTGGCACCGAGTGCGGCGAACAGCCGCACTTGAAGATTTTCGTAAAGCAGCCACTCCCATTTCGTACTCTCAAACTGACCGGTCACCCAGAAGCGGTAGCCGATGAAACTGACCAGGGCGACGATGCTGAGGGTGGCCAGCACGCTGAACGCCTTGTTCCGTGCCCGTGCCCGGGGGCCGGGTAGGTCATAGAGCACCGAACTCATCGGGCTACGCTCCACCGCTTTTCAAGGGTCCGTTGCGCAGCGGTCAGTGGGATGATGAGGACGCCGAATCCGATCGCGATCCAGAACATGCCGATGAGCAGCGGTGCGCCGCGCTCGGATAGCGCCGGGGTGATCTGGCCTGCCTCGGCAACGGAGAAGCCTGCCGCGATCGTCGTGTTCTTCAGTAGCGCGATAAGCACGCTGGTCATCGGTGGCACTACGGATCTGATGGCCTGCGGGATGACGATCGCGTTGAGGGTCTGAGTAAATGTGAAACCCAATGCTCGCGACGCCTCGGACTGTCCCACGTCAACGGTATTGATGCCGGATCGCAATACCTCACAGACGAATGCTGCGGTGTAGACGATCAGGGCGAGTACGGCTCTAGTGAAGAAGGAAACATCCACCAGTTCCAGGCGGGGATAGGCGAAGGCGAAGAAGAAGAACACCAGCGTCAGCGGCGTGTTCCGAAAGATCGTAACGTACCCGGCGCCCAGGAAACGCAGTACCGGCACCGGGCTAACCCGCATCGTGGCGACCAGCGTCCCCAGCACGAGCGCGCCTATGCCCGCCAGGATGAACAGCAGGATCGTATTCCGGAATCCCGTGATGAACAGGTCTCGGTTGTCAACGAGCAGTTCGATCACACAGGGCCTCTCACCACTGGCGATGACGGTCAGTACCGATCGACGGTCAGTACCGATCGACTGCTGGAGGCGTCGCGTCCGAACCAGACGTCCCCAGCGTCCCGTCGTAGATCTGCTTCCAGGTGCCGTCCTGAACAGCGGCTTCCAGGATGTCGTTGACTTTCGCGCGCAGGGCATCGTCCGCAAGCGGTAGACCTACTCCGTAGGGCTCCTGTGAGAACGGCTTACCGACCACCTTGAGGCGCTGGGGATCCTGCGCCGCGTAGCCCTTGAGGATCGCGTCGTCGGTAGTAACGGCGTCGACCTGACCGGCAAGCAACTGGTCCACGCACTGCGAGTAATTCTGGAACTCGACGATCCGATCGGTGAGGTCTTGCTCGCGGACCCGCTGGATGGGTGTCGATCCGGTGGCCGAGCAGACCCGCTTGCCCTTGAGTGTCTCTGGACCGGTGATCGAGTTGTCGTCGGCCTCAACCAGCAGATCTTGACCGGCGATGAAGTATGGGCCCGCAAAGGAGATTTGTTGTTTGCGGGCCTCGTTGATCGTGTAAGTGCCGACGTAATAGTCGACCTGCCCGTTAATAATTGCCTGCTCGCGGGCAGCAGACGGGATCGCTCGGTATTCGATCTTGGTCTGGGGGTCGAACCCGAGCTTGGCCGCGATGAGCCGAGCGATCTCGATGTCGAAGCCCTCATACGCGTTGGTCGTCGGGTTGAGATAGCCGAGGCCCGGCTGATCATTTTTGACCCCAATGATCACGGTGCCGCGCTGAGTCATCCGATCGAAGGTGGGCGAGCCCTGGACGGTGACATTCTGTGCCACGCTCGGCACCGGGACCGTCGCCCCGATCGCCCCGGGGGAGGTCTCCCGGCCGCAGGCGACCAGTACGAGGCTGCTGACCAGCAGGCCGACCGCGATGTCGCGCAGCTTCATCTGCCACTCCGTCCCTTAGTTCTTTAGTTCTTTGGGCATCCGCTGATGCCCGTGTTCCTGATCAGTGCGTCAGAATTTTGCCGAGGAAGTCCCTGGCGCGCGCTGATCGCGGCGCGGTGAAGAACTGATCAGGCACCGAGTCCTCGACGATGGCCCCGTCAGACATGAACACCACCCGGTGCGCGGCGCGACGGGCGAAGCCCGTCTCATGGGTGATCACGAGCATGGTCATGCCCTCGCGGGCCAGCGAGGTCATGACATCAAGCACCTCCTGGACCATCTCCGGGTCCAGGGCCGAGGTCGGCTCGTCGAAGAGCATCACCTTGGGGCGCATGGCCAGCGCGCGGGCGATCGCGGCCCGCTGCTGCTGACCGCCGGAGAGCTGCGCCGGGTACTTATTGGCTTGGTCGCTGATTCCGACCCGCGTGAGCAGCTGCATCGCAGCCTCGTGCGCTTCGTGTTTGCTGATCCGATGTACCCTTATCGGAGCGAGCTCAACGTTTTCTGCGACTGTTTTGTGGGCAAAGAGGTTGAATTGCTGAAAAACCATGCCGACATCGGCCCGCAACCGGGCCAGCGCCCGGCCTTCTTCGGGCAGCGGTGTCCCGTTGATTTCGATACTGCCTTTGTCGATCGGCTCCAGCCGGTTGATCGTGCGGCACAGTGTCGACTTACCGGACCCCGACGGCCCGAGCACCACCACGACCTCGCCGCGCGCAACCTCCAGGTTGATATCGCGAAGCACGTGCAGCGAGCCGAAATGCTTGTGCACTCCCACCATCCGGATCATCGGTGGGTCTGCGTTCACGGGCGAACTCATCCGATCCTCCGGGTGGACGAGGGCGACGGGGTCATCCCTACCATGACAGTGCCCACCAAGGTGCCCATAGAAGGTACATCAGCGGCCACCATCGGAAGGATGACCGGCAGATGACGGCGAGCACCGAGCAGCGCCCACGCAGCTACCGTGTGCGCACCTATGGTTGCCAAATGAATGTGCACGACTCCGAACGGCTCGCTGGGCTCCTTGAGGCGGCTGGATACGTCCCCGCCGGGCAGGACGCTACCCCCGATGTGGTTGTGCTCAACACTTGCGCGGTGCGGGAGAACGCCGACAACCGGCTCTACGGCAACCTCGGTCAACTACGGCCGATCAAGCACGAACATCCTGGGATGCAGATCGCTGTTGGCGGCTGCCTGGCCCAGAAGGACCGCGGCGAGATCATCCGCCGGGCTCCCTGGGTCGACGTCGTGTTCGGCACCCACAACATCAGCTCACTGCCGGTACTGCTGGAGCGAGCCCGGCACAACGACGCCGCCCAGGTTGAGATCGCCGAGTCGCTGGAGGTGTTTCCCTCCGCGCTGCCAGCGAAGCGGGACTCGGCGCACTCCGCGTGGGTGTCAATCGCAGTGGGCTGTAATAACACCTGCACGTTCTGTATCGTGCCTGCGCTGCGCGGTAAGGAAGTCGACCGGCGGCCTGGTGACGTGCTCGCGGAGATCGAGGCGCTGGTGGCCGAGGGCGTGCTCGAGGTGACTCTGCTGGGGCAGAACGTCAATGCCTACGGTGTGGGGTTCGGGAACCGGCGAGCATTCGGGGACCTGTTGCGCGCCTGCGGGCGGATCGACGGCCTTGAGCGGGTGCGCTTCACCTCGCCGCACCCGCGGGACTTCACCTCAGACGTCATCGAGGCGATGGCGGCCACCCCGAACGTATGCCATCAACTGCACATGCCGTTGCAATCCGGTTCGGACGCGGTACTGGCGGCGATGCGCCGCTCCTACCGGGTGCAGCGCTATCTCAAGATTGTCGATGAGGTGCGTGCCGCGATGCCCGACGCGGCGCTGTCCACCGACATCATCGTCGGCTTCCCCGGCGAGACCGAGGCCGACTTCCAGGCCACCCTGGACGTGGTACGGGAAGCACGCTTTGCCCAAGCGTTCACTTTCCAGTACTCGCGCCGTCCGGGCACGCCGGCCGCGGACATGGCGGACCAGGTGCCCAAGGTAATCGTGCAGGACCGCTATGAGCGGCTTGTGGCACTGCAGGAGGAGATCTCCTGGGAGCTCAACCGGAGTCTGGTCGGCAGCTGGGTGGAGGTTCTGGTCTCTGAGGGCGAGGGGCGCAAGGATGCGGCGACCCGGAGGATGAGCGGGCGGGCCAGGGATGGCCGGCTGGTGCACTTCGAACCGGGCGAGGTCGAGGTCCGGCCGGGTGACGTGGTACTCGCGGAGATCACCTATGCGGCGCCGCACCACCTGGTGTCCGACGTGGCGTTGCATGCGCACCGGCGGACCGTTGCGGGCGATGCGTGGGCTGCCGGCCGACGCCCGACGACGCCGGGTGTGGTGCTGGGGTTACCCTCGTTTGGTCGGCCGGTATGACCGCCGACGCACTTGGTCCCGCGGAGGCGGCAATATGACCGCCGACGCACTTGGTCCCGCGGAGGCGGCAATATGACCGCCGACGCACTTGGTCCCGCGGAGGCGGCAATATGACCGCCGACGAACCCGACAGCATTGCCGCGCTGCGCGCCGAAATCGATGCAGTCGAGCGCTCGGCGCTGCGCCGGGTCGACCCGGGTGTCCGTGCAGCAGTGATCGCAGGTGCGATCATGTTGTTGCTGCTGGCCATCACATTGCCGTGGGTGGGTGACGCCAACGGTTGGGATGTACTGCGCGGCACTGCGAACCCGGTCGACCGGGTCGGGCTGCTGCCGTGGATGTTCGGAGCAGTCGCGCTGGGGGTGGGAGTAGGTCTGTCCATGCTGGCGCTTGTCACCCGTCGCTGGGGCCTGGTCTGGGCCAGTGCGTTGGGCTGCACCTATTGTGTTCTCGACGGGGTATGGGCGATCTGGTCCCGGCAGACCGCGGACGGCCCTGGGCCCGGCCCCGGGATGGTGTTGGCCGTCCTGGCCGTGATGGTGCTCGCCGTGCAGTGGCTGTGGCTCGCGTTGTCCCGCCGGTAGCCGACCGCTCCATTCACCGGCTGGTGACCGCCCGTTCAGCGGCGGCCAACCACTCGCGCCACTGGTTAGCCTGTGCCTGTGCAGCGCTGGCGCGGCGGTCGTCACCGGCAGCGCGGGCCTTAGCCGCCTGGGCCTCGAACTGCTCTACGCGCTCGCGGAACTGGGCCACCCGGGCCTTGGCCTCGGGGTCGGTGTGCCGCCATTGGGCGTTGGCCGCCGAGCGGACCCGCTCCTCGACAGCCCGCAGCCGACCTTCGAGCTCCCTGACCCGATCCCGCGGCACCTTGCCTACGGTTTCCCAGCGCTCCTGAATAACCCGCAACTGCGCCCGGGCGGCGTCAACGTCACCGGTGGGATCGATCCGTTCCGCGGCGGCGGCCAGTTCCTCCTTGCGCGCCACGTTGTGTTTTAGCTCGGAGTCCCGCCCGGAGAAGGCGGCGGAGCGGCGGCTGAAGAAGTGTTCCTGAGCGGCGCGGAACCGCTTCCACAGGGCATCGTCGGCTTCTTTCGGGGCGCGTCCTGCTGCCTTCCACTCCGCCATCAGAGTTCGGAAGCGGCTCGCGGTGGCGCCCCAGTCCGTGGAGTCGGCCAGCTTCTCAGCCTCGACGACCAACTCCTCCTTGCGGTTGCGAGCCTCGACACGCTGTCGGTCGAGCTCGGCGAAATGCGCGCCGCGGCGCCTCGCGAAGGCGTCCCGGGCCTTGGAGAAGCGGCGCCACAACGCCTCGTCGGTCTTCCGGTCTACGCCCTTGATCGTCTTCCACTCGTCCAGGATGGCACGTAGCCGGTCGCCGCTGGCCTTCCACTGGGTGGACTCTGCACCGATCCGCTCTGCCTCCTCGACCAGTGCCTCCTTGCGGGCGGTTGCTCGAGCCCTCGCCTGCTCCCGGGCCGCCTTCGCTCCAGCAAGGGATTCCTCGGCGTGCCGCTGCAGGTAGTCCAGCAGGGAGATGAGCCCGGCGAGGTCACCTACGATGGTCGGTTCGGCGAGTTCATCGCGCAGGGTGCGGACGCGGGACAGCACCTGTTTGGGGTCGCCTATTCCCGAGTTCAGCCGGGACTCCAGCAGTTCAGCTTCGGTGAGCAGGTCGTCGAAGCGGCGGGCGAAGTGCGCCAGACCCTCCTCAGCTGTTCCGGCCTGCCATGAACCGACTACTCGCTCGCCGTCGGTGGTATGCGTGTATACCGTGCCGTCCTGAGCTATCCGTCCCCAGCGCTGCGGGTCCCGGCTGGCCCGGGAGACGGAGGGTCGGGGACCTAATTGGGCACCGGTCGGCTGGGTGGCAGCTGGGGGCTGCTTGGCAGCTGGGGGTTGCGTAGTAGCCGTATGCTCGGTGTGGTTGTGCTCGGTCATGCCGGCCTTCCTCGACCTCGTGCCCGCCGCCGCGTCGTGCGGGCGCCCCGACTGCAGGCTGTGCACCTCGACCGGACGGTCCCGAAAGGCCCGGCTAGGGCCGCATTGAAGCAGTTCAGGTGCGCGGGCAGGGGAGCAGGTGCGAAGTGGGCACTAACCTGCAGCGGTGATCGTACGCGTGGCGGTGGTGCCACATCCACTGGAGCTGGACGCCCTGTGATGAACCAAGTCATGAATCCCCGCGTGGTCGCAGTGGTCGGCCCGACCGCCACTGGCAAGTCCGACCTCGCGGTCAAGCTGGCTCGCAGTCTGGATGGCGAGGTGATCAATGCCGACGCGATGCAGCTGTATCAGGGCATGGACATCGGCACCGCGAAGCTGCTACCTGCCCAACAGGGTGGGATACGCCATCATCTGCTCGACATCCTCGACGTCACCGAGACCGCCTCGGTAGCGGCCTACCAGCGCCAGGCCCGCCGCATTACGGAGGAGCTGCTTGCCGCGGGGCGGGTACCCGTACTCGCCGGAGGTTCCGGGCTCTATGTGCGCGCTGTTCTGGACGACCTGGATTTCCCAGGAACCGATGCCGAAGTACGTGCCCAGCTTGAGGCTGAACTGGCCGAGCATGGGGCGTCGACGCTGCACCACCGGCTGAATCGACTCGATCCCGTGGCGGCCGGCCGGATCCTGCCCAGCAACGGGCGCCGGCTGGTGCGGGCACTGGAGGTCATCCGGCTCACCGGGCGGCCGTTCTCGGCGGTGCTGCCACAGCCCGGCCCAGCACGCTACCGCGCAGTAATCATTGGGTTGGACACCGACCCCGCAGTCCTGGACGCACAGGTTGATGCCCGAGTGGATCGGATGTTCGCCATCGGGCTGGTCGAGGAAGTCCGCAAACTGCTAGCCCGCGGTCTGCGGGAGGGACAGACGGCGTCGCGGGCACTGGGCTACCAGCAGGTCATCGCCGCACTGGACGCGGGCGCCGATCCGGCCTGCGCCGCTGGCCCGACTGCCCAGGTGACCCGGCGCTTCATCCGAAGGCAGCGCAGCTGGTTTCGGCGGGACAGCCGGATCAGGTGGTTGGACTCCCAGCGCCCCGACCTGCTCGACGCGGCCCTCTCACTGACGGTGGACGGATAGGCTCATTGGAAATGGAGCAGGGCATCGAGTTCCTCAAGGGACACGGGACGGAGAACGACTTCGTCCTGCTGCCTGACCCCACCGGCATGCTGGACCTGACGCCGTCTCGGGTGCGTGCGCTCTGCGACCGGCACCGCGGACTGGGCGCCGACGGCGTGCTGCGGGTAGTGCCAGCTGCGCTGGTGCCTGACGCGCCGTCCGGCACGTCACCCGACGACTGGTTCATGGACTACCGCAATGCCGACGGTTCCTTCGCCGAGCTGTGCGGCAACGGGGCGCGGGTATTCGCCCGGTACCTGACTGACGCCGGGTTGGTTGCCGATTCCGAGTTCCGGATCGGCAGCAGATCTGGTCCGCGCAACGTGCGGCGAAATGGCGACGGCTCGATGACGGTCGAGATGGGGCGGGTACGGCGCAACGGCAACTCCACAGTGACCGTCGAAGGTACGGCGTTCTCCGGGCTCGTGGTGGATCTCGGCAACCCGCATCTGGCCTGCATCACCGAGGTGCCAGTGGAGCAACTGGACCTCACCGTACCGCCGGGGCATGATCCCGGGAATTTTCCGCACGGCGTCAACGTCGAATTCATCAACGTGCTCTCCGGCGGGGAACTGCGGATGCGGGTCCACGAACGGGGCGTGGGGGAGACTCGCTCCTGCGGCACCGGAACGGTGGCTGCGCTGGCCGCAGTGCTCCATGCGCAGCGCCGAGACACCGGCGAGGCGGACGTACAGGTGCTCGGCGGTCGGCTGCACGTAGCGATCGTCGGAGGTGTTGGCATGCTGACCGGACCTGCGGTGCTCATCGCGTGGGGCCGGCTGGCTTTCGACTGGTGGTCGATGCACTGAGTACTACAGAGCACTTCAGCGCCCGCACCAATTTTGGTGGGCGTAATTCGCCCGATGTGTCACGATGAGAGGCGTATGACAACCTCACCGATCTTTCCGTCCCGTGATCCCGGCCCTGCATCCCTGGGTGAGTTAGACCTTGAGGACCGCTCCGCACTGCGTCGCGTGCCGGGCCTGTCCACTGAGCTCGCTGATGTCACCGAGGTCGAGTACCGGCAGTTGCGCCTGGAGCGGGTGGTACTTGTCGGGGTCTGGACAGAGGGTTCCGCTGCCCAGGCCGACGCGTCGCTGGCCGAGCTGGCCCGGCTCGCCGAGACGGCGGGGTCGCAGGTGCTCGATGGCCTCATCCAGCGTCGCGAGCGCCCCGACCCGGCAACGTACATCGGCTCCGGCAAGGTCGGAGAGCTACGTGAGATCGCCCTCGGTACCGCGGCCGACACGGTGATCTGCGACGGCGAACTCACCCCCGGCCAGCTGCGGCAGCTGGAGGCCAAGCTCAAAATCAAGGTCATCGACCGGACCGCGTTGATCTTGGATATCTTCGCCCAGCACGCCCGTTCTCGAGAAGGCAAAGCGCAAGTCGAGTTGGCCCAGCTGAACTACTTGCTGCCGCGGCTGCGCGGCTGGGGTGAGTCGCTGTCCCGGCAGGCTGGCGGTGCTGGCGGTGGGGCCAGTGGTGGAGTGGGTACTCGCGGCCCCGGGGAGACCAAGTTGGAAACCGACCGGCGACGCATTCACCGTCGGCTCGCCAAACTGCGCCGCGAGATCGCTGCGATGCGCACAGTCCGCGACACCAAGCGGCGCCGTAGGCGCGCCAACGAGGTACCTAACGTCGCCATCGTCGGCTACACCAATGCGGGCAAGTCCAGCCTGCTCAACATGATTACCGGGGCCGGGGTGCTGGTGCAGGATGCCCTGTTTGCCACCTTGGACCCCACCACCCGCCGAGCTACCACTCCGCAAGGGCAGGAGTACACGCTCACCGACACCGTCGGTTTCGTCCGTCACCTGCCGCATCAGTTGGTAGAAGCGTTCCGCTCCACGTTGGAGGAGACGGCCGATGCGGACCTGCTGCTGCATGTGGTCGACGGGGCTGATCCGATGCCCGAGCGACAGGTGGAGGCGGTACGCGAGGTCATCGCCGAGATCACTGAGGGACGCGAAGCACCGATGCCGCCCGAGTTGGTGGTGGTGAACAAGATCGATGACGCCGACCAGTTCGTGCTGTCACGGCTGCGCCACGCGCTGCCGGACGCGTCGTTCGTCTCTGCGCACACCGGTGCCGGCATTACCGGTTTGGTCCAGCGGATCGCCGACGCGTTGCCGCAACCCCAGGTCGAGGTCGACGCATTATTGCCGTGGACCCAAGGTGCTCTGGTCGCCCGGGTGCACGCCGAGGGCGAGATGCTGCTTACCGAACACACCGAAGACGGCACCCGGCTACGCGCACGGGTGCGGCCGGACCTCGCCGGCGCGCTGGCCGCGTACCTGGTCAAGGCCTGACGGCATCAGCTCACAGCCGCCGCAGCAGCGCCACCACCCGGCCGAGCACGGTCGCTTCGTCCCCCGAGATGGGCTCGTAGGCGGGGTTGTGCGGGAGCAACCAGACGCGCCCGTCACGGCGCTTGAACGTCTTCACGGTCGCCTCACCGTCGATCATGGCCGCGACGATGTCCCCGTTCTCGGCGCTGGGTTGCTGGCGGACGACTACCCAGTCGCCGTCGGTGATCGCCGCCTCGACCATGGAGTCACCCGCTACCCGCAGCAGGAACAGCGAACCCTCACCGACGATCTCTCTCGGCAGTGGGAAGACGTCCTCGATGACTTGCTCGGCGAGCACTGGACCACCTGCGGCGATCCGGCCGACCACGGGAACGAAAATGGGGCTGGGACGAGTGGGTTCCCCGCTCGGGGTCTCCGAGGCGTCAGGCGCACTATCTGCGGGCCGGACACCGACTGCACGGGGCCGATTGGGGTCCCGGCGTAGGTATCCTTTGCGCTCTAAGGCGCGCAGCTGGTGTGCGACCGATGAGGTAGACGTGAGCCCGACCGCCTCGCCAATCTCCCGCACACTCGGCGGGTAACCAAACCGCTCCACCCACTCCCGGATCACCTCGAGGACCCGTCGCTGGCGGGGCGTAAGGCCGTCGTTGCCAGTGCTTTCGTCGCTTTCGTCGGGGTCGAGGAAGGCGTGCACCTGCGCGGCCTCGCTCGGGTCCTGCGCTCCGGAACTGGTTAGCTTCGGTCGGTTGCTCCGCTGTCGTCCCACCGCTCCTCCTCGGGCCACTGTCAGTACTACCGGACTGTCGGACCAAACACGGTCCCTCTCGACCCAGACGTTAACTACCGTCGCACCAAAGATCAAACACTTGTTCGAGCAACACGCCGCAGCGTCACCGATTCTGTCGGGACGCCGTGCTAGACACCGCAGAGCAGTTCGATCGAACCTGCGTTCGATGGTACCCGCGATGAGGAGTCTCGATGATGGCATCAGCAGAGTTGAGCAATCGGCCCGCGGCAGGCAGCGGGAAGGTCGTACCGAGGGATGCCAGGTCGGTGCAGCCAGCGGCGTTCACCCGGCCGCTCCCGGCACCTCCACCACCCGTGCCGCCCATCGCTCCTCCCGCGCGCAGACAGCATGCGGCGTGTCGGGCGCTGGCTCCAGCGGTGAGTGGGGCGGAGGCGGCGCGCCGACCCACGTTGTGGCCCAGCCGGGTGGCGAGGCTGGTTGCGGTCGCCACGGTGACACTGGCTGTGGCCGGCGGCCTGAGCTGGATCGGGCAGGATGCACGCCCAGGTGTCCCAGCGGAGACGGCGGTGACCCGGGTGGGCGCGGGGGAGACCGTATGGGACGTGGCGCGGCGGGTGGCGCCCCGGTCCGACCAGCGTGCGGTAGTGGAGCGGATTCAGCAGCTGAACGGCATGGTCGGCTCGGCCGTTCAGCCCGGTCAACAGTTACAGGTGCCCGACGGACGGTAGCCGGGTCGATGTGGAGCTGGCGCGGAGCTTGTCCGCCGTGGCGGCTCGACTTACTAACCATCCCCAACATATAGTAGTTACAACGATGTCATTTACCCACAGGTTGGGGCCTGATTGCTGCAGGTGGCTCGAGGGCTCGGTCTGCATCGGCACGGTACCGGGGAGGGGTGAGGTGCATGCGCTGTCCGTTCTGCCGGCACTCCGACTCGCGCGTCGTGGACTCGCGCGAGGTCGAGGACCGGCAGGCAATCCGCCGGCGCCGGTCGTGCCCGCAGTGCGGTCGCCGGTTCACGACCGTAGAAGAGTTGGTGCTCGCCGTGGTGAAGCGCTCCGGTGTCACCGAGCCGTTCAGCCGCGACAAGGTGGTTCGCGGAGTACGCCGGGCGTGCCAGGGACGACCCGTGGACGAGGATGCGCTGCAGCAGCTGGCGCACCGCGTTGAAGAGACGATCCGCTCCTTAGGTAGCGCCGAAGTGCCCAGCCAGGAGGTGGGGTTGGCCATCCTCGGCCCCTTGCGGGACCTCGACGAGGTGGCCTATCTGCGCTTCGCCAGCGTCTACCGGTCGTTCTCCTCGATCGAGGACTTCGAGAAGGAAATCCGTAACCTACGCGAACTCCCAGGCCACCAGCGGCAGCAGTGCAAGGAGCAGCCCGATATGGCGTGAAGTGCACATCGCAGTCCGCGGCGACACGACGAAGGATCTGACCGCTCCGGACGGGGGAGACCCGGGCCGGCAGTATGCACACCGCGATAGAGAGGGATAAGGGATGACCGAGACCGTCGGGACTCCGGCTGGCACCGGGGTGGAAGCCGCTGGAACTCCTCGAGCCGCGCAGCCCAAGCGCGCGCTACGGATGGAGCGGGTCTACACCACCGAGGGGCGCCATCCCTACGACGAGGTGACATGGCAGCGGCGGGACGTCGTGATGACCAACTGGCGGGATGGCACGGTCAACTTCGAACAGCATGGCGTGGAGTTTCCCGACTTCTGGTCGGTCAACGCGGTCAACATCGTGACCAGCAAGTATTTTCGCGGTGCGGTAGGCAGTGAGCAGCGCGAGTCGAGCCTGCGCCAGCTGATCGACCGGGTGGTGACGACCTACACCGCCGCCGGTATGCAGCACGGGTACTTTGCCACCGAGACCGACAAGGAGATCTTCTCTCATGAACTGACGTGGATGCTGCTGCACCAGGTGTTCAGCTTCAACTCCCCGGTCTGGTTCAACGTTGGCACCGCTTCCCCCCAACAGGTCTCGGCGTGCTTCATTCTTTCAGTCGACGACACCATGGAGTCGATCCTTAACTGGTACCGGGAAGAGGGGCTGATCTTTAAGGGCGGTTCGGGTGCCGGGTTGAACCTTTCCCGTATCCGCTCGTCGAAGGAACTACTCTCCTCCGGGGGCACCGCATCCGGCCCAGTAAGCTTCATGCGTGGGGCGGACGCCTCGGCGGGCACCATTAAATCAGGTGGTGCCACCCGGCGTGCCGCGAAGATGGTTGTGCTTGACGTCGACCATCCAGATATCGCCGAGTTCGTGCAGACCAAGGCGTCCGAGGAGCGCAAGATCCGGGTGCTCCGTGATGCCGGATTCGACATGGACCTCGGGGGTAAAGACATCACGTCGGTCCAGTACCAGAACGCCAACAACTCGGTCCGGGTTTCCGACGAATTCATGCGCGCCGTGGAGTCCGACGGCAAATTCGGGCTTCGCGCCCGAACGACCGGTGAGATCATTGAGACCGTGCTGGCTAAGGAGCTCTTCCGCAATATCACCCAGGCTGCGTGGGAATGCGCCGATCCCGGCTTGCAGTACGACGATACGATTAATGACTGGCACACCTGCCCCGAGTCCGGGCGAATCACCGCCTCTAATCCATGCAGTGAATACTTGCACCTCGACAACTCTAGTTGCAACCTTGCGTCGATCAACCTGATGAAGTTCCTCCACGAGGACCTCACGTTCGACGCCGAGTTGTTCACCAAGACGGTAGAGCTCGTCATCACCGCAATGGATATTTCCATTTGCTTTGCGGATTTCCCGACCGAGGCCATCAGAGACACCACCAGGGCGTTCCGGCAGCTTGGCATCGGCTACGCCAATCTCGGAGCGTTGTTGATGGCTACGGGGCATGCCTACGACTCGGACGGTGGACGCGCGCTGGCCGCGGCGATCACCTCGCTGATGACCGGTACTGCGTACAAGCGCTCCGCTGAGCTTGCCGGGGTTGTCGGTCCGTATGACGGCTATGCGCGCAATGCCGAAGCGCACCAGCGGGTAATGCGTAAACATGCCGCTGCCAACGACCTGATTCGCACCTACGACCACAACGACCGAGCCGTGCAGAAGGCTGCTACGAGGGCGTGGCAGGACAGCATCCGAATCGGTGAGAAGAATGGTTGGCGCAACGCTCAGGCTAGTGTAATCGCGCCTACCGGCTGCCTGATCGGGGACACGCTCGTGACCACCGACCGTGGTCTTGCCCGGCTGAGTGAATTGGGCGATGTCTACGGTGAGCGCTGGCAAGGGCTCGACGCCCTGGTGTCGACGGATGAAGGCTCCCGGCAGGCGACGCGATTTTTCGTCAACGGTGAGGAACCGACCCGTCGGATTATAACCAGAGGCGGTTATCGGATCCAGGGAACGCTGACGCATCGGATCAAAGTCGTCGACCCACGGACCGGATGCTGGGAGTGGAAGCGGCTCGCTGATGTCACGGAAGGCGACATCGTGCCGATGCAACTGGGCACTCTGGTAGGAGCGCCGCGGGATGTTCCGCTGCCGACGCTGGGCCAGACTTACTATGCCGGTGATCGCCACTTGCGGGTGCCACAGACCGTCGATGTTGAGCTCGCCGAACTTGTGGGGTATTTTATGGGCGATGGCAGCCTGCACTCGAAGGGCATTCGCCTATGTGTGGTTGATTCGGATCTAGACGTGGTGGAACGTCTGCGGATCCTCTCGAAGAGCCTTTTCGGTCTGGAGCCGGTGGTTACCGGTAAGGATGGTTACCAAGAAGTCGTGCTGCAGTCCGTGCGCCTTGCTTGTTGGTGGCAAGCGGCGGGGTTCGCGAAAGAGCTACCCGGGGTCGATCATTCCGGAAATGGCTGGACGCCGCAAGTTCCGACAGCGATCCGTGAAACGAACGATGCCGAGATTTACTCCGCCTTTCTGCGTGGCGTGTTCGAAGCAGACGGCATGGTGCAGGAGGGGGTGCCTAGTGTATCGACGAGTTCGGTGACGTTCGCTGAAGATCTGCGTACGATGCTGCTCTGTCTCGGGCTTCCCACCACGACGAGAGAGACAATTAGTGGGTGGGGCGGACCGATCTACCAGGTTCGGATACGTAACGTCGATCACGCGTTGACCTATGACGGGGTCATCGGCTTCATGAGCAATCGCAAAGCCGGTCTGTTGGCCGAAGTCGAGCCGGTAGCCAGCGGCAAGAATGACCGGATTGTGCTGCCCCCTGAGGTCTGGGACGAGCTAGTGCCGTGCGGCCACGAGCTTCGTGGTCCTGTTGTGCAGTCGCTGCGTAAGTACGGCGCGGTCAGCCGTGGTCTGGCTCGTCGAATCGGGGCCGAGCACCCTGACCCTCGGCTTGACCGCGGGCTCGGGTATCTGTTCGAGTCGGTCGCGACTAATGAAGACGGCGGTGTACAGCCGACCTATGACTTGTCGGTCCCCTCCAACGTGACCTATGTCGCAGCAGGGTTTGTTAGTCATAACACCATTGGGTTCATGATGGATTGTGACACGACTGGCATCGAGCCGGACTTCTCGTTGGTGAAGTTCAAGAAACTGGTCGGCGGCGGATCCATGCAGATCGTCAACCAGACGGTGCCCAAGGCACTCGCCGCGTTGGGCTACCAGCAGGAGCAGAGCGAAGCGATTATCGAATATATCTCGGAGCACGGCCACGTGATCAATGCCCCGGGGCTGCGCCCCGAGCATTACGAGGTCTTTGATTGCGCGATGGGAGAACGGGCTATCTCCCCGATGGGCCACGTGCGGATGATGGCAGCAACCCAGCCTTTCATCTCAGGAGCCATCAGCAAGACTGTCAATATGCCAGAAAGTGCGACCGTCGCCGACGTCGAAGAAATCTACTTCCAATCCTGGAAAATGGGCCTGAAGGCATTAGCGATCTACCGGGACAACTGCAAGGTGGGTCAGCCACTGTCGACCGGCAAGACCGCGGGCCCCGGGGCGGACAAGGCAATAACTGAGGCCAGGCCGATCCGCAAGCGGCTGCCCAAGAAACGGCCCAGCGAGACGGTGTCCTTCACCGTTGGGGGCGCCGAAGGTTACCTGACAGCAGGATGTTATCCGGACGACGGGCTCGGCGAGATCTTTGTGAAGATGTCCAAGCAGGGCTCGACGCTGGCCGGTGTGATGGATGCTTTTTCGATGGCGATCTCGATAGCGTTGCAGTACGGAGTACCGCTGGAAACCTACGTTTCGAAATTTGTGAACATGCGCTTTGAGCCGGCGGGGATGACCGATGACCCGGATATCCGGATGGCGACCAGCGTGGTGGACTACCTGTTCCGTCGAATCGCGCTAGACCACTTGCCCAAGGACAAGCGCGATCAATTGGGCATTCTGACCGCCGAAGAGCGCACGATGCAGGTATCTGCCGATCACGACGTCGATCCGGACAACGGCGTCGATGTCGAGTCCCTCCGCACCTCGGTGGACTCCAGTACACCGGCTCCGGCGGCGCAGGCCCGCCCGGCCCCGGTGTACGTGGGCAGCTCGACTGAGCTGCTGGAGCTCCAGCTGGGCAAGGCCGCTGACGCACCGCTGTGCATGACCTGCGGGACCAAGATGCGCCCTGCCGGATCCTGCTACGTCTGTGAGGGCTGTGGCTCTACCAGCGGCTGCAGCTGATAGCGCCGTGGGAATGTTGCACGGCGTAGAGGAGCGTCTCGCAACAGGAAGGAGGTGATGAAAAGCAGCGAAAAACCCTGGTAAGGGCTACCGCCAGGGGCAGGCCTTGGACGTGCGGGGGTCGCGAACGACGCATCCAGCGGACGTGGTTGGATTTTCAGAGTTTCGGATGCAACTATGGAACGGCTCGTCGGTACATCTGAGTTTGCCGGTGGGGAGCGTGGGAGAGGAGCGGTCATGGCTGCGTCAGAGGCTCGGTCACGCCGTGCGATGGTGCGCGCCAAGGCTCAGCTGACCCTGCCCCCGGAAATCCGCCGCGCGCTGCAGGTCGGCGAGGGCGACGAAGTCGAGTTCACGATCACCGACGCTGGTGAGGTCCTACTGCGTGGCCTGACCAGTGTGCCAGCTGACCAGCGCTGGTTCTGGGAAGCTGATTGGCAGGCTGGCGAGCGCGAGGCAACTGAGCAGATCAAGGCTGGCAACGTCGAGGTCTTCGAGGACGTCGATGCGATGTTCGCCTCGCTAAACGAGTAGATAATGGTGCCGACGTTCGCGACGACGCCGCGTTTTCGGCGTGACCTCAAGGCCTTGACTCCGGTACAGCGCGCCCGCTTTGAGAAGGTCGTGCGCGAGGAGTTCGTGCCCGACGTCGATGCGAACCGGTGGCGCCCAGGGCTGCGGATCAAGCAGGTGCACGGTGTGCCGAAGGTTTTTGAGATGACCTGGGCGCCGGATGGCCGAGCCACCTGGGAGTTCGGGGCACCGATCCGGGACGGCGTGCGGCACGTAATCTGGCGCCGGGTGGGCACACACGACATCTTCGCCGATGGCTGAACGCGCCGTGGAGTTACTCCTCAGCGTAGGGACGACCGTCGCGGGCGGCCTCCAGCTGCGCGCGGGTGAACACGGTGCCGCGCGGCCACTTAATCTGGGTCAGCTCCTCCAGAACGGGGGGCGCTCCGGTGGCGTTGTCAGCACCACGGGCGTTGATGTCGTCCAGCAACCGGTGGATCAGCAGTGCCAATGACCCGGTCGCTACGGGCAAGGATCTCCAACCAGCCACCGCGGCGGCGCTGCTCGTCAACGGTCTCGTCGTCGACCTCCGGAACGGACAACGGGCGGGCCGCCACCACCGTGGTGTTTCCCCTGTCTCAGCCAAAGTCGACACAGCGCTGCTCGCACGTAGCGAGAATCTGTAGATCATGCAGTGCGCTTGTGGTGGAGCGATATTGGGTGACCCGGGCCACGTGAATTAGGGCCTCGTGGGCGGGGCTGTCCTCCGGCAGGGTCGCGGCCAACCGCAGTATCGAGTTGATGTCAATCTCAACGATGGTCGGGTCGGTCACCGGTGGGCTACCGGGTTTCCAGGCAGCGATGAGCGTAGAGATCCGTAACGCGCGCGGCCAGTACGGCACCGGCTGCCCCAATACGCGGGCCAGATCAGCCCAGCGCGTTCCGAAGTTGTTCCATCCGGTGAGGTTGCCCGGTTGTGCGGTCGACAGCCTCGGTCCATCGATCCCGAAATCAAAGTCAACGCGGACCAGGGTGTCAGCGTCGGGAAGCTGAGCCGCCACATGACGCAACAGCCCACCGGAACGTCCCGGTAGCGGCCACACCACGCACACCGTGCCACTATCGGCTTGCCAGGTCTGCACCACGGCGTCCTCGATCTCGCGCGCGCCGTGGTAGGTGGCCGGACGCTCGGCGTCGGGCCCGCAGTGGATCGGAATACGGCGGATCAGCTTCGGGTGGGTGCTTGCCGCCCACCGGTAGACGTCATCCTCATGCCAGATCGGCCGGCCATTCTGTATACCGGCTGGCGATGCAAACTTTCCGATCTTCGACCGGATCCACAACAGCAGCCGAGGCTGACCAAGCAACCTTGCGCAGCCTGCGAGATCAATACCTTCCAAGTCGTCCTCGCCGACGTCGCCCACGCGGCGAGGTTAGCGGGTGATGGTGGTGAGGAAGGCTCGCCAGGTGGCGGCGGGGACGGTGAGGGCGGGGCCGGTGCGGTCCTTGGAGTCGCGCACCAGTACGGCGTCCGGCGTGGGCGCGATCTCGACGCAGGCACCATTGGTGCCGCTGTAGCTGCTGGTGCGCCAGCCGACCTCGACGCAGTCACCGCTGCTGGCGCTGTAGCTGCTTGTGTGCCAGACAATCCCGTCCCGCTCAGGCGCGGTCATCATGATCCTCTCGATCCGCGTAGAGCTCGGTTGCCAGGGTGGCAATCAGCTCCCTTGATTCTTCCTCGCCCAGCGCGGTCTCCGCCAGCGCCCGCAAGATGTCTTGGTAGGCCTCGATCTCCACGGGCTTTTCCAAGAACAGGCTGGAGGTCTCGCTCTCCAGATAGGCCACCGGTTTGAATTCGGTGAACTCCATGAGCTTGAACGATCCAGCCGTCGCGGCATGTGCCCCGAGCGACGCTGGCACTACCCGCAACGTGAGGTAGGAGCGCCTGGACATGCGCAGCAGGTGGTGCAACTGTTCGAACATCACCTCCGGACCGCCGACCGGCAGCCGCAGTACGAATTCGTGGACATAGAAGGTGAAGCGCGCCGGCTGCTCCCGGCTGAACAGGCTTTGACGAGCCAGCCGGGCGGCTACCCGGTCGTCGATTTCGGAGGCCGGCACCCGCCCGGCCTCCTTGAGCAGGGCACGTGCATAGTCACCGGTTTGGAGCAGGCCCGGCATCACGGTCGACTGGAAGTCGCTGATCGCGATTGCTTTGTTCTCGTGGTCGATCAGGGTCACGAGTTGCTGAGGCAGCCGGGAACCGTGCTGCTGGAACCAGCCTGGGGTGTGCTGGTCCTCGCACAGTGCGAGCAGCCGTTCCCGCTCCTCACCCTTGACCTGGCAGACCGCCAGGAATGCCGACACCTGTACCGCGGTAGCGTTGCGTTTGCCGGATAGCAGCCGGGACACCCAGCTCGGTGACAGGCCAAGCAGGTGCGCGGCCTCCTTGCCGGTCAGCCCGGCATGGTGCAGTGCCCGGCGCAGCCCCTCGCCAAGCTCCCGGCTGCGGATCGTCGGCTCGCGGTCTCGCATGATGACCTCCCACGAGCAGCCTAGACCTAGGGTGGGCAGATTCCGGGATGGCCGTCATCTCGCTGTCCAATTGGGTATTGCGTGCCCCGAGGTCAACCGGTTTCCTGAACCAGCGGTGGGGTAGCGGATCTCGCCTGACGCGAGGAGGTACCCGATGGACACGATTTCGCCGGTGGTCGCCGACGCGTTCCGCCTCCTGTGTGGGGATCTCTACAGACATCTGGACGAGGCAGAATTCCTGGCGAACAAGGCTCATGAGTGGTCCTGGGACGACATCGACGCGGCGCGAAAGCTGATCCCCGATTTGGTGGTCGTCATCCGCGGGCTGCTGCTCGAGCATGAAGCGCAGCCCAGTGGCGAGTGCCGGATCTGCTCGGCAGCGTGGCCGTGCCCAATCGTGACGAGGATTCACGCACTGGTGAAGGATCCGGAACGTGAGTTCGTCGCGCTCGTCCGCCGGGCGAACGATGATGGTGATGGCCAGCAGCGCGGCTGCCTAGGCAGAACTCGCTAGCCCGCTGTTCCGAACGCGTGACCCTTGGCGAAGTAGGGCGCGAGCTTGTTGTCGAACATGCTCAGCGCGGAGCCGATCGCCATGTGCATGTCCAGGTACTGGTAGGTGCCAAGCCGGCCGCCGAACAACACGTTGCGCTCGGTGGCTTCCCGCCGGGCCAGGTCCCGGTACCGCTCCAGTTTGGCGCGGTCCTCAGGGGTGTTGATCGGGTAGTACGGCTCGTCCTCCTTGTTGGCGAACCGCGAGTACTCCCGGACGATCACGGTCTTGTCGGTGGGGTAGTCGCGTTCCGGGTGGAAATGCCGGAACTCGTGAATGCGGGTGTAGGGCACTTCCTCCTCGGCGTAGTTCATCACTGAGGTGCCCTGGAAATCGCCGATCGGCACAACCTCAGGCTCGAAGTCCAGGGTGCGCCAGCCCAGCCACCCTTGCGAGTAGTCGAAGTACCGATCCAGCGGCCCGGTGTAGACGATCGGGATGCCGGCCGGGAGCTCGTCGCGAACGTCGAAGAAATCGGTGGATAACCGGACCTCGATACCTGGGTGGTCGGCCATTCTCTCCAACCACGCGGTATACCCGTGCACCGGAAGACCCTCGTAGGTGTCGTTGAAGTACCGGTTGTTGAAGTCGAACCGGACCGGTAGCCGCGCGACGATGGATGCCGGCAGCTCCCGAGGGTCGGTCTGCCACTGCTTGGCGGTGTAGCCGCGGAAGAACGCGTCGTAAAGCGGCCGTCCGACCAGAGAAATGCCCTTTTCCTCGTGGTTGGCTGCCGCCTTGGGGTCGGGGATCTCGCTGGCCTGCTCAGCGATCAGCACACGGGCCTCACCTGGAGTCAGGTACCGGCCAAAAAACTGCGAGATAGCCGCCAGGTTGATGGGCATCGGATACACCTGGCCGCGGTAGATGGTGAACACGCGGTGCTGGTAGTTGGTGAAATCTGTGAACTGGTTGACGTACTCCCACACCCTTTTGTTTGACGTGTGAAACAGGTGCGCGCCATAGCGGTGCACCTCGATGCCGGTCGCTGGCTCGGCTTCGGAGTAGGTGTTTCCGCCGAGGTGATTGCGACGCTCCAGTACCAGCACCCGCTTGCCGAGCTGGGTGGCGGCCCGTTCGGCTACGGTCAGGCCAAAGAAGCCGGAACCGACAACAATCAGGTCATACTCCGTAAGGCTCACGGCGGGTCAACCTACTGGCGGCGACACGGACCCAACGAGCCAGGCCCGGGCACGAGATGTAACCGAGCGGGCACAGCTGCACCGCTGCGTCTGGTATGGAGTGTGACGCAGGTCACGAAATGGTGGTAGCTGCGTAGCAGCAGCGATCATCGGGAACGCCTCCGAGAAGTGAGGGCTGGCGCATCAGGATCTCGAAGGGGACGCTGTGGTCGCACCAAAGGTTGCCAGACCAGCAGAGCAAGTCGTGGTGGTAACCGGCGCCAGCGCCGGCATCGGGCGAGCTGTCTCGCGGGCCTTCGGCGCCCGCCGCGCCAAAGTGGCTCTCTTGGCTCGCGGCGAGCTTGGGTTGCAGGGCGCGGCGAAGGACATTGACGAGGCGGGCGGGACCGCGCTTCCGATCATTGTGGATACAGCCGACTACGGGCAGATCGAGCGAGCGGCACAGCGGGTAGAGCAGCAGCTGGGACCGATCGACGTGTGGGTCAACGTCGCGTTCACCTCGGTATTCGCGTCATTCCGGGACATCGAGCCGGCGGAATTCAAGCGCGTCACCGAGGTGTCCTACCTGGGTTATGTCTACGGCACGCGGGTGGCGCTGGACCGGATGCTGCCCCGCGATCGCGGCACGATTGTCCAGGTCGGCTCGGCGCTGGCCTACCGTGGCATCCCGCTGCAGTCCGCCTATTGCGGGGCCAAGCATGCGATCCAAGGCTTTCACGACTCACTGCGTTGCGAGCTGCTACACGAGCGCAGCAACGTGCACGTGACCATGGTGCAGCTGCCTGGCGTCAACACTCCGCAATTCTCTTGGGTGCTGTCCCGGCTGCCGCATCACGCGCAACCCGTCCCACCGATTTACCAACCCGAGATTGCCGCCAAGGCGGTGCTGTACGCAGCGGATCACCCGAAGCGCCGGGAGTACTGGGTGGGCGGCAGCACCGCAGCCACGTTGATCAGTAACAAGTTCGCCGCTGGATTGCTGGACCGCTACCTGGCCCGCACCGGGTACTCCTCACAGCAGACCGATCAGCCGCGCGATCCGGACCAGCCAGCAAACTTATGGCAACCGCTTGACGGGCCGGACGGACGTGACTTCGGCGCGCACGGTGTCTTTGACGCCCAGTCAACCTCACGTAGTTACCAGCTATGGGCCTCCCAGCATCCTTGGCTGCTCGGCACGATGGGCGCCGCGGCCGCCACGCTGCTGGGCCTGCTCGCCGCTCGGATAGTGGGCCGATGAGCGTCGTCCCGGGTATGGTCGGACTAACCTTCGGCCGGGCCGTCCTGCTCGGCGAGGAACCGTTCGAACTCCGCGGCGATCTCGTCACCGGTGGGCAACGGTTCGGCATTGGTGGACAGCAGGGGACGCCGCTGAGCCTCGCTGGTGACGGCGTCGAACTGGGCCTCCAGGCTGGCCACTGCCGACATGCTCTCCGGGGAGCGGGCGACCTGCTCGTTGACCTCGGCGAGGACCCGCTGCGCCGCGGGGCGCAGTGCCTCCACGGGCAGTTTCAGTCCACTGCTGCGGGCCAGGTGTTCCAGTAGGCCGAGGGCGGATTCTGGGTACTCGATGCGCGCTAGGTAGTGCGGCACGTGCACGACAAAACCCATCGCGTCGTGCCCAGCCTCGCCCAGCCGCAGCTCCACCAGTGCCCCGGCGTGACCGGGGATCTGCATGGTGTTGAACCACCGCTGATAGCCGGAGATTAACTCGCGACGGGTGGCGTGCGCGGTGACCGTCACTGGCCGGGTGTGGGGAACCGCCATCGGTATCGCGCCGATACCCACCGTCAGGCCTACCCCGAAGCGCTCGGCCAGCTCTCGGACCGCGCTGGCGAACCGCTCCCACTGCAGATCCGGCTCAGGACCGGTTAGCAGCAAAAACGTGGTGCCTGCGCAGTCACGCACCTCGTACAACACCAACTCGGGCTGCGCGTAGCCCGCCCAACGATCCTGATCGTAGATCATTACCGGTCGGCGAGAGCGGTAGTCCATGAGCTGATCGACATCGAATGTGGCGATCACTCGGTGCTCAAGATGCGCCAGCAAATGTGCCACCGCCAGCTGCCCAGCCTGGCCGGCATCGACAAACCCGGTGAGGGCGTGCACGAGTACCGCCCCCCCCTGGATGGAAGGCTCCGCCTCGATCCGGTATAGCTCGGCATTCACAGTCGATATAACGCGACACGCTGGCAGATCCATCCCCTCCCGGGCCTCGACCTGGCTCGACAGGGAATGAAAGATCAGCTTGAGATGCGTTGGGCTCGGTCTCGCAGATGAGGGAGAATCTCGGCGCCGAGGCGAGTGATGTTCTCCAGGGTGCGGACGCGGTCGCCGGCGCCTTCCACCATGAAAATGAAGTGACCGATGCCGGTGCGCCGGGCCGTGGCGGCCAGCGTGTCGCGGCAGTGTTCCGGAGTGCCGACGGGATGCAGGCGACACAGCAGCTCGGTGTATTCATTGGGGTCGCGTGGGTGGTGCAGCCCACCATCGGCGCGGCGGTAGCCGGCTAGCCCAGGGCCAAGCCAGCGGGGAAGGCGATCCCGCATGGTGTTCATCGCCTCGCGCTGGCCGTCGCCGACGTAAGCGAGCACGGCGGCGATGTGCCCGACTTGGTCGGTCCTGCCCGCTACCCGGTTGTAGTGGCTGATGAGCGCGGCTTTCTCGGTGTCGCTGGCGTGCATGCCGAGAAGCAGCGGCAGGCCGCGGCGCGCGGCGAGCTCCACGGTGGCGGTTGTGGTGGCGGCCAGGATGACGGCGGGGTGCGGTCGTGTCCGTGGCTGGGGCACGATGTCGATACTGGGGAAACGAAAGTGCGGTCCGGAGCCGGCGAGGCGGGGTCCAGCGAGGGCGGCGAGCAGCAGATCCAGGGCCTCGGGAAAGCCGTGCTGGTACCGGTCCAGACTGGTACCGAACACCTTGAGGTCAATCCACGGGCCGCCCCGGCCGACACCGAGGCGAAACCGGCCACCAGAAAGCTGGTCGAGAAGCGTGGCTTGCTCAGCCACCGTGACCGGGTGTTGGGTGGACAGCACGCTGACTGCGGTACCAACCGCGACCCGGCGGGTAGCGCCGAGCAGGTAGCCGGCCAGGGTGATAGCTGAAGGGCATATCCCATAGGACATGAAGTGATGCTCAGCGACCCACACATCGTCGAAGCCGGCTTCCTCAGCGGCGACAGCAGCTGCGACCGTGGATTCCAGCACGGTGGTGTGGTCTTGGCCGGGGAATTGTGCGGCGAGCAGGAACGCCCCAAACCGCATGAGGGCCTCCGGCCCGTGAGTGGCGATGCGAGTTATAGCCCGCATCGCCACTCACGGGTTCTCAGCAGTCCCGTAGTTCGGGACTTTGGTTGAGCAGCTGGCCGCGCACGGAGATGAATGCTCGGTAGCGGGCACCGTCGGTTGCGGATGGCCGGAATGCTGCGACGCGGTGGCAGTTCTGGAAAGCTAGCTTCACCCCGAAGTGGCGTTCCAGGCTGCCCCGGATGGCGTCCGATGCCAGTGCCCGCAGCAGTTGACCCCGCTCGGACTCACTGGGCGGGGGGATCTCGTGATCGGCGAATTCGGCGGTTTCCCCGGCGAGCTCAAGGCCGACCACCACGCCGCTGATGACCTGCCAGGCGTAGGGCAGCGACCGCCGCACGCAGTCGACGAAGTCGGCGTCGTCGACCTCGCCGTGTTGGGCGCGCTCAAGCAGTGCGGTGGGAACGTCGAGTGACATGACTTCCTCCGGTGTGGTGTGTGTGGGTGTGCGGTCCGGGCGTAGCGGTCGGGGGCTGACCCGACCGAGCGAGCGCGTCAGGGCCGTGGACGAAGTCCGGGTCGACCTGATCGGTCAGATCGCAACCAATGCGGTCGTTGGCCCAGGCGGCGGCGTTGCGCAGGTGGAAATCCACGGCCTGACGCTGATAGGTCTCCCAGTCCTTGATGGTGCTGTCCACCATGTCCCGCATCGCGTCCAGTGTGGCCACGTTGGCCGGCTCCAGCGCACTGATCGGGCGGATCTCACCGCGCTCGGCGGCACGGACGTGCGCCGAGCGACTCACCCAGCCCACCAGGTCGGCGCCGATGTGCGTGCGGAGGAACGCGGCGTCCTCCGCGTCCGAGACCTTGTTGCCCACGACGGCGATCCGCACTCCGAAGTCGCGGCCGTAGGCGCGGTACTGGCGATACACCCCGACACTGCGCAAGGTGGGCTCGCAGACCAGGAACATCACGTCGAAGCGGGTGAACAGCCCGGAGGCGAAAGAGTCAGCACCGGCGGTCATGTCCACCACCACATACTCCCCAACGCCGTCAACGAGATGATTCAGCAGCAATTCCACCGCCCCGACCTTGGAGTGGTAGCAGGACACCCCCAGATCGCCTTCGGCGAACGGACCGGTCACCGCAAGCCGTGCCCCGCCGACCTCATGCACGCATGCGTCATAGATCGGGTTGCGCTCCACGACGCGGAGCAATCGAGAACCCGCACCCGGCGGGGTGGTCTTGACCATCACCGCGGCCGAGGCGATCCGCGGGTTGGCTCCCCGCAGGTAATCCTTGATCAGCGGCAGGTGTGCGGCCAGGGTCGGCAATGCGAGCGCGTCGGCCTCAGTCGCGCCGAGAGCGACGGCCAGGTGCTGGTTGATGTCGGCGTCCACCGCCAACACCGGGCGACCGATGGCCACCAGGCGGTGGACGAGCAACGCGGCCAGCGTGGTCTTGCCGCTGCCGCCCTTGCCGACCAGAGCGATCTTCAAATGGGTCCTCCAATGATTGAGCTGGGAATCCGGGAAAGGCCGACTAAGGATAACGGTTGTCAGTATCGGCTGGGGTCGAGGTCGGCGACGATCACCGAACGTAGGACGCGGATCGCGGCCAGTCACAGTGCGTGAAGGTCGATTTCACAGTTAAGCGTCCCAGCGGGCAGGCTCTGGCCCATGCCGCTGTTACCGCGACACCTCGTTGCCTTCCTCGCTGCCGTACTGCGCAGCCCGGCCACCGTGGGCGCCGTGGCGCCAAGCTCACCACATCTGGCGGCCCGGCTGGCCGCCGTGGTGCCCCGCGTCGGGTCGCCGGTCGTGGTGGAGATCGGCTCGGGCACCGGGTCGGTGACCACCGCTATCAAGTATCGACTTGCTGGTCGGGGGCGGCATGTGGCCATCGAGATTGACCTGATACTGGCCAACTACCTGCGCGCCGAGCACGCGGGTGTCGAGGTCGTGGTGGGGGACGCCGTCGACTTGGAACAGCTGCTCGCCAAGCACCAGGTGCCCCCGGTGGATGCCGTGGTCAGCGGGTTGCCGTGGTCATTGATCGACGCGGACGCGCAGCGCGCGATCGTTGATGCGACAGCGCGCTCGCTGGGGCCAGGGGGTTGTTTCACTACCTTCGCCTACCTTCATGCGCTGTCGATGACCCGGGCACGTCAATTCCGCACGTTGCTTGGCGAGGTGTTCGACGAGGTGCTGACCACCCGCACGGTTTGGTGGAATCTGCCCCCGGCGGTGACCTACGTGTGCCGGCGGCCGCGTCCGGTCCGGCCCGGATCCGGCGGTCATCCCGGCGCGGCAGGCTATGCCACCAGTCCGACATTCCAGTAGTCCACGACGGACCTGGCGGGCTGATAGTCCACATTCACCCCTGCAGTCCACAGCCAGCACGGACGTGACTGTCCCTCGCGATGTTGCGGGAGGACCGTTTGGCGGCATGAGCGCACCTGCCGCCGGTCGTATCCGGCTATCCGACCCTTCCGAACTGATCGCCGCCGTCCCGCATCTGCTGGGCTTTCACCCGCATGACTCCGTGGTTCTCTTAGCCCTGCACGGCAAGAGGATCGGGTTAACCTTGCGGGCCGATCTGGTCGATACCGACCAGGCGCCGCTGCTGGCCGAGCAGCTGCTGGTGCCGATCGCCCGGCAGCAGCCGACCGGTGTCGCGCTGGTCGTGATTGGGGGTGATCCCGCTCCCGAGGGCGATCCCCCACACCGAGCGTTGGTGGACGCACTCGACGATGTGCTGACCGGTGCCGGGCTCCCCATGGTACACGCGGCGTGGACGCGCAGACGGTGCGTGGCGCGCCGTGGCGCTGTTACGACGATCCGCTGTGTGCCGGGACGGTGGCCGATCCCGCGACTAGTCCGCTGGCGGCCGCTACGGTCGCGGCGGGTGCGGTGACCTTCGGGAGCCGGGAGGAAATGGCCGAACTACTAGCCGGCGAGGACCCTGCAGCACTGCAGCGCCGGGCGGAGCTCCTGGACGTGGCCGACGCCGACCATCCGATGAGTTCCCGGCTGGTAGCCCAGCGACTCGCGCAGCTGAGGCAACTGCAGCGGGCAGCGGCCGCGGAGGACCTTACCTTGAGCGACAGCATCGTCGCCGAGGTCGCCTCCGCACTGTGTGACCACCGGGTTCGAGACGCCTGCCTACCCTGGTGCTCGGGTCCTGGCGCGGTCGCTGCCGAGCGGCTCTGGCTGGCTCTTGTTCGCGCAACCCCGGCACCGGAGCGAGCTGAACCAGCGGCACTGCTGGCGTTAACCGCGTACCTCCGCGGAGACGGCGCGCTGGCCGGCGTCGCGTTGGATGCGGCGCTGCAAGCCTGTCCCGAGCACTCCCTATCGGGATTGCTGCGTGCTGCGTTGGACGGAGGACTGCCACCGGAGTTGCTGCGCGGTGTCGCGGCGGACGCTGCCGCGGCCCTTCAACGACCTTCGCGCAAGTCCCGCAAGCGACGATCGCGGCGAAAGCGATGAGCAGTGATCTGCGATGGCGGTCACCGCCGACGGCCAAGCACTGCATGTGCGAGCGCGCCGTCCACCTCGACCGTGGACCCTCGGCCGGAGAGCACCACCGGATGGCTTGCCCGCACCTGGGCAGCCACCTCTACCACGTTGCCGGGTACTGCATCGACCTTGTGTAGGTTCGCCATCAAGGCCGGGTCCAGCTGCACGTGCTCGGCGATGCGCCGCACCTCGACCATACCGCCGCCGCGCCGGGCCACCTCGTCCAGCCGGACCAGGTCGGGTTCGATCGAGGTGGCATGGTCCCCGACCCCGAGCTCGTCCAGCCCAGGGATCGGGTTGCCGTACGGAGACGTGGTTGGGTTGCCCAGCAGGGCGACCAGCTTGCGCTCCACCGCCTCACTCATTACGTGCTCCCAGCGGCAGGCTTCGGTATGCACCTGCTCCCACTCCAACCCGATCACGTCGACGAGCAGACGCTCGGCCAGCCGGTGCTTGCGCATCACCGAAGTGGCCCGGCTGCGGCCCTCCGCGGTGAGTTCGAGATGCCGGTCGTCGGCCACTGTCAGCAGGCCATCCCGCTCCATGCGGGCCACTGTCTGGCTGACGGTGGGTCCGCTTTGTCCGAGGCGCTCGGCGATCCGCGCCCGCAGCGGGATTACACCTTCCTCTTCAAGCTCGAAGATGGTGCGTAGGTACATCTCGGTGGTGTCGATGAGCTCGTTCACACCAGTCTCCCTCGGTTGCGTCCATGGTAGTGGCCAACTGGGGACGCTGCGGAATACCTGCTGGCAGTGGCCGGCAGTATGGGCGATATGCATCCGGTGATCAGGCCTCGCGAGCTGGCTGCGTTGCTTGCCGACCCCGTCCCACCCACCGTGGTGGATGTGCGATGGTCGCTGACCGGCCCATCCGGTCGCGTCGACTACCACGCCGGCCACCTGCCTGGCGCGGTGTTCCTCGACATAGACACCGATCTGGCTGGCCCACCGGGTCCGGGTGGACGGCATCCCCTTCCGGACCCGGCGGCGCTGCAGGCCACCCTGCGTGCCGCCGGTGTTCGATCGACCACACCGGTGATCGCCTACGACGCGGCGGACGGGTCGGTGGCGGCACGGCTGTGGTGGTTGCTGCGCTGGGCCGGGCACCCCGCGGTGGCGGTGCTCGACGGGGGGATCGCGGCATGGCGAGCGGCCGGGCTGCCGGTGACCATCGACGTGCCCCACCCGCAGGCTGGCACGTTTACGGTGCGGCCCGGGGCAATGCCGGTGCTTGACGCGGAGCAAGCCGCGACGCTGGCCCGCAACGGTGTGTTGCTCGACGCGCGGGCGTCGCCACGCTATCGCGGGGAGACCGAGCCGGTAGACCCGCGGGCTGGCCACATACCCGGCGCGGCCAACGCGCCGTTCAGCGAGCTAACTGATCCGCAAGGGCGTTGGCTATCGCCGAGCCAGCTGCGCGAGCTCACGCAACGGTGGGAGGTCACCGGTGCCAAGGTTGGCGCCTATTGCGGTTCTGGGATTAACGCGTGTGCGCTGGTGCTCGGACTCGAACTCGCCGGGGTCACCACTGCCGAGCGTCCGGCGGCGTTGTACCCCGGATCATGGTCCCAGTGGTGCATCGACCCTGACCGCCCGGTGGCCACCGGCCCGGATCCCGGGTAGGGCCGTCACCCGGCAGGCGACCACAGTGGCCGGTAACGTCCCGGTCATGAGCCCTACCCGCGCGGTGGTCATCTGGGACGACGCCCTCCTCGGCTACAACCTGGGTGGGTGGCACCCGCTGGATCCCATCCGGCTGGATCTCACCATCCGGCTGGCTCGCTCCCTAGGTGTCCTGGACGGCGTGCAGCCGCTGGCGCCAGTACAGGCCACCGACGAGGAACTGCGCACGGTGCACTCCGACGACTACCTCGCCGCAGTTAAGCAAGCGCCGCGCGGATACGTCGGGCACGGTCTAGGCACCCCGGATAACCCCGTCTTCTTCCGCATGCATGAGGCGTCGGCGCTGGTTGCCGGGGGCTCACTGCTGGCCGCCGACGAGATCCTCACCGGCCGCGCGGCGCGGGCGGTGAACATCGCCGGCGGGCTGCATCATGCTATGCGTAACCGCGCCTCGGGTTTCTGCATCTACAACGACTGCGCGCTGGCGATCCGTCGGCTGCTCGACGGTGGGGTGTCTCGGGTGGCCTACGTCGACATCGACGTCCATCATGGCGACGGCGTGGAGGAGGCCTTCGCCAGCGACCCTCGGGTGCTCACCATCTCGCTGCACCAGCACCCGGCGACGCTGTTTCCCGGCACCGGGAATTCCTCCGACATCGGGTCGCCCGGTGCCGAGGGCTCAGCGGTCAATGTGCCGCTTCCCCCAGGTACAAGCGACGACGGGTGGTTGCGGGCATTCCACGCGGTCGTCCCCGCGCTGCTGCGGGCGTTCCAACCCGAGGTGATGGTGACCCAACATGGTGCGGACACGCACGTCGAGGACCCGCTTGCCAACCTGGCGCTATCGGTAGACGGTCAGCGGGCCGCGCACCGGGCGCTGGCCGACCTGGTCGACACCACGGCCGGCGGGCGCTGGCTGGCCTTAGGTGGGGGTGGGTATTCCCTGTTCCGGGTGGTCCCGCGGTCATGGACGCATCTGCTGGGCACCGTGCTCAACCGGGAAGTGGACCCCGCAACCGCGGTACCAGCCGACTGGATGGCGTATACCGCTACCGTGGCGCGCGGCGCGCAACTGCCGACCTCGATGACCGACGGCACCGAGCCCCACTGGACGCCCTGGGACGGGACCGGGGACACTGCGGTGGACCGGGTGATCCAGGAGACCCGGCGTGCTGTCTACCCACTGCACGACCTGGACCCCGAAGATCCTCAGCTCTGAAGCAGCAGCCGGTTGGTACGTCTTCAACCAGATCGTCAGCCACGGTCATCCTCTGCCCTGCCTTCGGCAGGTCCGCACGACTGGATGTGATCCGCGATCAGCTCAGCGCGACCAGGGTATTGCCACGTTGCTCGAGCACGACACCGCCGGAGCTGGCGGTACCTACCGGCCCGCGGTAGTCGCCACGGTCCACCGGCAGCGCGCCGACCTGCTCGCCTGTGGTGGTGTCCAGCACGGCCAGCGCCCCTGGCACCGGCAACAGCAACCGCCCGGCGACCTCCGCGCCAGCCCCGAGAGATCCTGGCCGGGTCCACCGTGGCCGCAAATCAGCGGTGTCCAACGCGACCGTGGCCGAGCCGGTGAACCAGTACACCTCGGTTGAGGTTTCGCTGACCTCCACCAGACCACCCGGTGGGTTGCCCCGCAGCTCGGCGTCCGGGACGGCCAGCGGGTGTTCAGCCACCGCCTTGCCCTGTTCGTCGAATACGACCAACCGGGGCGGGTCGGGCAGCGCCACGGCCACCCGGTCCCCGCTCACCGCGACGACACGGGCATGCTGCCCGTGGAGCAGAGTGCTGAAGATCACCTCGGGCTGGTCGGGTTGCTTCGGGTCGGACCGCTGCACAGTGAGCCGCCCGCGCTCCCCCGGGCAATGCTCGACCACGGCCAGCCGGCCTCCAGATTCGACAGCAGAGTCCAGTGCCATCGACCCGTGAAGGCAGTCCGGTCGCGGCTGGGTCCCGGGCTGCGCAGGGGTAGGTAGCCGCCCATAGGCCAGCGTGCGCACCAGGTCGGAGCGCCATACCTCCAGATAACGCCGCCCGGTGGCGGCAACATGGTTATCAGCGGCGGCCAGCCGGGTCGACGCCTCCACTGGACCGGTACGTTGCGGTCCACGCCGGCCGTCGGCCCAGTCTAGGGCGGTCACCTCGCTGCACGTCTCGCCACGCTGGTACACCGCCAATACATGGTTGAACGCGGCGGCCACCGTGCACAGCGGTCGGTCTCGCTGGTAGCTCCAGCGGACCGTGCCGGAGCGGAGGTCACGACCGGCGACCACCCCAGCGGCACCGGTGACCACTGTGCCGCCGTGCACTAAGGGGACCGGGGTCGCCGGACTTGGTGCCCGCCACGCCTCGATGAGTGCTGTTGGCAGCCGCTCGGTCGTGGATGTCTGATCGCCTGGGGCTGGGCCGGGAGCGGTAGTCAGAGTGGTGCGTCGCGCGTCGCTGGCCCACCACAGCGCGGTGGACACCGCGAGCACGGCCACCGCCAACACCGCCGCGGCGGTCAGGTCCCACCGGGTGCGGCGTTCGGGAGCGGGCATCCGACCGCTGGTCAACCAGCGACGCGAGGCTGGCTGCCGTGGTCGTGACTGGTCACAACGCTGTTGGCGGCAACGCTGCCGGGAATGGTGTTCCCCATGCCGGAGCCGCGGCCCCGGCGTCGCCGGCGACGCGGTCGGGCGTCACCTTGGTCGCCTGGGCACTCCGCTGGGGGCGCGGTATCGACGCTGCCTGCGACAATCACTCCGCCGCGGGTGCGGCGCCTGCGACCGCGGACACGAGAGGCCTGACTGTCGGCGGATCCACTGCGAATGCCACGCCGGGTAGCGGTGGCACGCCGACCGCGTCGCCGGCCATCCTCGTCGCTGGGCTCGGCGGCCAAGCCGGGCCGGGTACGTCGGGTCAGCGGTAGCCGCCCGGTGGAGTCGGTGGGGATGTCCAGGTCGTTGAACAGGTGCGCGGAGGTGGAGTAGGTCTCCGCGGGTTCTGGCATGCCAAGGTACAGGGCGTCGCTGATCAGCTTCCAGCGCGGCTCCTCGTCCCAGTCGACGAGGGTGATCGCGACGCCTGGGCGGCCGGCCCGACCGGTCCGTCCAATCCGGTGCACGTAGGTCTTCTCGTCTTCTGGACACTGGTAGTTGATGACGTGAGTGACTTCGGGAACGTCGATGCCGCGGGCGGCGACGTCGGTGGCGACCAGGACGTCCACCTTCTCCGAACGGAATGCTCGCAGCGCCTGCTCGCGAGCCCCCTGGCCGAGATCGCCGTGCACCGCCGCGGCCGCAAAACCACGCTGGGTGAGCTCGTCGGCCACCTTCTGCGCGGTGCGTTTAGTTCTCGTGAAGATCATCGTTAGGCCCCGGTCGCGGGCCTGCAGAATGCGGGAAAGCAGCTCGACCTTGTCCATTGCGTGCGCCCGGTAGACGAACTGCCGGGTCCGCTCGTGGATGGCGGTGGCGTCGGGTTCCTCGGCACGGATATGCGTCGGCCGGATCAGGAACGTCCGGGCCAGTTTAATGATCGGGCCGGGCATGGTGGCCGAGAACAGCATGGTCTGGCGTTGCCGCGGCACCATCTGCAGGATCCGCTCGATGTCGGGCAGAAAGCCCAGATCGAGCATCTCGTCGGCCTCGTCGAGCACCAGCACCCGCACCTTGCCCAGCACGAGGTGGCGCTGTTCGGCGAGGTCCAACAGCCGGCCTGGGGTGCCCACCACCAGGTCCACCCCCCGGGCCAGTGCCTTGATCTGCGGTTCGTAGGGGCGGCCGCCATAGACCGACAGAACCCGGATGGTGAGATCCCGGCCCGCGGCGGTGAGGTCGGCGCTGACCTGCAGGCACAGCTCGCGAGTGGGCACAACAACCAGGGCGCGCGGGGTGCCGTCGAGCGTGCTGTCCCCGGTGGTGATCCGCTGGATCAGTGGGACGCCGAAGCCGAGCGTCTTGCCGGTCCCAGTGCGGGCCTGGCCGATGAGATCGTCACCGGCTAGGGCCAGCGGTAGGGTGAGCTCTTGAATGGCGAAGGTGCGTTCGATGCCCGCAGCCCGCAGCGGCCGGACGATTTCGTCGCGGACACCGAGCTCGGCAAAGGTGGGAGAGTCGTCCCGGACCGGAGCGCCAGCCTGTAGCGGATGTGGCGGGACGGGTTCGTCGATACCGGTCTCTGAATGGTCCAGGGTGCGGGGGTCGGAGCGCTCCAAGGGATAGATGTCGGTCAGTGTGGTCTGGCTGACGGTCAGCGTGATCGCCTCTCTCGTACCGGCGCGTCCAGCACCGTCTTGCTCGACCAGCTCCACGCAACTGGGTTGCGCAATGTCAGCCGGGAACGAAGACATCAGGTCCGCGCTCAATGCATGCACCCGGCGGCATTTCAGCCACCGAGCCGGGCGTGTGGTCAGGGTGGTGTCACGCCCTGTGTCTACATTCTACTCGTTCGCCCGTCAGGTACGTGCGTGACACGGCGCACCCCGGCAACGCAGCACTACGCTCGCGCCGTGGATGTGGCACGTGAGGGCGTCATTGACCTGCTAGGGGTCCTCGCCTATGGAGAACTGTCGTCCTTCGAGCGGCTCGCCGAGGACGCCCGTAGTGCCCCCACCCTGACCGGTAGGGCCGCCATGGCCACCATGGCGGCCGCTGAGATCGGGCACTTCCGGCTGATCGAGGGCTACTTACGCGGCTTGGGTGTCTCGGTGGACGACGCGATGCGCCCGTTCGTGGCGCGCTTCGACCAGTTCCATGCCTCAACGGCACCTCGGTCCTGGCTGGAGTCGCTGGTGAAAACCTACGTCGGGGACGGGCTGGCGGCCGACTTCTACGGTGAGGTCGGTGGCTGGTTGGACGACGCCACCGCCGGACTCGTCAAAGAAGTCCTGGCCGATACTGGACATTCGGCGTTCGCCGAGCGGGAGGTGCGCAGCGCCTGCGAGCAGGACCGAAAAACTCGCGATCGGCTGGCCTTGTGGGGGCGGCGGTTGCTCGGCGAGGCGGTGACAAATACCCAGCACGTCGTGGCCGAGCGGGATGCCCTGGCTGATCTGATCATCCGCGGCTCCGGCGACCTGGCCGGCCTGGCCACGCTGATCCGCCGGGTGCAGGTCCTGCACGGCCGTCGGATGGCCGCACTCGGGCTGGGGTGAGCATCTGCGTACCGCTCGACTAGCCTGACCCCAACGTCGATCACACCGTGGAGGTCCTGGCGTGGAGGTCAAGATTGGCGTCGCGGACAGCCCTCGCGAACTGACGGTGTCCACAGCGGACTCGCCGGACCAAGTGGAGGCGCTGGTCACCGAGGCGATGCGGAACAGCCAGGGGCTGCTGACCCTGGTCGACGATAAGGGCAGGCGCTACATGGTGCCCACCTCGAGGGTGGCCTACGTCGAGATCGGACCTGCGGATACCCGCCGGGTCGGCTTTGCGGTGGGGGGCTGACTCAACATCCGGGCCGGTGATCCACCGGCCCGCAGGATGGCGTCCAACGCCCCCCAGGCCATCATCAGTAGGTAGTCGCGCAACTCCTCCCGGGACAGTGCGCGGTGTTGCAGCCACCAGTCCCCGGCCGCCTGTACCATGCCAACCCCAGCGTAGGCCCAGGTCTCCGCACCCCCAGGATCCAGGCCAAGGCTGCGCAGCTGGTCGCCAAAGATCCTGGCGAGGGCCTCGGAGATGAGAGCGGCATTGGTGGTGACCGGGTCTCGCGGCACTGGCCGGTCAGGAAACGAGCGGCGCACCACGAAGCGGTAGAGTTCCGGTTCTTCTTCGATGAACGCCAGGTAAGTCTCAATCATCAGCCGGAGCAATGTCCGCGGGTCGGCTTCGGAGCCCAAGCCGGATAGTAGGGCAGCCCGCAGCTGCTGGGTAGCAGTCTCGCTGACCGCCATGTAAAGATCGCCTTTGTCCAGGAAGTGCCGGTAGAGGATCGGTTTGCTAACCCCCGCCTCGGTGGCGATGTCGTCCATCGCGACGTCAGGCCCGTGCTGGCGGATCGCTCGCATTGCGGCTTGTACCAGCGCCGCGCGGCGCTGCTCGCGGTGCCCAGAGCGGTGGTGTGCTGAGCCCGCCGAGCCGCACCCGGGTTTGGCAGGAGCCTTGATATGAGCGGGTTCCTCCGACATGTTACTGATGGTAACTGTCACTTCGGGTAGCCGCGGTTGAGTCCGGCCGGCGGTTGGGGCGAAGTGATCCATTAGGCTCATGATGTGTCCCAACTACTCGTAGTAGAGGACGACGAGACCATCGGCAGCGTGCTGGAGTCCAGCCTGCGCGCCCACGGCCACCAGGTGGGGTGGCAGCGCACCGGTCGGGGCGCGCTGCGTGCGGCCTCCGAGACGGACTTCGACTTGGTGCTCCTCGACCTTGGGCTGCCCGACCTGGACGGCGTCGAAGTGTGCCGGCAGTTACGGGCCAGCAATCCGACGACGGTTCTGGTCATCCTCACGGCCCGGACCGACGAGATGGATGTCGTGGTAGGTCTTGAGGCCGGCGCGGACGATTACCTGACCAAGCCGGTGCGGCTGGCCGAACTGCTGGCCCGGGTCCGAGCACATCTGCGACGGGTGGCGCCGGCTACCTCGGGAGTTCAATCAATGCTTGCGGTCGGAGACCTGCTGGTGGACACCGGCAGCCGGCGGGCGACCGTGGCAGGAACGGAGATGCCGCTGCGGGCCAAGGAGTTCGACCTACTCGCCCGCCTCGCAGCGGCGCCGGAAGTGGCAATCAGCCGGGAAACCCTGATGGCGCAAGTGTGGGACGAGAACTGGTTCGGTCCCACTAAGACCCTCGATGTGCACGTGGCTGCGTTGCGTCGCAAGCTGGCTGGGATGGCCCAACTGGGCTCGGTGCCGCGGATCACCACCCTGCGAGGGCATGGGTACCGGCTGGAGGTGCCACCGGGCGCCTAGCGTGAGGTATTGCCGGATTCCTGGAATCCTGGCCGGGACTGCCGATCAATCTGGTACGGGAGCATGCGACCAGTCACGGTGTTGCCGATCACGGCGCAGTGGGTAGAACCTCTGTTGAGCTGCACCGCGCGGGAGCCGGGACCGGAGAAGAGGTTGCCGCGCACGATAACCCGGGGAAAGCCCTCCAGAAAGACCGCCTGTGAACCGTTCACCGCGCAGGTATTACCCTCGAAAATGATCGCGGTCTGCGCTTCGGAGCCATTCCGGGCACCCCGCTCGTTAGCAGTGGCGATCAGGCACTGCACGTCGACGTTTGTACAGACGTTGTCGGCGATGACGACGTCGTAGGTGGGTGGGTCGCTGGCGGTGTTGTAAGTCTGGAAGCAGTCAGTATGTGGGCCCTCGTCGCGGTAGCCGCTCGCCTTGATGTCCTTGATCGTGTTCCCGATCAGGCGATGACCAGATCCAAAAAATCGGATGCCGTCGGCGTCGCCCTGGGTGCGCAGCACCGACTCGCTTATCGTGTTGTTTCGGACGGTGATCTGCTTGCCTGCAAGGTAGATACCGGTCCCGTCGGCGCGTTGCACGGTGTTGGACTCGATGATCGTGTCGACGCAGGCTACGCAGGCGAGGCCATCCTCGCCGGTGTTGTAGATCACATTGTTGCGGGCGACGAGTCCGTGACCTTCCATGGTGAGACCGTCTCCATCTTTGAGCGTCAGGCCCTGGATGACGACGTAGTCAGACTTGACGTTCATGCTGCGCAGGGTCGCGCCATCAGAGACGATCGTGATCGGCTGTTCGGGCGTCCCCGAGGTCGTCACCTCCAGTTCGGAGTCGGTGAGACGGTCGCCGCTGAGACACACGGTGCGCCCAGGCTCCATGCGCGCCAGCACCACTGCCGCCTGTTCGGGTTCGGTGACTCTGCTGGCGCAGTCGGATGGGGGCAGTTCGCCCTGGCTGGGTGGGGGTGGGGCAGCCAGAGGTGGGGGAGCTAGGTGTTGATCATCAGGGGACTGAGCAGCCGTGCAACCGCTGATGATCAAACATGAGGCCAATGATCGTGGTGCCTAAGAAACGTGCTCCGGCGTGCCGGACCGTCACCGCCTGCCCCCACCGCGTATCAGCCCCATTGCAGCGATCTTACCGGTGCGGGTACAACGGGGCTGATCTCGCCCCACGGATGCTGTGTTGGTAGTAGACCCCAGTGCCGCGGCTGGCTGGATGAGAGGGGATTCGTGCGGACTCGGATCGTCGGCCTCGCCGTGCTCGCCGCTGTGCTTGCTATCGGTCTGTTCGGGGTGCCGCTGGCTGCTGGCGTGCTGAAGTACGCGGTGTCCGATAAGCGAACAGAGCTACTGCGCGAGGCTAACGACGTGGCAAGGGGCGTCACGGCAGACGTGCTCCGCGAACAGATGCCGATCTATGAACTCGACCGGCAGGATGGGATCCGGCTCGCGGTCTATGTGGACCGCGGCCGTCTCATCCGGGGCATCGGGCCGGAGGGTGGTGACGAACAGGTTCATCGCGCCCTGCGCGGGGAGATCAACACCGGGGACTTCAACGGTGATCTGGTCGTGGCCGTACCGGTGACCCATGACAGTGATGTAATCGGCGCGGTGCGCGCCGCCAGCCCGCGCGCCGCGGTCTACCGGCAGGTTGCGGTGGTGTGGTTGGCCATGCTCGGCCTAGCCGGTCTGGCCATCGGGACGGTGTGGCTGATCGCCCGCCGCCAGGCCCGACGCTTGGCGCGCCCGCTTGAAGAGCTCTCGGATGCGGCGCGCCGTCTGGGACAAGGCGACTTCAGCGTCCGGACCACACCAGCGGACATTCCCGAGATCGACTCTGTCGGCTCGGCGTTGAACAGTACCGCCGGACGCCTGGACGACATGCTCGCCCGGGAACGCTCCTTCTCGGCTGATGCGTCACACCAGCTACGCACTCCGCTGACCGGATTGCGGCTCCGGCTCGAAGCGGCGCTGGATCCCCCAGGGCAGGACCTTCGCCACGCCATCACTGACGGAATCGCCGCTGCGGACCGGCTGGAGCAGACTATCGAGGAACTGCTTGCCCTGGCCCGGGACACTCGCAGCTCCAGTGCCACCCCACTGGACCTCCGTGGCCTGCTTAATGAGATCGAAGCGGGCTGGCATGACCGGCTGGCCGCCCAGGATCGCGCACTGCGGATGGCGGTGGACCCACAGGCCCCCGTGTCGCTTGCCTCGACCGCGGCCGTGCGGCAGGTGCTCACCGTGCTGTTGGACAACGCTGCCACCCACGGCTCGGGGACGGTCTCGGTGGCGGTACGCAATGCCGCTGACGCGCTGGCGATCGACGTGTCGGACGAGGGCGCCGGCATCACGACCCCCGAACCGGAGCTGTTCACCCGGCGATCGCGCCTCGCCGACGGCCACGGGATCGGCCTCGCGCTGGCCCGCAGCCTGGCCGAAGCAGAAGGCGGCAGGCTCCGGCTGACCCGACCCGCTCCCCCCACCTTCACCCTCCTGGTGCCTGCCCAGGGATAGCACCTGAAGCGCTGGCCGCTGATCCGCAGTTGCGGCACCTCGCGCCCCGTCCGCCCCGCGGACACACCGGGCTCAATGGGCGGGGAGAGGCCAGCCGTGTTGCAGTGGGAAGCCGGCGAGGCCCTTCCAGGCCAGTGCCGCGGTCAGCACGACCGCCTCTTCCTTGGGCAGTTCGTGCCTGCGCGCGAGCCAGTAGCGAGCACTGTGCTCGCTGATCCCGACGACGCCAACCGCAACCAACCAGGCGCGGTCGGTGTCCAGCCCCGCATCCGCCACCACGGCCTGCGCGATGGTCTCCACGCAGACGG
>JALZHU010000238.1 GCA_030860695.1 Actinomycetota bacterium
GCTCACTACTACGAAAGTCTTTGACGCGGCCAACGAGTCAACATCATCTTGCTCAGCCCTTCACTGAGCGCACGCTGATCTGACCCAACGCAACCGCCGCCAGGGCCGTAATCAGCGCTCCGAGCCCGTAGAAGTAGCCGAGCTGCTCGAGAACCTGCACAAAGTTTGTGCCAAGCGGCGCACCGATCGGATTGTCTGGCCCGCCTCCGCCCCACAATTGGCTGAGTACCGGCCCGATGATGAACCAGATCCCGCCAGTCAGGGCGAGCCATGCTCCCAACCCGCCGCTGAACCGGTCCGCGCTTGGCCCGAGGATGAGACCCCCGAGGAGCACGACGATACCGGGCAGGATGTTCAGCCACAGCCGGTCAAGCGTGAAGACCCAGGGATCCGGAGTGCCGAATGCGTAGTTGAAGTATGGCCCGATAAAGGGGATCAGGGCACCCAGAGGCCCAGCAGCGCGAGGAAGGAACCGTTTACTGCGCCACGGCTACGTGGCATTACCAGGGCCGCCCCTTTCTGGCTGTCCGACCCGCTGGTGCGCGACGGCTGTTTCGTTATCGACATGGTGATCTCCTTCGATGTCTCTAGTTATCCTCGTTGTTCGCTGTGCGTTGATGTCCGAAAATGGACAACACGGCAATGGCTGCGCCCACGATGATGTCGTTGACGGTCGCTAAGGTCGAGTCCTCACCAAAACCATAGGAAAGTGCCAGCGGTGCAACCACTAGCCATGCGCCCAGCATGAACGAGACCATGCTTATCGTCGCTGACCGGACGGGATGGGCCATACGGATCAATCCGCTGAGGATGACTGCGATACCGACCAGCACGTCGTTCCACCGGGCATCAAAGCCATCGCCATCTCCGGCGATGCCGTAGCTCCACATTGCAGACGCGAGTGTCAGCCAGATACCTAAGACCAGAATGACGCCGCCGATGAATCTAGTAAAGGCGGGTCCTTGCATACGCTGCCGCCACCGTCCGGGTGCCCTATCCGGGTCGCGCTGTGAGCGGTCCACCGAGCCGAGTGGGTAGCCGTCGTCAGAGGCAGCCCGCCGCTCACGGTGGGTCGTCATGTGCATCACTCCTTGTGGAGGAGCTGACGGCCAACCTCGGCCTCATCCCGAGCCCTGGCCAGGGCAGCCAGCTGGGGCGAGCGCGGGCAGCTCACCAGCACGAGGCCGTGCAGCGCGTCGTGGATTTTGACACCGGCGCTGAGCCGGTCCGCGTGCCGCCGAGTAGTGAGTGCCACAGTCCCGCCGCCAGCCAGCCAGCCGACGGCACCCAGCAAGGGCCGTGCCGGCAGCACGATGTCCACCTCGAGCTTGGTAGGTGCGCTGGCACGCACCGCGAGCCACAGCAGGGTGTCCCGCCCGCACGCAACCGACCACAGGCAACGTCCTGCCAGCACGGTGGCCTGCTCCCGGCGGCACCGCCTACCGAGCAGGTCGTACAACCTGCGCACCGACAGGTCGATGCTTGCGTTCTCGTCGCTGAGCACGACGGCGAGAATCGGCCACAGCCCCGGGCTAGGGTTGTTGACTGCCTGCATCGCCAAGCCGCGCGGCCACAGCAGCACCGCCTCAGTTGCGACGATGGCTTGCCGGGGGCGGTCGACGGTAGGGCGTCGGTGTAGCCGGTTGCTCTGCTCGTCAAGCTTCGCGGTCGTCATCCTGTCCCCTTCTCGCTGGTGGCTGACAACGCCAGGGTGGCCGACGAATGTTGAGACAGGTACGTCGACTGTTTTGCAGTTGTGTGGCAGCCGCCCGCGCCAAATCGGTGCGGCACTGTGGCGTTTGGCAACATGGGCCGCGTGGGCACCAGGCTCCTCGTCGTCGAGGACGACGACCGGATTCGGGCGGCGCTGCGGTTGGCATTGGAGGACGAGGGTTATGACGTGCTCGAGGCCCCGGACGCCGAGGGTGCGCTGTCCGAGCTTCGCCGCACCGGCCCGCCGGACGTGATGATCGTCGACCTGATGCTCGGCGAGATGGATGGCTTCAGCTGTATCCGCCAGGTGCGTCACGACAGCGACGTACCGATCATCGTCGTCAGTGCGCGGGCCGATACCCACGACGTGGTCGCCGCCTTGGAGGCCGGCGCCGATGACTACGTCACCAAACCATTCGAGGCGAAAGAGATCTCCGCCCGGTTGCGGGCGTTGCGCCGACGGGCCGGACTGGCCAACCAGCCGGATGCGCCTGATGCCATCCTGCTCGACGCTGATCCGCGCGGGCAGCTGGTGCTGTGCCCCGGCCGTGGCACGGTTCGTCGTGGTGACCAGGAGCTGCACTTGACGCTGACCGAGTTCCGCCTGCTGTGTGAGCTGGCCAGCGAGTCCGGACGGGTGTTGAGCCGCGGTTCGTTGCTGGAACGGGTGTGGGACCGCGGTTTCTTCGGCGACGAGCGCATCGTCGACGTGCACGTCCGCCGCCTCCGGACGAAGATCGAAAACGATCCGGCCGAGCCTCGCCTGGTTGTCACGGTGCGCGGGCTGGGATACCGCCTCGATGTCCAGCACTAGGGTCCGGCTGCCCCGGATCACTCGTGACCGCATCAAAGTAAGCGGCGTGCCGATCGTCGGGCGGCTCGGTCTGCGCAGCCGAGTGATGTTGACCTTCGCTGTGGGCGCGTTGCTGGTCTCGCTGGTGCTGGCAGTGTCCGTGTACACGATTAGCCGTGGTTACCTGACCGAGCAGCGTGAGCGGTCGGCGGGCCGGCAGGCTGCCGCAGACGCCGACTATGTGCGTGGCCGATTGGAGAGAGCTGGCGCCTCCGCCTCTGAGGTGCTGACGGCAGTCGACCCTCCAGCCAACACCGTCCTGCTGCTGCGCTGGCGGGACCAGTGGTTCACCTCGGAGCCCAATGCCGGGCCGCACCTGCTGCCCAGCAGCCTGCACGACGAGGTCGCCGGCGGTACGTCGACCACCGTGCCGGTCACCATCCGTGGCGAACCGTTTTTCGTGGTGGCCATCCCGTTGGACACCGTGGGCGCCACCTTCTACGAGTTCACGCCACTGCAGGAACTCCAGTCCACCCTAGGAGTGCTGCGCACGGTGCTTATCGCATGTGCCATGGCGGCCACCCTCGGCGGCGCCATGCTAGGCCTATGGGCGAGCAGGCGGGTCCTGCAACCGCTGCGTACTGTGGCCGACACCGCCGCCACCATCGCCGGCGGACAGCTGGATACCCGGTTGCCCGGCACCAGTGACCGTGACCTGGCGATGATTGTGAACTCGTTCAACAGCATGGTGGACTCGCTGCAGCAGCGCATCGAACGGGAACGCCGGTTTTTCGCCGATGTCAGCCACGAGCTGCGCACCCCGTTGACCACGCTGGTGGCCAGCGTGGGAGTGCTGCACCGCAACGAGCATGAGCTACCCGACCGCTCCCGCCGCGCGCTGCACCTGGTCGTCACCGAGCTAGACCACCTGCGACGGCTACTCGACGACCTGCTGGATTTGGCCAAGACCGAGGCCGGGCTACATCAGGACGAGCCAGAGCTGCTGTCAGTCCAAGAGCTGCTCACCCACACCATCGCTCGGTCCGGGCGACCGGCAGCGCTGCTGTCGGTCGAGGCCGATAGCACGATAAGCGGACGCAAGCTCGCGTTGGAGCGCGCATTCGTCAACCTGATGGACAACGCTGACAAGCACGGCGGTGGGCTGGTCGGCTTATCAGTACGGCGTGCCAACGGCCACGCCCTGATCTTTGTCGACGACACCGGACCAGGCATACCGGTATCCGAACGCGACCGAATCTTCGAGCGCTTTGCCACCGGACGCGCGGGGCGAGGTTCAGCGGTCGGCACGGGGCTTGGCCTCGCGTTAGTCGCCGAGACGATCTCCGCCCACGGTGGACAGGTGCGCTGTGACGAACGTCCGGGAGGTGGCGCTCGCTTCGTGATCAACCTTCCCACCGAGGACAACTGGCGCCCGGCGCCGGACGATCGGGCGCGCGCAGAACATTAGCTTGACTGTACGGCGGCCTAGGCCTCGGTCGCACCTGTTGACGATCGTCCGGGCCGCCGGGCGTCGTCTTGTGCACGCCGAGGCTTCATGGCCGGCCGCACTAGTCCGAGGGTCGGTGGACGGTAATATCCTGGGTGGTAGAAGCCACAGTGATGGAGTGTTCGGCAAAGCGGTCGAGGACCCGCCGGGTTACCTCATCTTTGACCGCCCGGGTTCCTCCCACAGGTAATTGAAGGCCGCGCTGCTGTTGTAGACCGGCTCGTTGAATACCGCTTTGTTCGAGATCGACACCACCCGGCCGGTGTACTGTCGCCCGCGGAGTCGTCGTCCTGGCCCGACCCGATTTCCAGGACCTTGGTGCGCAGCGGGGACAAATCGAGGACATCGCCGCGCACCCCGCCCATTTGGATCCTGTCCCCGACGCGAAAGTGTCGACCGGTAAGGATGCTGACCCAGCCGGCCAGCGCCCCGATGACCTCTTGCATTGCGAACGCCAGTCCGGCGGTGGCCAGGCCGAGGACGACTGTGATTCGACCGGCAAAGGGCTGCCACACCAAAGCCAGCGCAAACAGCAGCACGACGGCGACCACTGCGCGCACGGCCTTGCGCAGGTAGTAGCGCGTGTACGGATCGTCGGCCCGGCGGCGGCCGACCAGCCATCCGGTGGCTACGGACACCAGCAACGCCACAACGAGCAGGACCACCGTGGTGACCAGCCGCCCCAACACGCTGTTGTTGTCGCGCAGCAGTTCGAAAAAGCCGCTCACTTGTGCACCTGGTCTCCGTCGAGCGTCGGACCAACCGTGGGGGTCATTGTGGCTGGATCCGGTAGCCAACGCCGCGCACAGTGCGGATGAGGATGGGTTCACGGGGGTTAGGTTCGATCTTGAGGCGCAGCCTGCGGATGTGTACGTCAAGCAGGCGCGTGTCGCCGAAGTAGTCGTACTCCCATACCCGTTTGAGCAGTTGCTCGCGCGTTACCACCTGGCCGTGGGCGGCGGTGAGTTCGCAGAGCAACCGGAACTCGGTCTTGGTCAGGCAGACCTCCGACTCCCCGCGGAGCACGCGGCCTTCGGTGGGATGCACCCGTAGATCGCCCAACTCAAGCACGGCGGACATCCCACCGTCGACGGCTCGCGCCCGCCGCAACAAGGCTCGAATACGGGCGGCGAGTTCACCTGCGTTTAGCGGTTTGGTGACGTAGTCGTCGGCCCCAGCTTCGAGGCCGGCAATGACATCCTCGGTGTCGTTTCTGGCGGTGACGATAATGATCGGCAGATCGCTGCGGTTCCGGATCGCCGCGCACACGGTCAGACCATCGACTCCCGGCAGCATCAGATCCAGCAGCACCACATCCGGCTCCGGCTGCCCACCGGCTAGCCGTTGCAACGCCTGCTCTCCGGTGGCTGCTTCGATGACGCGATAGCCCTCGTCGGCCAACGCCAGAGCTAGAGCCTGGCGGACTCGCACATCATCCTCGACAAGCAGCAGCGTGACGGTCACGGGTTGCCTCGGCGTCGAAACCACAGTACTCGCGAATGTTACCCAGCTCAGCGACGACGTGGCTGCCAGTGAACCACCGACTCCGGAGGACCTATGGACGTGGGTAGATGATCGAGCCTCCCGCCGGGAGGTCTGCTGATTTGCCTCGTGAGCCGGCTGCCGTCTGGCGACCGGTGCGGCTGAGGTCATTGCGGGATCACTTCCTGGGGGCCATTAAGGCCAACGGTGGTTTAGCCAACTTCTTTCCTGGCCATCCGCTGGCCCGGCCGACCACGGAGATCAACGCGGGTCCTTACCGCCGGCTACCAAGGGCCCATTGCGTCGAGCGCGCCACCCGGTACCCACGCGGTTCGTATCATGCTCACCGGATTGCGCGTCCCGATCCGCGCCGGGTTGACCTATCCGGTGGCGTTCACCTTTAAGCACGCCGGTGAACTTCGCCTGGAACTGCCCGTCGAGAACCCCAACATACCGAGATCTGGTGCCCGCCAGCTGCCACCATAACTGGTCCTTCATGCTACGCTCGACACATATGGCGTATGTGCCATGTACTTCACTAGTTGCAGCTTCTCGCGCAGTGCAGGTTCTCGTTGTGGCGATGCGACGGCGCTGCTGAATGCGTTGGTGCACCTCGTGACCGAGGGGATGCCAGGGTCAAAATACCCCGTGGTGGCTGCAGGGTGGCGCGTTGCTGGTGCTGCTCGCCAGCCAGGAGACGAGCCTGCCCATCCGCCCAACCCCGGCCGGACGCCAACCGTGATCGGCTTCATGGGGTGCTTCGGTCGAAGGACCTTGGCACTGTGCTGAGCACGGTGCGCATCCGCTTCAGGTCACCCACCGCGGAGGCAAGACGCGACCCGTACAGTGACGTGAGGTGTGCCGGGAAGCCTGGTCGGCGGATTTGTCGTCGACTATTCTGGGAGCAACCTCATGGGAACGCCGTCCGGTCAGGGTATTCCCCGTTTGTTGGGTCGTGGCAGTTGGCCAGAGGTCCGGCGGATCAATGACCTCCTGCGCACCGAGACCGCTGGCGGGATGTTGCTGCTGGGCGCTGCGATCTTTGCGTTGGTTTGGGCGAATTCACCGTGGCGTGACGCGTACAGCGCCCTGGGCAGCCTGCGGGTCGGGCCATCTGCGTTGCATCTGGATCTGACGCTGGCCCAGTGGGCCGCTGACGGCCTGCTCGCGATTTTCTTCTTCGTCGCCGGGCTCGAACTTAAGCGCGAGTTCGTTGCCGGCGACCTACGCAATCCACGACGGGCGGCATTGCCAGTCACCGCTGCCCTAGGTGGGATGGTCGTGCCCGCGCTGATCTATGTCGCGTTCAACGTCGGCGTTGGCGACGGCGCGCTCAGGGGTTGGGCGATCCCGATCGCAACCGACATCGCGTTCGCCCTGGCTGTCCTAGCGATCATCAGCACTCACCTGCCCGTGGCACTGCGAACCTTTCTCCTCGCTCTCGCAGTGGTCGACGACCTGCTCGCGATCACAATCATCGCCGTGTTCTACACCAGTTCGCTGCAGGTGCTACCACTTGCCCTGGCGCTCATCCCTCTAGCATTGTTCGCGCTGCTGGTACAGCGCCGAGTGCGGTCGTGGTGGCTGCTGGCGCCGCTGGCCGCGGCCACCTGGGTGTTGGTCCACGAGTCCGGGGTGCACGCCACCGTCGCAGGGGTCCTGCTGGGCTTCACTGTCCCGGTAATCCGACGCGCCGAAGGCCCTGGACCAGGACTGGCCGAGCGCTTCGAGCACCGCTGGCGGCCGCTGTCAGCTGGCGTTGCGGTCCCGGTGTTCGCATTCTTCGCCGCCGGTGTCTCAATCGCGGGCGCGGGCGGACTAGGCGCCCAGCTTGGGAACTCAGTAGCCTTCGGCATCATCACTGGGCTGGTGGTTGGCAAGGCCATTGGTGTGCTCGGTGCGACCTGGCTGGTGCAGCGCTTCACCCACGCCCAGCTCGCCGAAGGACTGAGCTGGTGGGACGTGCTCGGGCTCGCGCTGCTCGCCGGGATTGGGTTTACCGTGTCCCTGCTCATCGGCGAATTGGCCTTCGGTGCCGGCAGCGAACGAGCTGATCACGTCAAGACCGGCGTGCTGTTCGGCTCACTGCTTGCTGCGCTGCTCGCGGCGGTCGTACTGCGTATCCGCAACCGCTATTACCGTCGACTTTCTGCTAACGAGGAACGCGACACCGACGCCGACGGCGTGCCCGACGTCTACGAGACAGACCAAGCGCGTGGCTGAGTAGGGTGCGACTGACCCATCGCTGACGGCTTGCGGCGATGAATCACCGGCGATGCGGGGCCGAGCCGTGGGTCGATCACCAGCCTGTCGCATGAGTTACGTCATGGACCTTCGGCCCGACGCGGGATTTGACCAGTATCCGGCCGAGCTAAAGGAAGTCTTGACGGGTCGGGATTGCACGCATGCCCAGGAGTCCAGTACGTCCGTGCGAGGGTGCGCCAGGCATGTCGTCGCCGGCTACCGGGCTACGCTTGCCGTCCGCCTGTCTGCGGCGCTGCGCGGCCCGGGATTAGACGCAGCCGTGGGTTCACACGGTGCGCCTTGGTGCCCGCCGGAGAATCGGCGAGCTCCATGGTGCGTGCCCGAGGCTACGGGAGAACATCTCATCTGCGGGGCGCCCATCATTCGTTTCGTAAGGTGTTCGTTAGGTTTGTCTCGGTGCGACCGGGAATCTGTCTGCAATGAGGCTGGCCCGGTGTTCCGCAGCGCTCCCAGACTCAGTATCGGCTGCGCTAGAAGCTCGACGCGTTGGGGAAGCTCTGCCAAGCCAAACCCACCGACCTGGGTGCCACCAGGCTGACTCTCGGCGCGGCCTGCGCGTCGGGCAACCGCGTCTAGTGTCCTGAGTCGTTAATTCGTTGGCAGTAGCTGGCGAGGTTGTCGAGGATCTCGTCGGCGGTCTTGGTCCAGACGAAGGGTTTGGGATTGGCGTTCCATTCGTTGATCCACTTGCGGATGTC
>JALZHU010000239.1 GCA_030860695.1 Actinomycetota bacterium
CACCACAGTGATCGTTGCGAGGTAGGGAGCCGTGGGAGAACAGGCCGTCCCGATTCCCGACCGGCCGCTGGTCGAGCGGCGCCCGTCAGAGGCTCCCGGCGGCCGGATCGGCACCACCCGATGCCGATCCCGCCGCCGAGGTCACGGCCCTGGCGGGGTTGCTGGCGGAGGTGGTCCGACTGGCCGGGGACAGCGCCCTTTTCCCTAGTCGGTGGGCGCAGGTCGCGCAGCTGGCGCTAGAGCCCGAGCGCGCCGCGCTGCGGGCCGACCCACTGCCGCTGAGCACCGAGCACATCATCACCCAGCTCAACCAGCTATATGACCTGATCGGGGACGGCCATGCCCAGCGCTGATAGCCCCGAGTTGACCGCCGCCAAGAGGCTGCTTGATGCCGCCAAAGCCCGGGGATTCTCCTTCCAGCGCATCGCGCCCGGCCCGGACGGGCCGCTGTTGGGGGTACGGGAGACCGTCGAGTACCGCGATACCTGCTATCTCAGTGGCTTCGGTGAGGGCTGCTCAGCGACCCGAGCCCGCAAATACAGCCTGGTGGTGCCGGGAGGTTTGCCGATCACCGAGCGCGTCTGCGGGAACGCGCTGACCGTGCTGCACACAGTGGTGAGCGACTGGGCCACGTGATGACTGCCCCGCGGAACAACGGAGACACCCCCGGTGGACAGCACCGAATCTGGGTCACCTCCGTGGCGGATCGTCTGGACCATTCGGTCATGCTGGAGGCGATGGAAGCGGCGCTGGCTACGGGAGGGAGGCCGATGGCCGTATGCGGTGCTCACTTGCTGTCGGCCGCGCTGTGCGCGCCACCGCAGCGCCAGTGCCCGCGTTGCCTGCATTTTGAGCTTCCCGCGCAGCGGCAGGTCGATCGGCGACGCGGCGGACGGCACGCCCGCCCCACGGCGTGGCAGCGGTTCCGTGACCGAACCCGTCACGGCTGAGGGCGCATCACCATAGGGGCCGTTTCCGGCATGATTTGTGACAGGTGTGACGGTTTCCGCGAACCCGTCACACCTGTCACACAACACGTTTCCCTAGTTCATAGCGTGAGTGAACCCGTCACAGCGGATGTGACGGGTTCACCTGGTTTGTGACGGGTTCCGATAGTGGGTGTGACGGGTTCAGACCAAGCCGTCGCCGGAGTCAGCGTCATCCTGTAGAGCGGCGACGGCTGCCCGGATGTTAGCGATCAGGTAGCCACGCGCTTGGCGGCTAGTGCCGTCGTTGGCTGTGACCCGGCCGGGGCGTGGTCGGCAGCCCAACGCGCCCATCTGCCGCCCGAACGCGGTGGGCTCGACGTCGAGAGCCTCAATGAGTTCAGCGGTGGGGACGAACTCACGAGCATCCCCGCGTAAATCGGCACCCAGGTACTCGACGACGGAGGCGAGCGGCTCGGGGAGATCAGGCATCGGCGGTGGCGGTTCCTCACCTTCATCCTCGGGGATGGTGGTGTGGCAGGCAGGCCGATGACATCGGCCACCATGGCCGGATCGAGCGCGGGGGTTGACGTGGCGCCGATGGCGTGGCCGGTCAGCGTGCCCGCTGCCGCGCGCAGCGCCCGGCCGCGCTCGCACAGGGTGGTCCAATCGTCGTTGGGCATGTAGTCGGTACGCACCATTATGGCTAATACATCGGCACCGGCCGTGGTGTCGCCATCAGGGCGCAGAATGCCGACCCCTTTATGGGAGGGGAGCAGGCGGCTGCTGTCCCATCCGCGAGTGTTCATTTGCTCTCCCAGGATAATGTTACTGTCGCGCCAGTCCATCACCCGGAGCGCGAACCGGGAACCGAGCACCGCGCGCAGCGCGGACGGAATGGTTTTGGTGTCGGGGCGTTGGGTGGCTAGCACCAAGACGATTCCGGCTGCTGGTCCTTTCTTTGCTAGCCAGGTCAATAGTTCGCCGACGTACTGGCCGGCCGGGATCATTTTGCCTTGCACCTTGATGGGTGTGCGTTCCTCCAAGGGTACTTGAACCTCATCGATGAAAATACCAGTGATTGGCATGTTCAGTGCTGGATCGCGGGACATGGCGGGGGTGACTTTCGATTCGGGGCAGATATTGTTGTCAAGCTGGCGCATGCGCCGGTAGCGGCCTTGGACTTCGGTAACGAGTTCGACGAGCCACGCGGCCAGCGCTAACACATGTTGCGGCTCGTCGCCGGACATGAACCGGTGCGCGACCTGCGTGGCGGCGTCCCAGTCCTTTCCGGCCTTAAAATCAGCGATGTAGAGCCGGGTGTAGGCGTCCAGGATGAGCCCGGCGGCGGCTAGCCGGGCGGCGAAGGTCTTGCCTTGCCGGGGGATGGCGCCGACCAGCAGGGATGTCCACACCAGCGGGAGGTTGATGCGGCGATCCCGTGCGTCCCGGCTGAAGGGCACTGGACGCCAGGCGTCCCAGCACGCCACATCCAGCAGCGGCGTGCGTGACGGTGGGGTGGCGTAGGGGTCGGCGTCGGCTACCCACATCGCCACTCGCCCGGCGTGGCCACCATTGCCCCGCACCCGCTCGACGAGCAGTTGCACCTCATCGACGGCCAGCGCCGAGGCCAGTGCTTCCCGGTCTTTGATCACGTCGGTGGCCTTGCGGGTGGCCGGGAGATCCAGCGTGATCGCCCACCCGGCACCGACCCGGCTGGCCCGCTCGACCAGCCGGAGCGTCTCGTCTTTGCCGATGAGCTTGGCGTCCCGGAAGGCGTCGACGAGGATCTGCGGGTCCATGGTCCAGGCCAGCGAACGCGGTCCCGCGAGCACCGCCCGCCGTCCCGGGCTGCCATCCCGGCGCCGCCCGGTGACCGCCAGCACCGCCGCCGCGATCACAGCGGTGATCCATAGGACTCGGAAGCCGTAGAACATGTCGGCCACCGCCAGTCCGGCGGTGCCAATCCCGGTCACGGCGCCGGTGACCCGCCACCGCAACAGGGTCAGCTCGCGGATCTCGATGTACTTGTCCGCCAGTTTCTCCGACTGCTCAGCGGCTTCCCGATAGTCGCGCACGGTCACCCAGCGCCGCCAGGCCCGCGCGGCCAGCACGCTGCCCCGCCCGGCCGCGCGCAGGAACCGCCATGGTGCACAGGTGATGGTCACGGCGGCATCCCTGGCGGCCTGGACCGCATGGGCGCGGGTCTTGAGCGGCGGGGGGACGCGGGGGCAGCGCTGCCACCACAACGCCAGCTGCCCGGGTCGTTGCTGCTGAGTGGCCGGCCGGTCGTCGACCAGCTCACCGTCGAATACCGGGGCGGCCGGGATCACGGCTGTTTCTTTAGGTGCGGTCATCGCCGATCACCCCGCCAGTAACCACTGTCCAGTGAGGTCACCGAGCGGGTCAGGGCATGCGCGGTGATCAACGCAGGCACTGCGAGCACGACCCAGAACAGTGTGCTGCCGGGGGCGTAGGTGATCACCATCCACTGCACACCAATGATCACCCCGGCCGTGCCGAGCAGGTGCCCGGCCAGCGACGCCACCCGCGAGGCGCCGTAAGCGGCATCGGCCGCACGGCGGCCCCGCCGGGCGCCTGAGCGCCACATCATCATCAGCGCGAGCAGCACACCTAGGGCAGCGACCACCTGCGTCGGAGCCAAGTTGATCGTCACGGCGTCGACCCTCCCTCCTGGTGAGCTGTGTCGTGCTGGTGGCGGCGTCGCCGCCAGATCGGATACAGCGCGCGCCTGTCGTCTTCCGGCAGCGCGCCCCACACGCCGGTGGTGCCCGCCCCGGCAGTGCGGAGGTCCAGCTCTAGGCACTGGTTGATGACCGGGCACCCGGCGCACAACCGCACCGCGAGATCCCGATCGTCGTCCCAGTCGAGCTCTTGCGCGGGCCAGAGGCCCCACCAGCACAAGCCCCGGTCCACCACCACATCTGTCAGCACGTCGGTCGGGACCTGCCGCCACCGGTCGAGCCGGGCGGCCAAGGCCTCGTAGTCCGGGGTGTCGTCGCGGTTTACCATGGCGCACCTCCGGTGGCGCGGGCGATCTCACGGGCGGTGCGCCGCTGGGCGGCGATGGCGGCTACGTCCACGCATCCGCCGGACTCGGCCGCTTCCGCGGCGAGCCGGTCGACGGCGCTGGCCGGGATGACGTAGCGGGTGCGGATGCGCACGGCAGGGAAGGCATCTTCTCGGATGGCGCGGTAAATCGTGGCCGGGGTCACCCGCAGCACGCGGGCGGCCTCCGGCACCGTGTAAAACGCCGGGCTCGCGGCGCTGTTGTTGGTGCTGTCCATTACGGATGTTCCCTTTGAAAGCATGATGTCATCGGATTTATGCACTGATTTCAGTGCTAGATGGTGTGCGGAATTACCGAAACGACACACCGGACTACTCTTCGGCGCTTAGGGCGGAGCGCGGAGGAATCGGTGCGACAGGACTGGGCGGCAGTCGCGCGAGCGATCGATACGCGGCTTGCTGAGCTCAATTGGCGGCAACGCGAGTTGGCCGAACGCGCCCAGGTATCGGTGGCCATCGTGCGCGAGTTGCACCGCAACACCACCCAGCGCCGCCGCAGCGCCCGCACTCTGGAAGCGCTGTCGGTGGCGCTGGGCTGGCACCCCGAACACCTCGACGCTGTGCTGCGCGGTCACACTCCGCCCGAACGCGGCCAGCCGGCGACCTCGGCCGTTGACCCCGTGGCGACTAGGCTGACCTCGATCGATCGACGGCTGGCGGCTATCGAACGGCGCCTGGAGGAGCTGGCGGCCCGTGATGACTAAACCGGTGTCGGTGATTTCTTGCATAGCACTACGAAACGCCTTGAAGGGGCTGCTTCGTAATTGTCACCGGTTAACGGCCGGGCCATTAACCACCATTAACCACGCAGCTCAAAGCGCATTTACCCGAGGCCGGAGCTGGGCATGGTGACCTCGCTGCAGACCGTGCGTCACCAGCTCGGCTACACCGCGGCCCAGGTGATCGATCTGCTCACCCGGCGCGCTGACGCGCTGCACCTGCCCATCGCCAACAAGGCGAGCCTGAAGACCAAACTGTCGCGATGGGAGAACGGGAAAGAACAGCCCAGCGAGATCTATCGCCGACTATTCCGTGAGATCTACGGCCGCACCAACACCGAACTGGGCTTCCCCGACGAGCCCGAGGAAGAACCCGAAGCCGCCGAGCTACGCGCCCGGCTCACCATAGCCCGCACCGTCGACCAGGAAACCGTTCAGGTCTTCCGCCACCAGGTCGACCATGCCCGTCACGTTGACCGGCGCTTCGGCGCGCTCACCCAGCTTGACCAGCTCCGCTCCCAGATCGACCAGGTACAGCACCTGCTGACCTACCGCGCCGGACCACAACGGCCCGCACTCGCCGGAGTGCTCGTGGAGGCATCCACGCTGGCCGGATGGCAAGCGCTCGACCGCGCCGCCCTAGGCCAAGCATGGGCGCACTATGAACGCGCCAAGGCTGCCGCCCGCGAAGCGGAATCGGCCGCCCTGCTCGCCCACGCCACCGCCGAACAAGCCTTCGTCCTCATCGACCTCGACGAGACCACCGCCGCCATCGACCAGCTCGCCCACGCCCGCCACATCGCCAACGGCGCCGCCACACCCTTACTCCACGCCTGGCTCGCCGCCGCCCACGGCGAAACTCTCGCCGCCGCTGGCCACGCCGACGACGCGCGGCGAGCCTTCGACACCGCCTCGGACCTGCTCCCCGCCGACCCTATCGACCCAGCGCTGCCGTTCCTATTCCTGGGCGATTCCCACCTCGACCGCTGGCGTGGAAACGCCCTTGCCCGTGTCGGTGCACCGGATGCAATCGACCAACTCACCGCGGCACTCACCCGCCTACCTGCGGGCTTTATCCGTGCACGCACCGGCCTACTCGTCGATCTCGCTTACGCCCACGCCGCCGGTGACCGTGACGCCGCGCTCGCCTACGCACAGCAAGCCCGCCGCCTCGCCGCGCAGATCAAATCCGACCGCCAACAACGACGGCTCAACAAGCTCGTCCTACCCGGCAGCAGCGGCACTGCCGCGTAAAGCCAAGTAGTACAACAACGCCACCAGCGTCCCCGACCCCAGCAGCTCACCGCGCCGCGCCAACTCCGGCACCCGGGACAGCGGCACCCACTCCACCCGGCCCACTTCCTCCGTATCGATCGGTTCGCCGATCCGTTCCGCTCCCCGCCACAGAAACACGTCGACCGGCGCCGTGACCTGACCCGGTAGCGGCTCGAAACTCACCAAACGCTTCGGCTCTCCCACCGGACGCCATCCACTCTCCTCCTCCGCCTCCCGCGCCGCCGTCCCCGCCGCATCCTCCCCCGCATCCACCATCCCGCCGAGCAGCTCATAACCCCACTGATCGGTGACGAACCGGTACCGCCACGACATCAACACCCGATCTTGACCGTCTACGATCAGCGCCACCGCGATCCGATCAAGGTGCACCACGTGGTACTCCCACCGCTCCCCATTCGGCGCACGCACGTCCACTAACCCCAACCGCACCCACCGATTGTCATAAACCGTTCTCTCCCCGAACGTCTGCCACCCGCTGCGCTGCTCTGCCATGGTCTAAGGGTAGGCGTCTCCATGAGTCTTCACCCAAGTGGCGAGCCACGCGATCGAGATGGTAAGTAGTCCCGGACTACACCCTTGTCGTAGTATATCTTCCGACGCCTTGTCTCGTAGTACGAATATCAGTGGATCTCGAAGCCATCACTTCGATTCAAGCACCAGGCCGGACCAGTAAGGGTGCGGCTAATGATTGTTTATTTGTAAGCTATGAAATAGCTTGCTTGATGCACTATGCTCGCCGAGTGCTCCAGTCGTGATGAAATAAGCACTCGACCTCTATGAACCAGTGAGGTCGGGTAGGTGCGGCGCATTACTACGCCGCACCCCCCTCAGAACCGGGCGTGCAGGCTTTCCCCGCACCCGGCTCAAGCAGGCCGCGAGGGCTGGCGGGAGTGCAGGAGTGCTGGTTGTTGCCATTGCCTGGCTTGGTCTGTCGGTGGCAGTGGCGGTGTATGAGGCGGGTTGGGTTCCTGTCCGGCGTGCCGTGCCGCCTGGGTTCGATGATCTTTAGTGCCTGCTTGGTGATCGCCTTACGGACGGCGCGGAACCACCGTTCCCACTCCTGGGGTGAGGTGGGTTCGTGGTCGGCGTGCAAGAGGTAGTCCCCACAGAGCGGGCAGCGCGCCTGTTGGCGGTGCAGCAGGCGCACGGTGTATTCGCCCAGCGGGGGCCGGTGCTTGCGGCGCCGTGTGGCCCAGTAGTCGGCCAGGGCGGGGTCGTCGGGAGACGCGCCACTGGGGATCATCTGGTGCCGGACGATTTTCGTCCAGGAGAACTTTCGCAAGTAGACACCGCTGTCGCGGTCCCCGAAGATCCACCTGTCGGTCCTGGCTGGGTGGAACCGGCCGAAGTAGCGGGCGGCGATCCACTTCTTCGGCTTGTTGCGGTGGCGGTGGGTGGCCCATTGATAGGCGAGCTTCCACACGTAGTCATCCAGCGATGTGAACACCTTGCTGGATACCACCGTCCGGTAGTAGGCGGCCCGCCCGGAGATGATCTGGTTGAGTCTCCGGATCAAGGCCTCGGCTGTGGCGCCCCGCATTCTGCGGAACGCCTGGCGCAGCTGTTCCCGGATTCGCCTGATGGCCGCCGTGCTGGGTTTGATGATCAGCTTTCCGTTGGGGTAGCGGCGAATGGCAAACCCCAGGAAATCGAATCCGGTACTAGCGTGCCGGATTGATGTCTTGTCCTCGTTGAGGGTAAGATCCCAGGGTGCCAACCACTCGGTTAGCTGCGCCTTGATTCGCTCGGCCTGCCGCTGGCTGTGGCAGGCAACGATAAAGTCATCGGCGTATCGCACCAGTACCGGAGCCGATGCCACCGTCCACCCCGCCTGGGAGGCGTTGGTGTGGTAGCGGGTCCCGGCAGCGGCTTCTAGTCCGTGCAACGCGACGTTCATCAAGGCGGGGCTGATTACCCCGCCTTGGGGAGTTCACTGCTCGGTCGGGGCGAATCCCTTCCCGTGCTCGAACACTCCCGCTTTGAGCCAGTCCCGGATCATTCCCCGGGCGGGAAATGACCCCAGCGCGGCAATGAGGCGGTCGTGGTCGATTCGGTCGAACGCCTTGGTCAAGTCCGCATCCAGGATCCATAGCCGTGTGGCGTTAGGGCCGCGCAGCGTGTTGAAGATGGCCTCGATGGCGTCGTGACAACTGCGACCCGGCCGAAACCCATATGAACGAGGTTCAAACCGGGCCTCCCACTCCGGTTCCAGCGCGTTTTTCGCCCGGGCTTGCAATACCCGGTCGAAGATCACGGGGATTCCGAGAGCCCGGAGTGCGAGCTTTGCACCGGCCTTGGGGTCGGGTGGGCCGCCAGCGAGGTGCCACTTGAGCTGGTCCTTTTCCGACGGCCTCCCGCCAAACCGGACATGATACTTTCGTGATCATCCGGCTTTCTAGTGATCATTTCGGTGTCGCGGT
>JALZHU010000470.1 GCA_030860695.1 Actinomycetota bacterium
CGCTCCGCGATCTGCTCAAGGTCTCCAGGATTTCTCGCTGTTGATCGGACATCGCCAACGACGCTGCTGCTCGACTCATAGCTCACAGCATAACACAAATCTGTAAAATTACTCGTAAGACACTACACTAGGTAAAGATGCGGAGCTCCTGGCGTTGCGACATGAGAACGCCGTGTTGCGCCGACAGATCTCCCGGGTCCGCTACACGCCCGCCGACCGGGTGTGGCTGGCTGCTTTATTTCGGCTGCTGCCGCGCCGACGCTGGGCCGAGATCTTTCCGGTCACTCCCGCCACGATCCTGGCCTGGCACCGCAGGCTGGTCTCGCGGCGATGGGACTACTCGGTACGCCGCCGGCCCGGGCGTCCCCCGACCGCACCGGCAATCAAAAACCTGGTGATCCGCATGGCGACTGAGAATCCCACCTGGGGACACCGGCGCGTGCAGGGCGAGTTGATCCGGCTCGGCCATCACATCGCCGCCTCCACCGTGTGGCAGATCCTGCACGACGCCGGCCTCGAACCCGCGCCGCGCCGGTCAGGCCCAACCTGGCGCCAGTTCCTCACTGCTCAGGCGAAGGCCGTCCTAGCCGTGGACTTCGTGCACGTGGACACCGTGTCCCTAACACGGCTCTACGCGCTGATCGCGGTCGAGCACAGGTCCCGCCGGGCATACCTGGTCGGCGTGAGCGCGCACCCGACCGGCGCGTGGACCACCCAAGCCGCCCGCAACCTCATGATGGACCTCGGCGACCAGGCCGCCACGATCAAGTTCGTGCTCCGAGACCGCGACTGTCGGTTCACCGAGGCGTTCGATGCGGTCTTCGCTGCGGACAGCATCCGCATCCTCACCAGCCCACCCAGAGCACCCCGAGCCAACGCGATCTGCGAACGAATGATCGGAACGCTGCGCCGCGAGCTGCTCGACAGGATCCTGGTCGTCAACGAACGCCATCTGCGCCGAATCCTCACCGTCTACCTACACCATTTCAACACCGCGCGGCCACACCGGACGCTGATGCAACTCTCACCAGCCCAGGCCGAAACCGAGCCTCCGCAAATGGTCAATCTGGCCGACTACCAAGTGCGCCGTAAAGCGGTCCTCGGCGGGCTCACCAGCGAGTACAGGATCGCAGCATGATCACGCGAGTGACCCTAAACTCACAGGTCAAGCCCGCAACCCAATATTCGAGCCCTACAGGCTGCGAGCTTCCTCGTAGTACGGCGCGGCGCGGTCACACTCACCACAGCAGCCGCTGTCCCAAAGCGTGGCCTGACGAAGCCGATCCTGTACGGTGCGTGCATCGGCATCCCCTGCGGCTATGCGTTCCAGCATCCACAGCACGGTTGGAACGTCGATCAACCATTGATCGGTCCGGCCGCTTGAAAGGCACATCAGCACGGAGTCATCGAAGTGATGCCCGTTGAACTCCATGGAGAGCGAAAAATTGCGACCACGCATGATGCTCCTCGCATTGATCGGCCGGCCTTGCAGCCACCGCGGATGGTAGTAACTGGGGTACGACGGTTCCATACGATTCCGATCGAATCGGCTGGGGCGGTGCTAGCAGGGTGGGCTAATGCATCGTCACCCTGCTCGTGTGCCTGCGCCGAGGTCGAGCTTCGCGAGGTTCCGCTTCCCGCCGAGGGTGATCATGGACTGTGGTTCGCATACCGACACAGTTCTCTGCGGGAAGCCGCACGTCACAGACGGTGGTGGAGATACTTGCCGCTTACTCGCACACCTCCACCCAACTCCACGGCCTGCGAAAGGCCTGGTGAGGCCGTGTGCACGGGCAGCGCCCCGACCAGCCAGACGCAGGAACGAGCACGCCTTTCGGCCATTCCAGGGGAGCCTGATCGATCGGCCGCCGGCGCGAGGACATGCAGAAGATCACTCACCGCAACCCCAGCTGCGGCGCTACGCGCCCCAGGGCTCCGGCAAAGTCATTGATGGTTGGGCTTGAGCTGCGGTGATGGAGGGCGACACGCCGGGCGGATAACAGGACGGGCATGGCCCTGTTGTTGATCATAAAGGTTCGTACGCCAGTTGATCAACACAGAAGGAACCATGCCCGCGCCCTCATCATCGTCGATCCATCCTGCCCTCGCGCACCTGGCCGCCGCGGCCGATGACGACAGGATCGCTGGCACGGGTGTGGTGGCCGCGCTGGCGAAGGTGCCCGATCCGCGTGCCCGGCGGGGTGTGCGACACCAGATCAGTGCGATCCTGGCGCTGGCGGCCTGTGCGGTGTTGGCCGGTTGCCGCTCGTTCACCGCGATCGGCGAGTGGGTCGCTAACGCTTCTGATCAGGTTCTTGCCGCGCTGGGGGTGGGTGGCTGTCCGCCTTGTGAGTCGACCATCCGGCATACGTTGCAGCGACTTGATGGCGACGAGCTGGATACCGCCATCGGTGGCTGGGCCGCCGCACGCACCGAACCACCCGTGGGTCGGCGGCGGGTCATTGCCCTGGACGGTAAGACGGTGCGCGGCTTGGCCAGTGACACCGCCGACGCCCGGCACTTGCTGGCCGCGATCGACCATCGCAGCGCGGTGGTCCTTGGCCAGGTCAACGTCGAGCGCAAGACCAACGAAATCCCCATGTTCCCGGTGCTGTGTGACCGCATCGACGATCTAGAGGAAACTGTCATCACGGCGTGGGCT
>JALZHU010000471.1 GCA_030860695.1 Actinomycetota bacterium
GCCCGACACCGCCGCTGCGTCCGTGACTACGAACGTCTTCCCGCCCACCATGAAGCCATGGTCCGCTGGAGCATGATCCGCATCACCAGCCAACGACTCGCCAAAAGAGTTTAGGAACAGGCTCTTATAGGCAACCGCTCGCCGACGCCAACGGGTGTCGTGCACCGATCTGCGTTCCCGTACAGCTTGGCGGAACATTCAACGTCTTAGTGCCCGACCTGAGTTGATGGCGGCAATCGACCCAATGCTGGCGGGCCGGTGGTGCAGTAGTTCCCGGTCGTGGGTGGGTGACCAGTTGCTGAGACAGTTCGCAGCCCTTCTCGGATCTCAGCCAGCAGTTGATGCACCGGCTTAGGCTGTCGTAGAGCAGCTTCAGCACGTGGTTCCGTGCTGGGTCGCGGGCGCGGAATAGTTCCGCTTTAGTCTAGGTAGAGGGGCACCGTCACGGGCAGTTCGCTGCAGCGCTGGCCAACGTATCCCTGCGTACCCACCCGGTGGTGTCGACCCCATTTTCCGCAGCACGGTCCAGCAGGTCCATCAAGCGGGCGCTGTGCAAATGGACTTCGTAGGGGTGATCGGCTTGCTGTGCCGCCTTCAGCGAATGCTGGCTTTTCTCGATGTTGTGGCGCAGAACTGTCGTGAATTCGCTCATCTTCCCATCTCTCTGTCTCTTTAGTATTCTTCGCTGGCAGTTCTCGCACTGCCGTTGGTTGGTCGGGGTACTCACTCGGTTGGCCAGGACACTCACTTTCGTCCGGCGGGTGTTCGGGCAAGGAGGTTTGCTCAGGCTCTTGTGACGTCAGCTGTTCGTCAAGCAGCTGCTGCCGGGTCTTGATCCTGTCGCCCATGACCATGTCGACGGGGTATGAGAGATTGACTTTGTTCAGCTGGGCCCGTGTGGCAGGAGAACGACCTGCCGGCGGCCTACGACGTCGCTGGGCCCGTTTGCTGGGCAGCCGGTTTTGGCCAAGTCCGAGGCCCTCCTTTGCTGGCCAAGGACGCCTCGGGCACAAAGCGAAGCCCCATCAGTAGCGGTGATGTCAGGATCGTGGCCGTCGGCAGCCATAGTGAGTGCCAGGTCAGCAACGGCCTGTTTGGCGCCGACAGGGATGATGAGCAGATCCAGCCGCTGATCATTGATATCAACGATTCGGATTACGCACTGAACCGCGCGGGGACGGTTGGTGTCACCGTGCTCGCTACGGAGAGCTGATTTTCAGTGTTGCTGAAGGCCAACATCATGTCGGTCTGTCCCATCCCCGGCGTCAGCGATGGCCGGTATCGTGGTGCGACCGAGAACGACGTGAGCCAGGGCGCCTACGTTCGGAAAGCTATCGGCTACCTTCATCCTACGCTTATCTCACGTCAGCCGCCCGGCGCCCTCGTGGAGCGAAGCGGCAGCGAGCGTGTAGCCGGCTCCGGCGGCATGTCCAGGCCGTTTTCGGTCCAGCTTGATCTCTATAGAGGCGTATTCAGCAGCATCGCGGCCCCACCGAATCCACAGTAGACTCTCGACCCGTCAGCGCGCCGAGGTAGTGTATATGGACGGCGCTGGCCGAATACGAGACTGACCAGCACAAACTCTCATCGGGGATCCGCCGCCACCATGCGTCGAAGACCATGAAAACACCCAGAAATACGGCAGGTGGGCACACCAAGCCGGGTTCCTCCCAATTCTTACCGCACACACCATGACACTGGATGGGGTTCGCGAGGCTGTGATCCTCACCGACGTGGTCGTTAAGTTCGACGCCCACTCCCGCCATGGTGGTGCCACGTTCGAGGTCTATGAGGACCGTACCGGCAAGTTTCGATTCCGACTCAGGGCAAGCACCAGTCAGGTGGTTGCGACCAGCGAGGCATACGAGACCAGGGCCGGCCGCGGCCAGGAGGGGTGCTGAGTCAACTCCAAGCTGTGGTCGGGATCGGTCAGCGTGAAGGCTCCGATCTTGTTTAAGCTGGCCATGCAGCAGCCATCGGTCTTCTGCTCATCTGAGCTGCCCGCTGTGACCAACTGCATGGCCAGCACGGCCTATATGGCGAAGAAGGTGCCAAGGCGTCTGTCTTGCTTCCCTGCTAATGCAACAGACCTTGATCGCCTGGGCGGGGAAGACGCGCGTTGAACGCCTGTGGACTAGGTGCGCACTCGCAAGTCCCATCCTTCAGCCTCTGGCAGAGGGGATTTTGTGCCACTTGCGATCTTGAGAAAGAGCGTTGGCAGTCATGAAGGTCGCGTGGTTGCGGGTCGTGGATACGTTGGGACTCAGGCACTTCTGGCTGGACGGATCGTCCACGGGTGTCAATACAGGTTGTCGGCCACAGGATGTTTTCAGGCACCCCAACTCACACCCGCTCCTGGGTAGCTCCAGGCTCAAGCGGTCGTGGGCTGAGACCTAACGTGTGACGGTGGCAGCAACCCGCAGCGGGTTGACCATCACCGCCGATGCCACAGCGAGCCACCACGGCAGGGGTGCGATCGCGATACCAGCTGCTTGCAGCGAGTCCGACGCTGCCACGGAGGCTGACACGGCCAGCTAGTGTAGTGTCTCATAATTGGGTTTTCACTTGCTGGAGAGCGACTCGTCCCCTGGCGACCTTGGCGAGGATTTGCTCGGCGGTGGCAGTCCAGATGAATGGTTTCGGGTTGTCGTTGTTGGTTTT
>JALZHU010000034.1 GCA_030860695.1 Actinomycetota bacterium
GCGCTTCAGCACCGCTCGATCTACCAGGAGTCCTCCATTACCAGCGGCGACACGCCGTCACAAGATCAGTTGCTGCCACAAGATCAGTTCAGGAACAGGCTCTCAGGCCGCGCAATCCCGGCAGACCATCCGCCCGTTGCGTTGTTCGGCCAGCCTGCTGCGGTGGTGGACGAGGAAACAGCTCGAGCACGTGAACTCATCGGCCTGCTTGGGCAGCACTCGAACGATCAGCTCCTCGCCGGACAGGTCGGCGCCGGGCAACTCGAAGCTCTCTGCGGACTCCGACTCGTCGACGTCGACCGCACCCGACTGCGCCTCATGCCGTCTCGCCTTAAGCTCCTCCAGCGAGTCCTCAGCAAGCTCATCCGCCTCGCTCCGCCGGGGAGCGTCGTAGTCGGTCGCCATCATTTCCACCCCTGAGTCGTACGGGTCGTGCCGCAGCACAAACGCATAGGCACAGTGATTTGTGCCCGAGATGTTGGTCACACTTCGACGCTGCGGGTACGGCCTGCTGCGCCGTACCGAGAAACACCTGCCCCCTAGGCGGCGTCGGAGCGGCGCGAGAATAGCTCGCCAATCAGTGCGGTCCGCGGATTTCCCCGGCGTGTCCGCCTCAGCGGCGCACCTACCCTGACGGCCAAGTGGGGGAACCCGACCTCGGACACGCCGTAGCCTGCTGCGCTGCACCTGCCCCGCTCCTACGCTCGCCATTGTCGGCATTCGTCACCAGGTCAGGGGCCGGCCAGGGGATGGGCCGGGGAGGGCGGCGCCATGGCTGCGGTGGGCTCGTTTGGCGCGCGGCCGGGAGGCCACCGCGCTCGCAGGCCGGTGCGCGCGGTCCTGCTGGCGGTTGTCCTCGGCACCGCGGCTGGGCTGATCTGGCTGGGGGTGCTGCATCCGACCGAAGGTGGCTGTCAGGCCAGCGAGCCCGCGGCTCAGGCCAGCTCCAGCCAGCGCCTACCCGCCAACAGCCTGGATGCGGTACCGCCTGCGCCGCCCCAGTTTGTTCGAGTGCAAGTGCTCAACGCGAACGGCGTGCGCGGTGAGGCAACCATCGTCGACGGCGAGCTGGCTCAACTGGGGTTTGCCCCCACCACCACGCCGGCGAACGATCCGTTATATCCCGCCTTCGACCTGCGCTGCTATGGGGAGATCCGCTTCGGCAACGCTGGGCAGGCGGCGGCCCGGACATTGAGCTTGGCCGTACCGTGCGCCGAACTCGTCCGCGACGCCCGCCCAGACGCGGAGGTCGACTTGGCGCTGGGTACCAAATTCATTGCACTGCGGCCGAACGACGCGGCCCGCACAGCCCTGCTGAGTCTGGCGGGGCTGGGGCCGTCGGTGCCGGCCGGATCCTTTCGCGGCGGCCTAGCCGCCGAGTCAGACCCCCAGTCAATGACACCCGAATCGATGACACCCGAACAGATGACACAGTCGGCGGTACCCGTGGTGAATCCGAACCTGCTTCTCCAGGCCCGTCAGGTGAAGTGCTGACGTCGTCAGACCGTATCGGCGCCGCACTGCGCCACCAGGTCCGCCAGCGCCTCGATGATCCCGGGTGTCGCTGCGAGCACGAGATCTGATCCGCACCGGGGCAGCTGGACCACCGCACCGGCCTCGGCCGCGATCAGCGCACCTGCCGCCCAATCCCAGCGCTGCAGTCCGTGCTCGGCGAAACCGTCCAACCATCCGGACGCGACTGAGCACAGATCCAACGCAGCCGACCCGGCGCGGCGCAGGTCCCGGATCTTCGGCAGCATGCCAGCAACCATGGCCGCCTGCCGAGCCCGACGCTCGGGCCGGTAAGAGAACCCGGTGCCGATCAGCGACAGCTCCAGCTGCGTCGCCCCGCTGACCCGCACTGCGACGCCGTTGCAGTGGGCCCCGTGGCCTCGCGCCGCGCTCCACAGCCGGCCAGCGGCGGGCTGTCCCACTGCGGCGGCCAAGGACTGGTTGTCCCGCTGGACCGCCACCGACACCGCATACCACGGCAATCCGTAGAGGTAGTTGGTCGTGCCGTCGATGGGATCGACCACCCAGCACAGACCTCCGGTCGGCGCACCAGTGCCGCCCTCTTCCTCGCCCAGTACCGGCTCACCTGGCCGCCACTGCGCAAGCAACCGCCGAGCCAGCCGCTCGGCCGCAGTGTCTGCGGCGGTGACCACGTCGGTGGCGCTGGTTTTGGTCTCCATCTGTCCCGGGCCCGCAGCTTGTACCGTGGCCCGCATCTGGGCGACGAAGTCACCGACCTGCTGCACCACTGCCACCGCCGTGGCCCGCAACTGCTCGACATCGTCCCCACGCCCGCTCGGCACCCACTCATCCGACCACACCCTGGCAGAAAGGTCCGGGCTAGGGTCAGATCGGGCCAGCAGCCTTGCGTCGGGCGATCAGGAGAGGACGCGGATGGCCAGGACATCCGGCTTTGGGGTGGACGTCGGCGGGTCCGGAATCAAAGGCTGCACTGTGGACCTGCGCAGCGGGTCACTGGACGACGAGCGAATCCGCATCGCCACCCCGCAGCCCGCCACGCCGGAGGCGGTGGTGGAGCTGGTCGCAGCCATCACCAGCGAGTTCGGCTGGCACGGCCCGATGGGGGTCGCCCTGCCCTGCGTTCTCAAGCGCGGCATCGCCCTCACCGCCGCACACCTGGACTCCTCATGGAAGGGCTTAGACGCGAACCGTCTCTTCTCCGAGTACTGCCAAGCGCCCGTCGTCGTGCTCAACGACGCCGACGCGGCTGGGCTGGCCGAAATGCGGTTCGGCGCGGGCCGCGACCATGACGGCGTGGTCGTGCTGCTCACCTTCGGGACCGGCATCGGCAGCGCGCTGTTCATCGACGGGGAACTGGTGCCCAACACCGAGCTGGGCCACCTCCAGGTTGACGGCGTTGACGCCGAGGTCCGGGCCTCTGCCGCGGCTAAGGACGACGAAGCGCTGTCCTGGGCGGATTGGGCCGCCCGAGTGTCTCGCTACCTACAAGTTCTCGAGAACCTGATCTGGCCGGATCTGATCATCGCAGGCGGCGGGGTCAGCAAAAAGGCCGACAAGTGGTTGTCCCTGCTGGAGTGCCGGACCCCGGTGATGGCGGCCGCGTTGCGCAACGACGCCGGCATCGTCGGTGCTGCAGCGGCCGCCGCAGAGGGGCGAGTGCGGTAAGCGCTGCGGCACTGCGTCCCCTGAGCGACCGGCGTCGTTACAATGCAGAGTCGTTACACTGGAACATGGCACCGTCCCCGAGCACCCTGGATCGCACCGCCGGAATCCGGCAGGCCGCCGTGATAGTCGGCGCTGGCTCCAGTGGTGGGCTCGCCGACGGGGGCCTGATTCCCGAACCGCATCCGAACACCGACTGTTCCGAAAGGCCGTCCGTGGCAGCCGCAGAACCCGCATCCCGTCGCGCCGCAGCCTCGAACTCGGCAGCCTCGAACTCCGCAGCCGCAAATCCCGGGACCGATGAGGCGTCCTCCTCCTGCAACCGCGGCACCAGGGACGCCGACCTAGCCGCCGTTGCTTCGGGTTCCGCCACGAAAGACGGCACCGCCGCGACACCGACCCGCACGAAAAACGCCCGTAGCGGCGCCGGGCGCGGACGCGCGAAAGCCCAGAGCAATACCACCAAGGCGGGCGCGAAACCCGCCGCCGTAACCAAGCCCGTCGCCGGTCCCGAGGTAGATCCCGCCATCGAACCCGACATCGACATTTCCCTCGATGAGACCGCTGATATCGAGAGTGGCCCAGCTGCCGAGGACCTAGCCGACGTAGAAGTCGAGGTCGAAGAGATCACCGTGGATGCCGACGAGGCGGAAGCGCCCAGTGGTCCCGGCGCGGAGGACTTCGTCTGGGACGAGGAGGAGTCCGAGGCGCTGCGGCAGGCGCGCAAGGACGCCGAACTGACTGCCTCGGCCGACTCGGTACGCGCATATCTCAAGCAGATCGGCAAGGTTGCCCTGCTCAACGCCGAGGAGGAGGTAGAACTCGCCAAGCGCATCGAGGCGGGACTCTATGCCGCCGAGCGAGTGCGCAGAGCAGAGGACGCGACCGAAAAACTCTCCCCGCAGCTGCGCCGGGACCTGCGTTGGATCGTTCGTGACGGGGAGCGCGCCAAGAACCACCTGCTGGAGGCCAACCTTCGCCTCGTCGTCTCGCTGGCCAAGCGCTACACCGGCCGCGGCATGGCATTCCTGGACCTGATCCAGGAGGGCAATCTGGGCCTGATCCGTGCGGTGGAGAAGTTCGACTACACCAAGGGCTACAAGTTCTCCACCTACGCCACCTGGTGGATCCGGCAGGCGATCACCCGAGCGATGGCTGATCAGGCCCGCACCATCCGGATCCCGGTGCACATGGTTGAGGTGATCAACAAACTGGGTCGCATTCAACGCGAGCTACTCCAGGACCTGGGTCGCGAGCCCACCCCGGAAGAGCTGGCCAAGGAGATGGATATCACCCCGGAGAAGGTGCTGGAAATCCAGCAGTACGCCCGGGAGCCCATCTCGCTGGACCAGACCATCGGCGACGAGGGCGACTCCCAGCTCGGCGACTTCATCGAGGACTCCGAGGCCGTGGTTGCGGTGGACGCGGTCTCCTTCACGCTGCTGCAGGATCAGCTGCAGTCCGTGTTGGCAACGCTGTCTGAGCGTGAGGCCGGTGTGGTGCGGCTGCGATTCGGGCTCACCGACGGTCAACCGCGCACGCTCGATGAGATCGGCCAGGTCTACGGCGTGACTCGAGAGCGCATCCGGCAGATCGAGTCCAAGACGATGTCCAAGCTGCGCCACCCCTCCCGCTCTCAGGTCCTGCGCGACTACCTGGACTGAGCTGAACTGCCCTTCAAGATCGTGCCCGGCTGACCGACGACCAGTGCCGCGCCTGGTCAAGGCCTGCACCGGTCGCGAGTTCTGGGCCCGCCGCGACGAGGCCATCGTCCGGTTCATGCTTGAGGCTATCGTCCGTGCCGGCGAGGTGATCGCGATGGGCACCGCCGACGCCGACCTGATACCAGCAAGATCATTTAGCGCTCTGTTTCGACGACCTGGTCTCCGGCATTTTTACACGCCGAGGGCCCGGGGGCCGCCGGAACGCCGGGGATGCGGATGGCGCACCTCCAGGTGCCCGACGCGTTAGAGGGCGGTGTCTACAGCAACCTCATCGCTGTCTGGCGAGTTCACGCTTGACTTCGCCGTGATGCTGCCCCCACAGATGGCGTCACTCGCCAATGGTGGCGAACCGGTCCGTATAACGCCTGTCCGCGTGGTTGCCCGGGTGAAGATCCCGCCGGCGACGGTGTTCGAGCTGATGCAAGCGCTGAGCCAGAACGAACGTCTCTACGAGGAGAACATTGGCCCAATCCCTCGCCCTGGAGGGCCTGACGCAGATCCACCGTTGTATCCGCCAGGCTCTTAGGCCAATACTTGGCCCTGGGAAGGCCAACCACCGGGGAGCGCCGATGCTAGACACGATGACCAGCACGGCGACGACCCTTGACGTCCCCGTGCTGCCCGACCGCAAAATCCGGTACGAGTCGTTGGCGCCTTCGGGACGGCCCCACCACGTCGCCTATCTAGTGGTAGCCACGGAGCCCACGCCTCGCGACAGCGATCAGGACGACGGCACGGACTGAGCCGAAGCGCCGAGGGCAGGCAGCGCTTCCGCCGCTCAACGGATCTGCGCGGGCCAGCCGATCATTGTTGTCTGTGTTGGTCAACGCGTTATCGGGGGTCTGCGTGGCCGCGCAGAGATCACGGATCCTCGCGCAGCACGGCGGGCGGCCGGTCGCCGGGAGCTGCTGGGTGGTGGAAGCGGCGATTGGCGGGGCAGACCTTCCGGCTCAACCAGCGGCCGGCCGGGCTCTTACTCGCCCGTGGCTTGGGCGCAGTCCAGGCAGGCCTGAGCGGGATCGGGCGGGTAGCCGGGGAAGCTGCGTCGGCCATACGCCAGCGGCTTGGGCGCAAACCGTGCCCCGCACACGGCGGCCACCGTGCCGTCTGCTTGCACCTGGCCGCAGTGGGTGTCGGCATCGCGCATCGAGCGCAGATACCAGCTCGCCGGGGTGTTGTGCTCGGCCGTCGAGCGCTGGTGCGCCGCGCTCATGACAGCCACTCCGTCAACGCATCGCGCAGCACCATGGCGGCGTCGTCGTTGAGCCGGATTACGCATGCACCGGTGGCGTGCGGGTCAAGCTCGATACTGCCGTCAAGCTTGCTCACCACCAGGTTCGTAAAGCCCGGCGTGCCGTGCTTGGTGCAGGTGCAGGCGATGACCTGTCGATTGCTGCGGCTAGCAGAACCGGGCTGCGGGTCCTTTTTGTCGGGTACGTCGATCACCCGACAAAGACTGCGGTCCAGATCGACGCCGGTTTCAACACAGTGTTTAAGACCTGGCGCTTCTGATGCCGAAGCGGTTACCTAGCGATTCCAGCTCCCACACTCGACGCCGGGCACGCCGGTCCAATGTCAGGACCAGATCCCGGGCGATTGGGTCGTTACGGATTCGGGTCGGGGCGATCCGATCGGCGGTGTCCAAGTAGCGGATCGCCTCGGCGTCCCGGTTCGGTCCGTCCTGGACCAGTGCCCGAGCCAGATCAAAATACAGCGCTGCGGATCTCTCTTGGCTGTTGAGCACGGCCACGTCCAACGGCATCCGGGTAGCCATCTCATAGGCCCGGCCGCCCTCACGTAGCTCGATACCCACTCCCAGCTGCCACACGGCGACATTGGTCGGACCGAAGTGCATGCGCAGTCCGTTGCGCTCCCCGATCCGCGCGGCGATCTTTCCGGCCTCGGCGAGATGCGCCTGCGCGTCGTCGTGCTGCTTGTCCCGCGCCGCGCGCTGTGCCTGCACTAGATGCGTCATACCGAGCATCTCTGCGGGCAGCGTGTCCTCCCCGCGCAGGCGAGCGGATGGTCCTAGCTCGTCAATCCCCTCGGTGAGCACCCGCGATGCGCGGCCACGCGCATTCAGCCACATCAGCTGTAGCGACCAGCACCACCGGGCGAAGCCAATCAGCCCGGGGTCGCCATACCGACAGGCCATGTCGTATCCGCGTCTGGCCGCCGTGACCGACAGGTCGACATTGCCAGCGATCCTGTTCGCGACGTCGGCGGCCACGATGCACGACTGCACGAGCGCTGTGAACGCGCGGGCTTGGTCGGCCGATCCGGCTGTCAACGCGTGCGCCTGCAGTTCGGTCAGCAACGTGCCCAGATCACGCCCGGCCAGCGAGAAGCGGGCCTGGTCACGATGCTCGTTTGCGTTGTCGGCCCGGGCCACCAGCTCGTCGAGTGGTCGCGGCGTGACGTCGGGCACCTCGTCGGGGCCGAAATCGTTGAGTGCCAGGCTGATGCCGGGAAGCGCCGCCCGCCCCTCAGCGGTCGCCCGGTCCACCGCCAGGTACGGCTGCCCGGTCAGGTCTGTCACCGAGCAGCCCAGCGCCTCGGCGAGATCCTCGATCAGGCCGCGCCGGTTGAACCCGCGCAGGCCACGCTCCAGCATCGACAGGTACTGCGCGGTGATCCCGGCCAGCCCGGCCACCACTTCCAGGCTCAGCCCGCGGCGACGGCGAATCATGCGAGCGCGCGCACCGATCGACCGCGCATCATCGTCAGCGACCACCGCAGCCCCCTCTCCTCACCGATGCCCCGGGGAGCGACCCTGGGGCGGAAACCTCGGTGAGAAGGTTACTCAAGGCTAGTGGCAGCGGCTCCGTGCGAGATATTGCAGGGGGTGCCGCTCCCCGATTTCGACTGTTTCCGCAGGTCAAGCATACCGTTCAGTCGTTCCTAGTGCACGACTACCTGGACTGACGAAGACCCGGCTGCAGGGCTGTGACCAGTCCGTTGCACGAGCCGACGTGCAAGGCCGGCCCTGTCCACGGCACCGGATGCCCGAACCCGTCGACGTGACCACAACGGCGAATTCACTGGGCAGCCTTGCGGTAGAGGGCGAGAACGTCTTCGGCGTGGCGGCTCCACCGGTAGCGCCGTGCCCATCGGGTGCGGCGTTGCCGGCAGCTTGGCTCACCGGTGTGGCAATGACACGGTTGATCAACTTCGCAACAGCGGCGGCGTCAGCCGGATTGACGAACAGCGCGTGGTCGGCGAGGGTCTCGCGAAGGACGGGGATTTCGCTGGCGAGGACCCGGATGCCGGCGGCGAGGGCCTCCAAAGGAGTGGACCCAAAGCCTTCGTGCTCGGCCAGGTGGACGAGGGACTCGGCGTGCGCGTACAGCGCGCGCAGGGTGGTGTCGCTGACCGAGCCCAGCGTCACGGCGGCACTGCCCAGCCGGCACCTGATCGACCCGGCTATGTGCGTTCCGTCGGCGAAGTCTCGGCCAACGCAAATCAGCCGCACACCTGCTTTGGGAGCTTGGCACCCGGGTCACTCAGCTGGCTGCTCCTTGTTCGCCTCGCCGTCGGTACGGCGGTAAGCGTGCAGGACCACGTCGACCTCGGTGTCGAGACAGACAAGTTCGGCGAGACGAGCCTGGTTGCCTGGTCCACTGACCAGTAATACGGCGTCATGAGCAGGAGGTTGGCGACTTCGCCCCGGCCTCGCAGCGGGAGGCTGTACCGGATCCGGTGGACATTGATCAGTTCGAAGCCGGGCTCGTCGGCGAGTGTGGGTGTCGGCTCGTGCTTGGTCGGCGTGTCGTAGAGCAGCTTCTTGAAACTGTACAGGTGGTACTCGCCGGGACCACCGACGAGCACCACACCACCGGGCCGGATGACCCGGCGAAGTCCGCAGCGCTCACCGGAGAAAAGTGGGTAAGCAGCACGTCGACCCGGTCCGGCAGCACCGGCACGTGGTGGGTGCCGGCCACCGCGTACAGCCCACGTGGGTCACGCTTGGCGGCCACCCGGATGGCATGCTTCGAGATGTCGATCCCGCCCAGCACAGTGGATGCGTCCGGCCCTTGTTCGCCCAGTCGGGCGCGCAGGCGACGCAGGTAGTAGCCCTCCCCGCAGCCGGCGTCGACCACCACCCGCTCGGCCTCCCCAGGTAGGTAAGAGATCATCACGTCGGCGACCCCGTCCGCGAGGATCTGGTAGTGGCCAGCGTCGAAGAAGTCCCGCCGTCCGGCGATCATTTCTTTGCTGTAGCCGGGGGTCCTTGGAGTGCCGGTGTTGAGGCAGCAGCAGGTTGACATAGCCTTCTCGTGCGACGTCGAAGACGTGCCCGTTGACACACCGGAAGGTGCAGTCATCCCGAGCCAACGGATCGCCGCACACCGGGCAGGCGAACACCGCCCCCTGTGGGCACAAGACCCGCGCTTCCGGCTTCTCCGGCATCTCGCCGCCGATCTCTATTTCCGTGGGTTTCTCGATCCTTCCTAGTGAGGCCCCGTTACCCTACGGACGCGGCGTGATCGAGGCGACGAGCTCACCTCGCTGGAGCGCCCGAGCTACACCGATTTCGCGCAACCTTGGCTTCTACCTGCGCCGTCACGGCGCCAATCGGATCATCGAGACCGACGTGGACTGGGCATTGTGGTGGCATTACCGCGCCGAACGCGGCGGCACCGTCGTTCGCCATAACGGCCAGCTCTGGGCACTCAACGGCGCTCGCGACCGACGACTCACCGTTCCCGATGCCTCCTGGCTGCGACGGCTCGATCACTGTGGACACTTCATCGAAGAGGCCGATCCTTACTCACTGGCGACCGCGCAGGACTGCGGCGTCGCATATGACCCACCCGCCAGCCCCTGAACCAATTCCGATCAAGCACGTGGCTTACCTGGGCAGGGAAGTTACCCAGATGGCCTACACCGGCAGGCCCGCCCGGTAGGCCATCCCTCGCAGCTCTCGGCCGACCGCATCCCGCCGCGAATGCGTGATCAGCTCGGCGAGTACCTGGCGGGTGAAGGGGTGCCGGTGAACCCGTGCGGGGGAGATTAGCTCGGCGCGGCGGAGCGCCCAGACTGCGTCATCCCGGCGGCCCCGCATTTTGGCCAGCGCCCGTCCGTAATCTGCCCAGTAGGCGGCACGGCGCTGCGGAGAGGGTATGCGCCTGGGGTCCAGCCGCTCGGCGACGGCCACGGCCTGGGCGTGGTCACCGGCCTCAAGGGCGATGGTCATCCTCCAGACCCCAACGTTCGTGGGCCCGAACCAAACCAGTAGGCGTTGGCTTCCCCGGTGCGTTCAGCTAGATCAGCGGCGGTCTCCAGCGAAGCGGTGACGTCATCACCGTTGCCTTCGGCCGCGGCGAGCAGCGAGCGGGTGAAGGTGAGCATCCCGGCGAGTTGCATGCCCTCGACGGTCGCCGTGGACACAGCGGACAGCGTGGGCTCAAGCTGCGCCCGGGCGAGATCGAAGGCGCCCGCGGCGAGCAGCCCATGTGTCGTGCCGAACCCGGCCAGCCCGCACGTCTGCGGGTTGCCAACCCGGTCGGCGGCCTGCTGGGAAAGCATGGCTGCCTGCCAGGCGAGGTCAAGCGGGGCACCGACATCGCGTAGCCACGCTTGCGTACCCTGCACATGCAGTAATGGCACCAGCGTGGACACCTCCACACCATCACGCCCAGCAGCGATGGTGCTGTGCACGTCGCGGATCAGGTCCGGCAGCGCGTCGCCTACGGTGCCGTGTCGGCATGCCTGCTGGGCGTTGAGCACGTTGACGATCCGATCGCGAAGCACCTCGACGTCCAGCACGTCGCCGCCCGGCAGCCCGGTCACCGCGGCCAGCAAGGCGACGCGTACCGCCTCCACCCCGCTGTCGGTGTCCCCGTTAGCTGACGCGGGCACGGGCAACTTCGTCAGCTCCGAGGGCGCGACCTGTAGGACGTTCGCCAGGGCCACGATCTCGGATCGGCGGTCCAGGGCACGCTCGCCCCGTTCGAGCTCGGACAGGTGGGATTTCGACATCCCGGCCAGATCGGCCACGACACGCAGTGACTTGCCCCGTGCGTAGCGGATCTGCCGTAGCCGCCGGCCGATCGTGAGCGCGTCGTCGTCAAAGTCCACAGGACCTCTCTTCTAGCTCCTCACCGTGCTTCGCCAGAGCGACCCCGGGCACCGGTGAGGAGGTGACTTTAGGCCACTGGTCGAGCTTGTTGGCCTACCGGGGGCAGTGAGGTGGTGGGTGCGGCTGAGAGCACTCATGATGCGGCTATCCCACGCCGGGGGTTACCAACGACCACCAACTCAGTGCTTGCAGTCCTGATTCGAGGCCCTGCCGGGCTACTGGCAGGAATTCCGCCGGAGCGAGGCAGCCTGCGCCCTCGGGCAGCGTCCCCAGCAGTGGGAGACCCGTTACGGCAGGCAGATCAGCGAGATTGCACCGGGCGGCGAGATCGGGCTTGGCGGGCCAAGCCCCAATCACCACCCCGGCACATTCCAGGCCGCGGGTGCGCAGCGCCTCGACGGTAAGTGCGGTGTGATTGAGGGTGCCTAACCCGGCGGCAGCCACCACCAGCACCGGCGCATCCAGCGCCGCCGCGACGTCGGCGATGGTGCCGCCGGCATGGTCGAGGTGAACCAGCAAACCGCCGGCGCCCTCCACCACGACAAGGTCATGGCTCGCGGCGAGCTCGCGAGCGGCGGCCGCCACCGCCAAGGGTGTCACGGGTGCGACCCCTGCCTGGCGGGCCGCCGTCGCCGGCGCCAACGGGTCGGGAAAGCGCGCCAACTCCCGGCAAGTGACCGAGGGACCCGCCAGACGTCGCACCTCATCGAGGTCACCGGGTTGTCCCCGGTCGACACCGGTTTGCGCGGCTTTGACGACGGCCACCCGCCGGCTGGCGGCGACGGCGAGCGCGGTGATGGCCGACACCACGACGGTCTTGCCTATGCCGGTGCCGGTCCCGGTCACCACCAACACGGCGGTTATGTCGCCGCCCCGGCCAGTACCGCAGGGAGCACCTGCGCCACCTGCTCCAGGTCAGCCTCGGTCAGCGCGGCATGGGCCGTGAGGCGCAACCTGCTGGTCCCGGCGGGCACCGATGGTGGACGCAGGCAGCCCACTCGGACGCCGTGGCGTAGGCACTCCGCGGCCGCCTCGACCGCTCGCTGCGGTGTGCCGAGGACGATCGAGACGACCCCGGACATCGGTTGGGGCGCGCCAGCTGCCGCGGCGATGGTGTTGGCGGTGGCGAGCACCCGGCCGGGCAGCGCAGGCTCCGCGCGCAACACCCGCAATGCGGCCAGCACCGCACCGGCAGATGGCGGCGCCAGGCCAGTGTCGAAGATGAAGCTGCGCGCCGTGTTGACGAGGTGGTCGACCACCGCCCGAGAACCCAGTACGGCGCCGCCCTGGCTGCCCAGCGACTTCGACAGCGTCACCGTGGCCACCACGTCGGGCTCGCCAGCCAGGCCGTATTCGGCGAGCAGTCCCCGACCGCCGGGGCCGCGCACTCCGAAACCGTGCGCCTCGTCGGCCATCAGCATCGCCCCGCGCTGGCGGCACACCGCGTGCAGTTCGACGAGCGGCGCGAGGTCTCCGTTGACGCTACACACGGAATCGGTGACAACCAGCGCGCGCGGTTCGGACCGCGCAGCCAGCGCAGCATCTACCGCAGCGACATCGACGTGCGGGGTGACCACGACTCGAGCCCGGGACAGCCGGCAGGCGTCCACCAGGGAGGCGTGGCTGGCGGCATCGGACACCACCAGGCTGCCTGAACCAGACAGTGCCGTTACCGCGCCGAGATTGGCGGTATAGCCCGAAGAGAACACCAGGGCAGCCGCCGCACCATGGAAGGCGGCGAGCTCTTCCTCCAGCTGAGCATGCAGCTCGGTCGAGCCGGTAACCAGGCGAGATCCAGTCGACCCGGTACCCCAGATACGCGCCGCATCCACCGCACCTTGGACGACCCGCGGATCCCTGGCTAGGCCCAAGTAGTCGTTGGAAGCCAGGTCGATCACCAGCTCGAACGCCGGCCGCGGCCGCAGCATGCGCCGCAACCCGGCGGCCCGACGCGCGGCTGCTGCATGGTCCAACCAGTTCAAGGTCCCGGCCACGCTCAGCGAGCTTACGACGCGTCGGTCGAGGATCGTTGGAGTGGCGGCACCGCGAGCAGCTGATCGTCGGGTAGCGGCACGAAGCGTGCGGCTTCGGGGTCGAGGAACAGCAACCTGGCTGTGCGGATGTCCAGGAAAAGACCCGTTACCTGCACCCGACCTGCCGCGACGGCCTCGCGGACGGCGGCGTGCCTGCCGATCATCTCAACCTGGCGGACCACGTTCACCATCGAGAGCTGGTCGGCTTCGTCGCGCCCGTCCTCTGCAGCAGCAACACCAACCGGATGGCCGTCGCGCAACGCTTGCAAGCTCGGCAGGCCCCAGCGCAGCCACCGGCCCAGCGAGCCGTCGATAGTCGCGCCGTTGAGCAGTCCGTGCATCGCTGCGCAGCAGGAATGCCCACATACCAGGATGGAAGGCACCTCAAGGTGGTTCACCGCGTACTCCAGCGACGCGGCGACCGACGACTCTGACTCATGCCCTGGTGGCGGCACCAGGTTGCCGAGATTGCGCACCGTGAACAGGTCGCCAGGACCGCTGCTGGTGAGCACGTTCGGCACCACCCGCGAATCGGCGCAGGTGAGGAAGAGAGCCCTGGGGTGCTGCCCATCCGCCAACTGGGTCAAAGTGCGGCCGCACTTCGGGCGCCGAACGTTGGTGATACTCGCGAACCCCGGTGAGCAGCGGCCGCAGGACACCATGGTCATGTTCCTCGTGCTTGGCCTGCCACACCCACCATGGCGAGAAGGCTCGCGGCAGAGCGGGCATCCATACCCGCCGGGCGGGGCCGCTGTCGCTATCACCGTTGCGCCGTACCGGCCCCACCTCGTCGACGAGGACGGTGCCGCCCGAAGCCTCGTGCTGGTGTTGCCAGCTGGCGAGGTGGTCGTAAGCGGCGTGATCCAAAAAGTCGACCACCATCTCCACCCCGACGTGGCTGCCGCGCGGCACCTGCGACAGCACCCGGGACAACCGGGGGATGGACAGGAAGCTCAGGGTGCCCTCGACCACCACCCGCCAGCGAGCCGGCTCATCATCGGATCCCGGTCGCACCTTTTCAGCGTGCACTCCTGACCACACAACTCGGCGCAACAGCACCAGCAGCGAGAGCCCCAATCCGATGAGCACGCCCTCAAGCAGGTTCAGGAATACCACGCCGGTCAACGTGACCAGATAGATCATCAACTCGCCCTGCCGGCGGGCCGAACGCAGGTGCGCAAGCTTGACCAGACGCAGGCCAATCACGACCAGCAGCCCGGCGAGCACGGCCAGTGGGATCAGTTGGATCAGCCCGGCAAGCACTACCGTGAAAACGATTACCCAGATACCGTGCGCAACGGCCGAGGCTCTTGTCCGAGCGCCGGCGGCGACGTTGGTGGAACTCCGGACGATCACGCCGGTCACCGGCAGGCCACCCAGCATCCCGGACAGGGTGTTCGCAGCACCCTGGCCGACCAGCTCCCGGTCGAAGTTGGTCGGCTTGCCCTTGCTCATCTTGTCTACCGCCACCGCCGACAGCAGGCTCTCCACGCTGGCAATCACGGCCACGGTGAGTACACCGATGAGCACACCACCCCACATGCCACCCGGCACGTCCGGCAGGCTCAACGAATCCAGCAACGAACCAGGCAGTACTACCCGCTCAACGTCGAGGGGCAGCATCGTGGCCAGCGCCGTCGTCGCGACAACAGCCACTAGCGGCGCCGGGATGTGCGACAGCGGACGGGGCAACCGCGGCCAGATCAGCAGCACGGCAATCACCGCAAGGCCCACCAGCGCCGCGTGATCGTGAATATTGATGAGCTGGCCGGGTAGGTCGACGATGTTCGTGATCGCGTCGGTGCCGGCCGTTCCCCCGAGCAGCACATGCAGTTGAGCCAGGGCGATGGTGATCCCGATACCGGCGAGCATCGCGTGAACCACGGGCGGGGAAATCGCCAACGCCGCCCTGGCTACCCGGCTGACTCCAAAGATCACCTGCAACAGCCCAGCGGCCACGGTGATCGCGCACATGACACCCCAGCCGAACTTCCCGATGAGGTCGGCGACCACCACCGTCAGACCAGCAGCGGGACCGCTGACCTGCAGCCGAGATCCACCCAGCAGCCCAGCCACGATCCCGCCAACGGCCGCAGCTACGAGTCCGGCCATCACCGGTGCGCCCGAAGCAACCGCGATCCCCAACGACAACGGCACTGCAACCAGCAACACCACCAGGGACGCCGGTAGGTCATAGCGCAGCACCGTCCACGCGCGGCGACGCACAGCGGGCAGCGGGACAGCAACGGCGGGTGGGGGTCGCATGCGACGGCCTCCAGATTCGCGGTTGTGCGAGCGGGCGATACCGGTCCGCCAGCTGCACGGTGCATCGCCGCGCCGCGATACCCCCACGATTGGCCGGACCGTCCGGGGCGGTGGACGTCATTGCCCGTTGCAGCCTTGTTCCTCCCCGTCACCACCGATCGTCCAGGCCAAGTATGAAGTCGGGGTGAGGCCTGGATGAAATGGTCACGTCAGCCGACCGCGACTGCGGCGAGCATCCCGTGAATGATCCGCGCAAGGTCATCGTCGCCCGTCACATAGGGCGGCATGGTGTAGACAAGATCGCGAAAAGGACGAAGCCACACGCCCTGCTCCACCGCGGCGGCGGTGGCGGCGGGGAGGTCGACGTCATGGTCAAGCTGCACGACCCCAATTGCGCCCAGCACCCGGACATCGACCACACCAGGCACCTCCCGGGCCGGCGCCAGCCCAGCCCGTAACCCCTTCTCTAGGCGCCGTACCTCGGCGCACCAGTCCTGACCGAGCAGCAGGTCGATGGATGCTGAGGCCACCGCCGCCGCTAGTGGGTTGGCCATAAACGTCGGCCCGTGGGCGAGCACTGGGATCTCCCCCCCGGAAATTCCCTCAGCGACCCGCGAGGTGCATAGCGCGGCGGCCATCGTGAGGTAGCCGCCGGTGAGCGCCTTGCCCACGCACATCACGTCGGGGCTGATTCCGGCGTGGTCGGCGGCGAACAGTGCCCCGGTGCGACCGAACCCGGTAGCGATCTCATCGAAGATCAGCAGCACGTCGTGAGCTAGCGTGATCTCTCGAAGCACCTGAAGGTAACGCGGGTCGTGGAAGCGCATCCCGCCAGCGCCCTGCACGACCGGTTCGACGATCACCGCGGCCAGCTCGTCAGCGTGCCGCGCCACGGCGTCGGCCAGCAGTTGCGCATAGTCCTGGTCCAGCTCAGCCGGCGGCGGCGGTACGAACACCTGCCGGGCCAGTATGTCCGACCACAGCGAGTGCATCCCGCCGTCGGGATCGCAGACGCTCATCGCACCGAAGGTGTCACCGTGGTAACCGCCCCGCCAGGTAAGCAGCCGCTGCTTAGTGGGTCGCCGCAGCGAGCGCCAGTACTGCAGGCACATCTTGATCGCGACCTCCACCGACACCGAGCCCGAGTCGGCGAAGAACACGTGCTGCAACGGTTCTGGAGTGATCTCCACCAGGCGGCGGGCCAGCCGGACGGCAGGCTCGTGGGTCAGGCCTCCGAACATCACGTGGCTCATCCGGCCGAGTTGGTCGCACACCGCAGCATCAAGCACCGGGTGGGCGTAGCCATGAATGGCCGCCCACCATGACGACATCCCGTCCACCAGCTCCACGCCGCCGGCCAGCCGCAGCCGAACCCCAGTGGCGGAGCAGACCACGAGCGGATCGACCCGCCCCGGCATCGGCCCGTAGGGGTGCCAGACGTGTGCGCGGTCCGCAGCGAGCAGATCCTGCACCGGCTCCACAACCCGCGAGCCTACGATCACCCGCCGATGAAGAGTGCAGTGTATACGCAGAGCGATAATGGTAACGGTATGTACACGCTGTAACACAGTGAGCCGCAGAGACGATGACAAGCAGTACAGGGACCCTGCCGGGGATCCTGTGGTGTGGTTCCTCAGGGATCACTCGTAAGGGGGCACCAGGGCGCGATCGACCGTCTGGGATGGATGTGGACGTACATTCTTCCCGACACTGGGGGAAGGGACAGCCCAATGGCGGCATGTTGGCGACCATCCGCGTTCCGCAACCGAGCCGATCTCGTTCGCATCTCATGATCTCACGACACCGGGGACCGCGAAACCTCGCAGCGAGCGCTGCTGCCTGTGACGAATACACCGGTATCCCCCACTCTCCTGTAGCGCAGCCCCCAGCAGTGGTTCGGCATTCAGCTCCCAGGCCAATCCGGGTACTCCTGATAATCGACATGAGCCTGCTCCGGGGAGCGCTCGCCACCCTGCTGTCCAGTGAGGACGACATCGAAGTGGTCGCCGCAATGGCACGCGGCGACCGCGTGATTCCTACCGCGATTCGGCACCGACCTGATATCGCCGTGGTGGACGTCGACCAGGGTGGCTCGGACGTGCTCGCGACCGCCCAGGCGCTGCACGAGCGGCTACCCGAATGCCGGGTGGTCGTCCTTGCCGCGGCGCAACGACCGGGCCTGGTCCGTCGCGCCCTGGATGTGCCGGTGGCTGGAGCGGTGGACAAAGACGCGCAGCCCCGGCGACTGCTGGCCACTATCCGCCAGGTCGCCAAGGGGAAGCGGACGATCGACCCGGCCCTCGCGGTCGCCGCGATCGGTGTGGCAGGCAGCCCGCTGACCCCCCGGGAACTCACGGTGCTCGACCTCGCCTCAGGCGGGGCGTCGCCGACTGAGATTGCCCAGCGGCTCTTTCTCAGCCGCGGGACGGTATGCAATTACCTTTCGCGGATCATGACCAAGCTGGAGGCCCGCACCCGGATTGATGCCATTCGCATCGCCGCCGAGGCGGGCTGGATCTGACGATTTTGGTGACGACGGGCCGGCGACAACAGTGAGTTCCGGCCCGTCGTACCAATGACCGACGAGATCGCGGTACAGCGGCGCAGTCGCAAGCAGCTCCCGGTGGGTGCCCGACACCACTGTGATATCGCCTCGGCCACTTTCCATCAGCACGATCCGCTGCGCCCGCAGCGCGGAACTAATCCGGTGCGCGACGACGATGAGGGTGCCACCGCGGCCCGCGAGAACGCGCTCTACTCGCTCCTCGGCAACTGGGTCGAGGTGGCAGGTGGCTTCGTCCAGGATCAGCACGGGCGCCGGGGTCAGGTGCGCCCTAGCCACGGCGATGAGTTGCCGTTCCCCAGCCGAAAGCATTCCGGGGTCAATCGCCGCGTCATATCCACCAAGGCGGGACACCACGCCACGCAAACCCAGGGCATCGACCACGGTGTCGAGCTCGGCGCGGGTAGCGCTGGGATGCAGGTAACACAGGTTCTCACCGACTGTCCCGGTGAAGACGTACGCCTCCTGCGGGATCAACACCCGGTGGCTGGCCAGTGTCTGCGGGTCGAGTTCTCCGACCGGCACCCCGCCTAGGCGAACCTCGCCGCGGTCGGGGACATGGGTCGCAGCGAGCAGCCCGGCAAGGGTGGACTTCCCCGCACCGCTGGGACCGACCATGACCAGGTGCTGCCCTGCCGGGATGACCAGGTCCAGCCGGTTCACCACCGGTTCGGCGTGGCGGCCATAGGAGAACGTGACGCCGTCTAGCACCAGGTCATGCCCATGAGGGGTGTGCCGCCGCGCCGTGCCGGCAGGCACCGGGCGCTCGCCCGCCTCGACGATCCGCTCCAGGGTGACCACTAGTCGCAAGCCTCCCGCGCCTAATCCGTCGACCAGCGCCTTCAGCGCTGGAAGCAGCCCCTGCGTCAGGTAAACAAGGCCACCGGCGACGGTGCCCAGCGTCGAGCCGGTGGCCAGCAACCAGGGCGCCGCTACGAGCAGGCCCACGACCGGCAACCAGCCACCGACCGCTACTGACAGGGTGCGGATCGCCGCCATCCTGGCCAGCGTCCGTTCCGCCTCAGCGTGCGCGTCCACCTGGCGCTGCACCCGCGCGCAGGCCCGATCCTCGGCACCACAAGCGACCACGTCGCGCACGCTGTGCGCAACAGTGCTGGCGGACTCGGCGACCCCTTCATCGGTGAGCACGTGATCGCGCTGCCGGGTCATCATGGACCGTAAGGAAGCCAGGAAAAATGCCAAACCCACCAGCAGCGGCGGCAGCACCAACAGCCCGAAGACCCCGGTCAGGGCGGCCATCCCGATCACTGCGCCAACCACGCTCACCACGAAGCTCCTGATGAGCAAGAGCAAGCCGGCAAAAGTGTCCCGCACCACCTCGACCTGGTGGGTAAGCCGGGCGACCGCGCCCGAATCAGGCCGCCCGCCGAGCACTGTGGACCGCTGCAGCGCACCTCCCACCACACTGCCCACCAGGTCATCGCGGAACGGCTCGACGATTTCAGCGAGGATCCGGTAGACGTACCGGGTGGCCACTGCCCCTACGAGCACCGCCACGGCCAGTACGCCAAGCCACGCCAATCCGACCCAGGGCCGGCCGGCGAGGAATCCGTCATCCAGCGCGCGGGCCATGCCATAGCCGGACAGCAACAGCGGAAGCAGCTCCAGCACCGACCATGCAGCCAACCGCAATAGTGCTTGCGGATGCCGTCGTAGGGCGGCGAGCAGCACCCGGGGCACGGTGTTCGAGGCTGAAATCGTGCCGGGGGTCATGCCGGTATCCCAACGGATCCGGTGAGCACAGACTGCGGTTCAGCGCGCCCGGGCAGTTCGGTGAGCACTGTGTCGGCGCCGAACAAGGCACGGTAATCCGGATCGCGCCACAGCTCGCCGTGGGGTCGCAGACTTCGCAGTGTGCCCCGATCAAGCCAGGCGACCATATCCGTTCGCGCAGCCGTGGCCGCCCGGTGCGCGATGATCAGTCTGGTTTGCCCCCGGCTCCCGCTGGCCAGCACGGCGCCGACCTGTCGCTCGGTCACGGTGTCCAGGCTGGAGGTCGCGTCGTCGAGGATGAGCACGCGGTAGGGGTGCGCGAATGCTCTGGCCAGGCCGAGCCGCTGCATCTCCCCTCCGGACAGCGGGGCCGCGGCCAGCTTGGTTTGGTATCCCTCCGGCAACCTCTCGATGAAGGTGTCCGCGCGCGCGGTAGTGGCGGCCCGCCGAACCTTCTCCTCGCTGCGGCTGCGTGATCCAAAGTCGATCACGTCTTCGATCGTGTCTCCCACTAGCGCCGGGCGCTCGAAGGCGTAGCCCACCGCGCTGCGCAGCTCCTCCCGGGACAGATCGGGCAGCGGCACGCCGTCGAGCACCACCTGCCCCTGCTCCGGATCGGCGAGCCGACCGGCCAGCGCGGCAAGCACCGACTTGCCCGCCCCGGACCGGCCGACCACGGCCACCGTGGCACCGGCCGGGACGACGAGGTCAAGCCCGTCGATGACCGTCTCCCCGCCGGCGGACACCCGGACTCCGCGGAACTCAAGCCGGCCACCTGCCCCGCCTCTATCAGACGAATCTCTATCAGACGGGTCTGGCAGCCTCGCGTCGCCGTATCGGGTCACCGGCTCGGTGAGCACCTCAGCCGCACGCCGGCCACCGGCCCGGGCTCGGGAAAGCTTGTTGAGGAACCCCACCGCCGAGCCGATGCCGGCGGCTAGTACCGCATAGCGGCTGGCGGCGTAAAGCTCGCCGACGGTCAGCCGACCGGCGACCACTCCAAATCCGGCGACACCCACCACGGACAGTTGCAGCAGCGGCCCGATCACGGCGGCCTGGCCGGTCACCCGCACCTGGTTGCGCCACATCCGCACGCCGTGCTCGCGCAGCCCGGGCAGCGGCTGGAGGATCCGTCGCCGCTCGCACTCCATGCTGCCGGCGGCGGCGATCGTACGGGCCCCGGACAACGCATCGAGCAGCCGCGCGGCGATCAGTCCTTGGCTGTGCAGGTACCACCGGATGGTCTCGGTATTGTCCCGGACGAATGCCCGCAGTAGGCCAGCCATCGCCACCAGACCGGCCAGGGCGGCGAGCCCTACCCACGGGTCAATCAATGCCAAGGCAACAATGCTGCCGACCGGCGGAATCAGCGCGACACCGACCATGACCGCGGTAACACCGACCTGGCCGGCCTCGCTGGCGTTGCGAGTCACCCGGGTCACCAGGTCTCCGGGTTCGAAGTGGCGAGTACCTGACGGGCCGATCGCGACGAGATGCCGGACCAGCGTCATGCGCAGCCAAGCCGTGCATCGAGCGTTGCTCGCTCCGGTGGCGATGTCGCCAATCACCTTCCCGGCCACCACGACGGCGATCAGCCCCGCGCAGGCCAGCAGGGCCCAGGTGATGTGATCACCACTGGACAGCGCGTCGAGAGCACGGCCAAGTGCGGTGGGCAACAGGATTTCCGCGCCCGCGACGATCAGCATGGCCAGCGCCAAGGCCCAGGTCCACAACCCGCCGCGCTGGCCCGTGGACAGCAGCAGGCGATCAGTTTCTTTGCGCATCGGATCGTGCCGACCCGCTGACGCCCCGGCCGGATCGCTGTTCACGCGGCCTCCGCATCGTCGTGCTGGCCTGGTCAATGACTTGGGTGGTCCGGGGCAACGCCGGCTGCCCCGGACCACCCGGCGATGGAGTCTCAGCTGCAGAGCAGCAGGCTGAGGAAACTCCCGTCACAGTCGCAACGGCTGCGGTCGCCGTAGCCCTTCAGCTCCGAGGACAGTTCCAGGGCCTGCAGGTCGAGAAGCGCCATTGTTTTCACCTCCCCCCGTAGATTGACGTGGACACCAGCCCGTTCCCCGCCGCCAGCACCGCAGGCACGGGGGCAATGCGCGACGGAGGCTGCCGGGTTTCATGGAGGAACGGGAGACCGACGGGGTGCTCGTGCACCGCTGCACCTAGCGCGAGGAGGACACCGGCAGCGCCGCTGGCCAGGTCCATCGACAGCCGTAGTAGCTGTTCACCCGGAAAGGCAAGATGGCCCTGGTAATCGACGCGGTGCCAGCCAAGGCGCCGGATCTGGGCGGCGATCTCTTGGTTCCAGACCGCCTGACCAGGTGGGTACGTCCGGCTGAGGTACAGGATGATTCCCGCCCTGCCGCTAAAGAGCCCTGGCTGGATGTAAAACGGGCACCGCGCGGCGCGGCGAATGGCAGCCGCGGCGTTAGCGAACTCGTCGTCGGACCGGTGCGCAAGGTATTCGTCGAGGACCATGCCGATGCCCGCGCTGCCCCGGTCCAGGTAGGGCATCGCCCGCCAGCCCTCATTGACCAGCATTGAGCCGTCGTCGCGCAGCAGGCACCGTCGCAGGTCCTGGCGCAGCGCAGTCGCGGACAGTTCCAGGAATCCGCGGTCACCGGTGTGCTCGTAGAGCCGCAAGAACATCAGCGCCGGGCCCGATGAGCCTTGCATCAGTCCGGCGTAGGGGTGATCTCCGCCGCTGATTGTGCTGACGCTGTCGGCGGTCCCGAGCCGGTCGGCAACCACCTCGGCAGCGCGCACCGCGTGTTCGAACAGCGTAGGTTCCCCGGCCAAGCCCGCGAAGTGGGCCAAATTAAGCGCCACGCCGGCGAGGCCCCCGGACAGGTCCGTGCCGAGTTGGTCAGACGGCTCGGTGAGGCAGAACTCGATCAGGTCGAGGGCGGCTTGACGGTACCCTAGATCCGCTAGCACGTAGGCCACGCCGTGCAGTCCGTCGTATAGACCCAACCTCATTCCGCGTTTGGCCGAGGCGGCACGCTCGAGCAGCCAGTGTTCCCCGGCGAGGTACTGAGCGGCCCCGGTGGCCGATAGGGCGTAAAGCACACCTGCAGCACCGTGGGCGATGTTGAGGCCGCCGGTGTTGACCTGGGCTTTGGTCGTGAACTGGGCGATGTCACCGGGAAACAGCCGATCGGTGCGTTTAGGAGTAGCACTAGCCAAGATTCCAGCCACGATCGAGTCCCGGGTGGCTGTCCAGCCGGTGGTCCCGTCCGGTAGCGGTGGCAGCGCTCTGGCTCGCCGTCGCGGTACATCCCGGTCAGTGCCGCTGGCTCCGGTGATCGTCTGCACCGCCTCAGCCAGGAAGGCAGGCGGCACCGGGAAATGTTCGGCGATGACCTCGGCGAAATCTGCCGGCTTGCCCGCGTCCAGCCGGATCATGGCGGTCAAGGGAAGGAAGAGGGCCAGCCGTAGGCAGGCGAGGGAGTACCGGTCGATGTCGAACCCGGTTCGGTCGGCCGGGGCGGCAAAGGCGGGGCTGCCTAGGGTGGGGCGGCGTACCTCGCCAACCCTCGTCGCAACCTCGAAGTCGATCAGCGTGGGCCGGCCGTCATCCCGGACGATGACGTTGAACAGGTGCAGATCACCGTGAATAACCCCGCGGCCGTGAATGGCCGTGATGATGTCTTCGATCTGGGCGTACACTCGCAATGCCCATTCGGTGTAGGCCGCGAACTCAGCTGGCCCGGCGGTGGGGTCGCTCAGCGGATAGCGCTGCGCGAAAACCTTGTTCAGCGGCTTTCCCTCAATGAACTCCAGGGCGAGGAAGTGGTGCTCGCCCAGGGTGAAGTGGTCGTGGACAGCGGGCACCCCCTTGATGCCCGCCAAGCGTTCGAGTGTTTCCCGTTCGCGCTGCAACCGCTGGACCGCATCGGCGCCGTCGCTGGCGAGGCCGGCATGCGGCCGGGCTTCCTTGAGCACCACCCGGGTGCCGGTCCGCTGGTCGGTCGCCTCGTAAAGTCCCCCGCCGTTGGAAAAGTGCAGAACCTGCTCGACGCGGTAGGGCAGCTGTCCGACAGTGGTGGCGTTGCGCGCTGCGAGCTGGGGAACAAGTAGATCCGGCAATGTCACCCAGGGCGGGGTGAAGAACACCGCATCCCTGCGGTCCGGCACTAGTGCCCCGGTGGGGTCCTCGATGGCCGGGACCTGGTCACCTCGCGCCGACAGGCAGTGCCGCAGCGCGAAGCCGCCGTAACGGACGTACAGCGGGCCTTCATTCCAGCGCAGGTCACTGAGAATGTAGGGGCCTGGCTCACCGGCCAGCCGCTCCCCTAAATCATGCAGGATCGTCCCGAGTGCGTCCACATCGCTCGGATAAATCGTGACGAATTTGCCGCTGGACTCTCGAGGCGCGTACTTTGCGTTGTTCAGGTGGACGGCGTTTCGAGCAACCAGGAATTTAAAGGGAATCCGGCGCGGAACGCAATAGGACCACACAATCTCCAAAATGCGCTCCGCATTGTCAAGGCACGCCGACACGTGGACTTTCCAACCCTGTTGGGGCACCGACGCACCGACCGGGTTCATGACCACCCAATTGTCGGCGATCTCCCGTTCCCAGCCATCGGGCACCGGGCGTCGCGCGGCATCGAAGGGTTCCACGCGGTTGCACCCGGACATCGAATCGTAAAATAACGGATCCGCGATGCAGTACACCTCATAACCGTCGTCCACCAGGCCCCCCTTGCCCTTGCCGAACGAGCATCGCTATGCAGCAATAGTCGTGCCGGCTGTCCCGGTGCGGCAAGTGGCGTTCGTCAGACCTTCGATGTGAAGGAATCACAGGTGTCGACGGTGATTTCACACGCCATGGACAGCGAGATTGTCAGCTCAGACAGCCGGGGCCGAGCAGGGCCTTGAGATCGCCCATCAGGGCGCTGCTTGGTGTCACCCGTAAGCCATCGTCGAGCCTCAGCAGGTGCTTGCGGCCGCCATTGATCAGGCTCAGCCGCACTTCCTGAGTGCCCGGGTGGCGGGCCAGCACGTCCTTGAGTTGGGCCACCCGCTCCGGAGTGCAGCGCGCGGCGAGCATGCTCACCGTCACCGCTTGCCCGGTACCGGCTTGCCCAGTACCGATCTGCCCAGGACCGGTAGGGCGGCTGGGCCGGGTAACGTCGGGCACCACAAGGTCGTTAGCGATCAGCGAAATCCGGTCGTCTCGTTTGGCCACCCGAGCCTTGACCAGCACAATGCCGTCCTCGGTGACATTCACCCCGACGACCGAGTAGGTCTTAGGGAAAAACAGCACCTCGATCCCGGCAGCGAGATCCTCTAGCTGAGCAGCCGCCCATGGTTCACCATTGCGGTTGACCCGCCGGGTCACGCTGGCGAGGATCCCCCCGACGATCACCTGGGCACCGTCGGTGACGGTGCCGTCCAGGATCGACGCGATCGGGGTGTCGGACTGCCGGCTCAGGACGTGCTCCAGGCCGTGCAAGGGGTGCCCGGATACGTAGAGACCGAGCATTTCCCGCTCCAGCGCGAGCTGGTGCTTGGTGTCCCATTGGTCGGCGGGCACCGGCACGTCGAACAGTTTCTGCCGCTCGCCAGTGCCAACCTGACTGCCGAATAGGTCGAACTGCCCGATCGCCTCGGCTCGCTTGGACTCCATGACTACGTCGATTGCCTCGCCATGCACTAGGTACAGTCCCTTGCGGGGATGACCCAGCGAGTCAAATGCCCCGGCCTTGATCAGCGACTCGACGACCTTCCGGTTGCAGGCCACCGGTTCGACCTTGCGAAGGAAATCGGAGAAGTCGGTATAGGCGCCCTTCTCAGTGCGGGCTCGGATGATCGCATCGACGACATTGCCGCCGACGTTGCGGATAGCGCCGAGACCGAACCGGATGTCGTCACCGACCGCGGTGAAGTCCCGTTCGGAAGAGTTGACGTCCGGCGGCAGCACTGTGATACGCATCTTCCGGCACTCGGCCAGGTAGACGGCGGCCTTATCCTTGTCGTCGCCCACGCTGGTGAGCAGCGCGGCCATGTATTCTGAAGGATAGTTGGCTTTCAGGTAGGCAGTCCAGTAGGAGACCAGCCCGTACCCGGCGGTGTGTGCGCGGTTGAAGGCGTAGTCGGAAAACGGAAGTAAGATGTCCCATAGGGTCTTGATTGCATTCTCCGAATAACCAGCTTCGCGCATTCCATCGGAGAAGGTCTTGTACTCCTTGTCGAGGATTTCCTTTTTCTTCTTACCCATCGCCCGGCGCAGCAGATCCGCTTTGCCCAGCGAGTACCCGGCCACTCGTTGGGCAATTGCCATGACCTGCTCCTGGTAGACGATGAGCCCGAAGGTCTCATCCAGGATGTCCGCCAGCGGCTCGGCCAGTTCCGGATGGATGGGCCGCACCTCCTGACGGCCGTTTTTGCGGTCGGCGTAATCGTTGTGCGCGTTGGCGCCCATCGGACCGGGCCGGTACAGCGCCAGCACGGCGGAGATGTCCTCAAAACTGGTGGGCACCATGCGGCGGAGCAGATCCCGCATCGGGCCCCCGTCGAGCTGGAATACCCCGAGGGTGTCCCCGCGAGCGAGCAGCTCGTAGGCCTGCGCGTCATCAAGTTCCAGGCTGTCCAGGTCCAGCGGTGGCTTGCCGTTGAGCTCGATGTTGCGCAGCGCGTCGTCGATGACGGTGAGGTTGCGCAGGCCCAGGAAGTCCATCTTGAGCAAGCCGAGCGTTTCGCAGGCGCCCATATCGAATTGCGTAATGATGGCGCCGTCGGAGTCCCTGCGCTGGATCGGGATGACGTCGATCAGGGGCTCGCTGGACATGATCACGCCAGCCGCGTGCACGCCCCACTGCCGCTTGAGGCCCTCCAGCCCGCGGGCAGTGTCAATGATCTCCTTGACCTGCGGGTCGGCCTCGTACAGCGTCCGAACCTCGGTGGCCTCGGCATAACGCTTGTGGTTCGGATCGAAGATCCCGTTCAGTGGGATGTCCTTGCCCATCACCGGGGCCGGCATCGCCTTGGTGATCCGGTCGGCAACCGAGTAGCCGGGCTGGCCGTAGAGGACCCGCGCAGAGTCCTTGATTGCCGCCTTCGCTTTGATTGTCGAGTAGGTGATGATCTGCGCGATACGGTCCTCGCCATACTTCTCCGTGACGTAGCGGATCATGTCACCCCGCCGGCGCTCGTCGAAGTCCATGTCGATATCAGGCATCGAGACGCGCTCGGGGTTGAGGAACCGCTCAAAGATCAGCTTGTGCCGGATCGGGTCAAGATCAGTGATGCCTAGTGCATAAGCCACCAGGCATCCCGCCGCCGAGCCGCGGCCTGGTCCGACCCGGATCCCGTTGGCCTTGGCGTAGCGCACCAGATCCGCGGTGACCAGAAAGTAGCCGGGATAGCCCATCTGGCAGATCACGCCGACCTCGTATTCGGCCTGGCGGCGGTGGATATCCGGCACGCCGTCCGCGAAGCGCTGCTGCAGGCCCCGTTCGACTTCCTTGACCAGCCAGCTGGATTCGCTCTCGCCCTCCGGCACCGGGAATCGGGGCATCAGATCGCGACCCTCGGTGAACTCCACATGCATCCGCTCGGCGACGCGCAAGGTGTTGTTGCAGGCCTCGGGAAACTCGCCGTCCCACTGCTCGCGCATCTCCTTCGGAGACTTGAGGTAGAAGTCCTGCGCGTCGAACTTGAACCGGTTGGGGTCCGACATGGTCTTACCGGTCTGCACGCACAGCAGCACCTCGTGCGGCTTGGCGTCTTCGGCGTAGGTGTAGTGCAGGTCGTTGGTGGCCAGTGCGGGTAAGTCGAGGGTCTTTTTGAGCCGGACGAGGTCGTCACGGACCCGGCGCTCGATGTCTATGCCGTGGTCCATCAACTCGCAAAAGAAGTTGTCCCGACCGAAGATGTCCCGGTAGTCGGCGGCGGCCTGGCAGGCGGCATCGAACTTGTCCTGCTGCAGCAGCCGCTGCACCTCGCCCGACGGGCAGCCGGTGGTGGCGATGATGCCCTTGCCGTAGGTATCCAGCAGCTCGCGGTCCATCCGGGGCTTGTAATAGTAGCCCTCGAGGCTGGCCAGGCTGGACAGCCGGAACAGATTGTGCATGCCCTCGGTATTTTCCGCGAGCAGCGTCATGTGGGTGTACATCTCACCCGGGTTGTCAGCGTCGTTACCGCCGCCTGGGAGCACGACCCGCTTTCGCTCGTGCCGCGAGCCGGGCGAGAGATAGCCCTCCATGCCAATGATCGGCTTGACGCCTTGGGAGTTGGCCTTCTTCCAGAACTCGTAGGCGCCGAAGACATTGCCGTGGTCAGTCATCGCCAGGGCGGGCATCCCCATCCGGACGCATTCGGCGAACAGGTCGTCCAGCCGGGCCGCACCGTCGAGCATGGAGAACTCGGTGTGCGTGTGGAGGTGGACGAACGAGTCACCGGACACCGGGATGTCAGCCTCCTTGATCACATTATGCAGTCGTCCGGTCGCGGACCGTCACGGACCACCTTAACGTGAGCCCCCGACGGTTTCGGCTGCCTCGTACCCACTGGCCGAGAACTGTGGCGAAGCCCCTGGTCAGAGAGCGTCCCGACACGCACAGCCATCATTTGAGCACTTTCTGTTGCTGACCGCCTCATCTGAGGATAGTCGAACATAGGTTCGATACAGAGTCGTTGTCGCATACTGATCGGCTCCATCGGTCGCCCGGGAGCTGGAGGAGTTCATCGATCTTTGCGAACGTGTAGGCGTTGCGGTCGAAACGGTCAGGGCTGGACCGGTGGATCTCTCGACACCGGCAGGCCGGGCTGTTGCGCCGATGCTCTGGGCATGGGCGCGCTACGAGAGTGAGCATAAAGCTGAGCAGATTCGGAGAAATGAACCGCCCCGGGTTCGATAGAGGCTGGGTTCATATCTTCTTGGCAAGCGTAGCAGGTTGTTTCTGAGGGTAGTAGGCGGCCCATCCCAACCACTCTTTAAGAGCGTCAAAGAGTTGAGTGGCGGCAGTCCGGTCCAGCCTGAGCGCACAGGAACCGTCAATGTGGGGATTCAGCACGATCTCACCGTTGAGCATGCTGACCCGGAGATTGCAATATCCTCGGCACCCGTGGATCTGGCAGGTGATAGGAAACGTTCGCTCAGGCCGTCCGTGGTCATGGGCCTCATGCATGAGTGGAGTACTCCAAGGTCTTGCTCGTCTTGGCTGGACGGCCCCCAGGACCGGGGAACGCCGGGCTGGTGGAAGCGGGTGGGGGCAGTCCCGCACAAGGGACGCACCAGCTCAGCGTGCAACCCGACCCTGGGGCCTTGGCAAAAGCCAATCGAGAAGGCTGAGGCGGCGACAGCACAGGCTCACGTCACCCGTACGTCATCCAGCTGCCGGCTCGGCGCCTGTAGTCACGCTGCTGCGATAGTGTGCCGGCTACATACTGGATCAATCCGCTAGTGGAAAGCCGGGAAAGCAGTGACTGCCAAGCGCCGCGCTCTGGCGGAGCGCCGTCAGATCGTCGGGCACAGCCAGGAAACGCTCGCACAGATCGTGGGTGTTGAACCCACGACGGTCGGACGGTGGGAGCGTGGCGAGACCTCGCCGCAGCCGTGGGCCCGTCCCAAGCTCGCCGAGGCGCTGTTGATCTCAGTGGAAGATCTGGACCATTTGCTTGCAGGGGAGCAGCCAGCCGAGGCAGTGAGCACGTCCGCTGCGGCGGAGGAGCCGGTCGACGATGTTGTGCTGACAGCGCCATGGAGTTATGGGGGTACCGTCGAAGCGGCAGCCATGCTGAGCGGTGGTGGTGAAAGTCGGGTGAAGCGCCGAGTCTTCCTGTCCCTGACTGGCACGGCCTTGACCGCACCGGCACATCAGTGGTTGGTGCACGAACCGGAGCCGCTGGTATCCGGCCTGGCAGGACGTCGAGTGTCAGCAGGGCTGGCGAATCGGCTTCCGGCGATGATCGCTGAGCTACGGACAATGGACGACGTCGCTGGCGGCGGCAGCGTGTTATCGCTGGCGCAGCACGAGTTTGCGTGGGTCGCCGGACTGTTGAATCAGGCTTCTTATGATGAGTCTACCGGCCGCAAACCCCTCGCCGCGCTTGCCGAACTTGGACAACTTGTGAGCTGGGGCGCCTATGACGACGGGCAACCTGGGCTGGCGCAGCGATATAACGTCGCGGCCCTGCGTGCAGCACACAGCGCGGACGACCGGCCTCTGGGGGCACACATCCTTGGCTCGATGGCCAAGCAGGCCGCCCATCAAGGGCGACCCGCTGAAGCAGTCACCCTTGCGGAAACTGCTCTCGCCGGTGCACGCAGCCTTAGGAGTCCACGTTTGCAAGCAGAACTGCATATCCGGCACGCATATGCCCTCGCGGCCAGACACGACGCTATGGGCTGCACCGTGGCGATCTCCAAAGCTCGCGATTACGTGGAGCAGCTTGCGTCCGATAATGGTCCACAGTGGCTGTACTGGATCATTCCAGCGTGGATCATTGTTGAGGCTGGCGACTCCTTGCTACTACTAGGACACGCTGATCAAGCGGCAGGCATGCTTGATGAGGGCATTGCCTTGTTCGACGAGTCCTTTGTCCGGGACCGACAGATCTACTTGACGCACCTGGCCGATGCCCTGACGCGGCCAGGCAAGCAACGCGACCTGCATGCCGCCGCCGACCGAGGTATCGCGGCGATCGAGCTAGCCAAAAGCCTGGACTCGACTTTGGGTATGGATCTTCTCCGCGACCTCTACCACCGAATGAAACCGCACATTAAGGTGCCAGCGGTACGAGACTTTGTGGAGCGAGCGCGAGGGTTCGTGACGGTATAACGCGTTAGCCGCATCGAGGAGGCGCGCGGTGGGAGTCAAGCTGCGCTCCTCTCTTCGCCCTGGTAGTCCACTACCTCATGGGAAGAAATAAGATCGGCGATGCGGGCAAGGACGACCGGATCCTCCGGCGCGCGGAGACGCGATAATATTCTTGTTCGATTCTTTGTCGCCCGCGCTCAATTCACTCCTTCTTGGCTTCTTTCGAGGAGTTACGTATCCGCAGCCTTGATATCCCCGGTCAGCGATCGTGCCACCGCTGTGCTTGAGTATCGACGCGACTGGCGTCGCGCTGAGGGCGGCTGCATCGTGGGTGGACCCTGGCAGTTGGGGGTGACCGCCGAGCGCGCCCGGGCTGAGGTGCGCCGGTTATTCGCTGCGCCTGCGCCGCCGGATTCGGACGATCCGCTCACCTCGGTGACCGTGTTCGCACATCGGCGCGGGGACGGCTACGTCGATACCGAGCACGTCCTTTTCGTGCTGGCCACGACGGTGGTTCGCGAGCCTTCCGGGTGCTTACGTACCTTGGCGTCATCGCAGCGATCAAAAAGAAACTCCGCTGCTTCGAGCCACACCATGGACCACGCTGGAAGCTACGCAGACAGCGCGCCGGACGGTGCCGCTGCACGTTCTGCGGCCGAGCCTCTGAGGCCGCACGGCTAGTCGCGGGTCCCGGGGTATGGATCTGCCGGCAGTGCATCGACCTCGCGGCAGACGCCCTCGGTCCCGAGCCGCGGTAATCCCCATGTCAGCTCTGCCGTAACTGGCCGCCCACGCACGGCGTCAACGGCGGCGTATCACGAGTCCCGTAACGGGACGGCGCACATTCGGACGATCAGGGTGGTACCGGCCCGTCGTCGGGCACGGGTCCCGCCGTGTCGACCTGCTCGGGCAGCAGCGGGGAGATCGCAATGCCCTGAAGGGGTGTGTTGGGGACTGCTGCGTGCACCGATCGAACGCCCGGGCGGGCCGCGACCGCCCGCAGTGCCTCGCTGTCGCCGAGTATCAGCAGCGCCGCCACGCAGGCGCAGCCAGTACGCAGCTGCGCGGCCTCTGCCGCGGCGACGGCGGCGGTCCGGCCGCCCGGCACTTCCCGGGACGCA
>JALZHU010000240.1 GCA_030860695.1 Actinomycetota bacterium
CGCCTGACCTGGCGAACCCGCCGGCAGTGCGGAAGCTATTGCTTCCTCCCGACCGGTATTGATCGGCTCTGTGATGACTGCAGGCATTCAAGCCCACTACTCGCAGTAATACGCCGTCTCGACTCAAAACCAGGCGTATCCGTTTCTCGGGAACATGGAACTTGGGTCAATCACGCCGACAGTTATTTGCAACTGGATACGTTGGATGATGGACCGGGGCACCGCGCCGAGCTATCGACACGTGTGCTTCGTGCATGTCTCGACGATCCTCAGCGCTGCCGTCGATGACAAGAAGATCGCGGCGAACCCGTGCAAGGCCCGTAGCGTCACGAAGCCGCAACGGGGTCAGCAGAAGGTCACACCGTGGCCCGATGCGCGGTTGAAGGCGGTGTGGTTGGCACTGCCACCGGGCGCCAAGATCACCGTTTCACTCGGCACCGGCGGTGGGCTCCGGCAGGGAGAAATGTTCGGCCTGTCGGTCGAGATGTGCTGCTATCGGGCAGCCTCTTGTCAGAGCTGGACGCCTACCTGGCGATGTTCCCGCGTTGCGGCACTACTACGCCTCGGCGCTGATGGACGGCGGGGAGAGCATCAAAGCCCTCTCCGAGTACCTCGGCCACGCGGATTCTGGCTTCACCCTCCGGACGTACACATACCTCATGCCCTCCAGCCACGAACGGACCCGCCGAGTGATCGACGCACGGCTCGGCTGCTCACACGGCCTGGACACGGCCTGTGAGCGTGTTGATCAGGAAAACTGCAGGTGGACGGGGAGCGGATCAGAAGCTGTAATTCAGCACAGGAAACGTGCTCTTGCCTGCGGCGGAGAAGATCACTCATGCCGTCATGCCGTGGCCATGCCGTCAGTGCTTGGCGACGCCGGCCCGAATACGCCGTCGACTGCCCGCCGGGTGCGCTCTTCGCTGGAAGGCATGAGGTGCGTGTACACGCGCAGCGTGAATGCGGGGTCGGAGTGTCCGAGGTAGGTAGCCAGCGCCGTGATGGTCTCCCCTGCATCGAGCAGCGTCGAGGCGTAGAAGTGCCGCAGAGCGTGAATCCCGTTCTCACGCACGGAAGGCACACCAGCCCGGGCGAGCGCCGGTTTCCACGTCCATTGATTGAACACAGGGCGCCATGCCGGCGTGTGCTCTCGGGTGTAGACGATCAGACGCGCCGTCACCAGCTCGCCATCCGGTTCCTGCCACGGCAGGGTCACAGCTACTGGCGGATAGCGCTCGATGTGCTGCGCGAGCGCCAAGCCGACCGAGTCAGGTAGAGGGACATCTCGCGTCTTGCCGCGCTTGGGCGGCCCGAAGCACGGTCGCTGTCCCACGATTTTCACTTGTCGAACGACATGAACAGTCTTGCCGAGAAAGTCGACGTCATCGAGGGCCAGACCGAACAACTCGCCCTGTCGCAGACCGACACCAGCGCCGAGCGGCACCGTGATCCGGTACCGATCCGACAGCGCGTCATGTACCGCATGAACCCACTCCAACGGCCAAGGCTTGACCTTCCTCGGCGGGATCTGCGGCTTGCGCACCGAGGAAGCGCTGCACGGGTTCTTACGGATCTTCTCATCATCCACGGCCGCGTTAAGGATCGTCTGCACGTGGATAAACATCACCTGCCGGTAGCTCGGCGCCAAGCCGAGCTTCTGCATCTCCCTGTCCCAGGTCCGAATGTGGGTAGGCGACAACGCAGCCAGCGTGTGACGCCCGAGGTGTGGAAGGATGTGCTTCTTGAGCCGCAGGGCGACCGCCTCCCGAGTCGACTCCTCAAAAGTCTGCGATTCCAACCACTCCTCGGCATACGCTCGGAAGCTCTGGGTTCCCGCATTCGGATCGATGTAGGTCCCGCGTCGCTTGTCGTTCTCCGTCGACACCAGAAAATCATCAGCTGCCTTCTTTTGACGGTCGGGGAAACTCTTGCTCCGCTCGACGCCCTCGGGATCGAGGTAACGCACACGGTAACGCTGTCCTTTGCCGTACAATCCTGTCTTTTCACGTGTGCGCTTCCCTGTCGCAGCGTCAATGATCGTCCGATACCAGGTGTCCTGCACGTGCCCCATCGTTAAGCCGCATCACTTAGGACCCAGGCCCGAACGGCGGCCGAGTCGTATCGAAGGTGCCGTCCGCACTTTTTAGCGGGTGGGCCGATGCTCTTACGACGCCACTGGTAGAGCGTCTGCACGGGGACGCGGAGATACGCGGCCACGTCCTCGATAGTCCACAGCGGTTCTACCTGCACGACTGTCCTTGCCATGCTCGATCCCCCCTCTCAGGCGGCTTGATCGCTGGTTGTCGAACAGTTGCCGGATGGTTCCCCGCTTGCAGCGAGCTGCGCGGCGGCGTACTCGGCCTTCCATCGCTGTCGTTCGGCGATGGCGTACAGCAGCAGCACGGGCCGGGGTGGCACATCGGAATCGGCAGGAGCAGTGCGTTCCCACAGGTACGGGCCGTCAGCCACGCCGTGCGCCGGCTGGATACCGGCCCGTTCGAGCAGTTGCCGAACAAATTCGCCGCGTTCGGCGCGGTGGTCATCGAGAGTCTTGTTGGACCACTTGCGGGACACGAGCACGCGGCGCCCGGCGATGCCCAGGTGGTCAAGCTTGTGGGCCTTGCCTTTGCAGTGTCCGGGGATCATGGTGTGTCGGGCGCCGTGGGGTTGGATGCCATACAGCAGCCACACCGCACATCGCGGTGAGCACGGCGTGATCTGCAGTTCGGCGTGCAACCGGTGAGCGTGCTCGCGCTGGCGATCCGTCGCGGTCTCATCCAGACCCGCCGCCTGCCCGATGCTCTTGGTCAGGTATTTGGCGAGGTAGCCGATGTGGCGGCCGGCTTCCTCGGTACCGCCCAAGACGCCCTTGACGTGCACCTGTGGCCCGAACCGCACGACGTGTGCGGGTTCGGTGAGTTCCGCGCAGGCCTGCTCGAAGGTGGGCAGGGGTGTACTGGTGTCGGGATCGGTGAAGCCCTTGGTCTGCGCGTCCCACACCGGTAGCCGGTCGTCGGTGTAGACGAGCTGGTCATGGGCGGGCCACCAGACCTGGTGGTAGGTCGCCGCGGTGATCTCGCGCAGCTCGGCGCGGGGGATGGCGCCCCGGATGGCGGCGTGGAAGTGCGGGGCGCCGCGTTTTTGGGGTTCGACGGTGCCGAAGTACTGCACATCCCAGCCGACACAGCGGCGGGTGTTTTGCCAGAACCGATCCAGCAGCGCCGGGAAGTGGATCGCGTCTCGCGCCGCGCGGCGGTAGTCATAGGTGTCGGGATCCACCGCCGCACCCGTGCTGCCCACGCGGCCGTAGGAGTCGAGGGTAAGGGTAAGGAAAGTCGAGGGCCGGTAGCGCCCGGCGAACACACGCCCCACGGTGTGCCGCGCCACGGGTCGCCGGGGCAGGTCCGGGGCATCTTGGCGACGGCGGGTCGAGCGCCGGGTCGGCTTGGCCAGCGGATCCACTGGAGTCAGCCGTCCGCGCACCCCAGTCGCCCGGAGGTGGGCGTCGAGTTCGGCGACGGACTCGGTGATCTGCTCACACGAGGCCTCATCACCGTTGGCCTTGCACTCGGCGTACGCGGCAACGAGATCGGCCCGGGCGGCCATCAGCGCCGTGTGATCCTCGCTGGGCGTGGCCCGCTCGATGACCGGTTCGGAGTCGAGGTGCCAGCCTTCCCGGCATTGGGCCATCCGCAACCGGCGGGCCTTGTCCGCACACGGGCGGCACTGGTCCTCTCGGGTGGACCCGCAGGGCACGGGGACGACGTCGACGCGGCCGGTGATGGTGTCGATGCGGCGCATGGCCAAGGGCCGGACGCACACGCCGTGCTGGTCGGCCAGGGCGTGGGCGACGTCAGCGCTGAGCGGCAGCGCGGCGCGCTGCGCCCGGGTCAGTCGCGTGACGTCCAGGGTGGCGGGCTGGGTCGTGGTCATCAGACCATCACCTGCCCGGGTGTGGTCAGGCGACGCAGCGCCACCAGGGGGATGGTGGTGGCTGCACCGGGTGCGAGGTCGGCGCCGATGCCGTCCTTGGTGACCGGCACGGCGCCGTAGATCCGCAGGGATTCACCGCAGGGCAGCCGGCCGGTGATCGATAGGTGCACCGACTTGCCGTCGGGAACCCGCCAGGCCTCGGCGGTGACCGCGGTGAGGGTGTCGGCCCAGGCCAGCAGCGCACCGGCGAGCTCGGCGAGTTCGCGGCAGGTGATCTGCAGGGTCAGGTTGGGTGGGTCCAGGTAGGTGTTGACGGTCACCGACCACGGTGCCGGCACGTCGAACTGCGTCAGCTGGGTGCGGATGGCGTCGAGCAGACCAATGACGGTGGTGATCATCATGCGGCTCCTTGTCCGCTGGGCAGTAGCAGGGTGGGGGTGTGGTGGTGCCCGCTGGTGAGGTAGGCGGACAGCTCGTCAAGGTCGGTGTCGGTGCTGTGGAAGGCCCGGGCGCGGGTGGGATCGCGGTGGCCGTCGAGCTTGGCCCAGGCGACACCGGGGGTGTCCTCGCTGATTTCGTGCGCGGCCGCGCCGCGTTGGCGCACGCCCTCGCCGAGCACCATGTCGACCTGCTCGGGTTCGTCTAGGCGCATGGCGATCTTGATCGAGAATAGGTGCCGGTAGTCGATGATCTGCTTGCGCGGGTCCTGGATCTGCCCGATGACGCACACCCCGGGGGCTCGGCCCTGGGACAGGATCGTCTGTAATGCTGCGTTGGCGCGTTTGCGCAGCCCGGTGTCGGGTTGGTAGGCGATCACGTCGGCGAGTTCATCGATGATGAGCAGGACGAACGGTTGCCCCGAGGACGGGCCCCATTTCCGGCTGCCTTGCCGGCGCAACGTCTCGGCGCGTTGCCGGGTCAGGGTGGCGAGCTGTTCTAGCAGCTCGACGGCCTCAGGCCCGTTGCTGTACACCAGCCGGTGAAACGCCCCGGGGGCGCGGCCGAGTTCCATGCCGCCTTTGGGATCGATGCCGAACACCTGCACCAGACCGGCGCGGATCCACGGGGCCAGCGCGCGCAGCACCGCCCACATCACCGAGGATTTGCCGGCGTCGCTGACCCCGGCGACGAGAACGTGCCGATCCAGCAGCCGCAGCAGCCAAGGCCGGTCGGTCTCGATGCGTCCGATGCGCACCCGGGTCAGGTCCACCCCGGTGCCGGGCTGCGCCAGCGGTGGAACGGCCAGGGATGCCGCGAGGGGGTCGGTGTGGATCAGGTCCAGCCAGATCCGCCGCGGTTTGTCGACCCGGACCCGGCAGGAGTGCGCACCGAAGGAGTTCGCCAGCTTCTCCACATGGGCGGCGTAGGTGGCGGCGCACTGTCCGTGCAGCAGCTTGACCGACACGCGGTCGCGCCAGCCCTCGGCGCGGACTCGGCGCAGCCGCGGGTAGTAGACCTTGCGCTGAGAGTGGCCGGTGCGCTTGGTCAGCTCGGTGAACACCATCACTCGCCGCCACGGCCAGGCGTAGACCACCGCGCGGCGCCACTCCGAGCGCGCCTGCCGCACCACGATTCGGGAAAAGGAGTCGGGGTGCTGCCAGGCCCACAGTCCACCCAGCACCGCTAGCCCGGCGGCCAGCTCGGCGCAGGCCCACGGGGAGTAGCAGACACCCAGGCCGATTAGGACTGCGGTGCCGATCATGGACAGGGGGTAGCGCCACACCCGGCGGGCAACGAACACGACCACCGTCACGATCACAACTACGGTGACGATCGGTGCGGCGGCCAGCAGTAGCTTGCGGGGCAGCATCGTCCACCACGGCAATCGGGGCCGTTCCACTTCCAGCGGGGCCGGGTCAACCCAGCGGGAGTACTCAGCCGGGCGCATCACCGGCCACCCCTCACCCGGGGACAGCCCAGTGACACGGCAATCACATGCTGGGTGAATCGGTAACGCCCTATTCGGGGGGTGTTCGGGTCTGGCGCTCTCACGGCGCCGTGGTTTATGCTTGTCATTGTTCACTCCTGATTGGGTGGACAGCGCAGAAGCGGACAAGGTTGGTAGCCGGAGAATCCGCTTCTGCGCGTACGCCTCTGTTACGCGATATAAGGGCGTGCAGTATTACCGCACCACCCCGGTGCGTTAATTTCCTTCTGAGATTCTTGTGGTGTCTGTTATTGCAGGCTGCGGCAGCCACCGCAGAGCCGACTTTCGACCGGCTGCGATGAGTAGCTCCCGCATCGGCGGCGGGTCTGCCAGATCATCGGAACCCGCCATCTCCTCGGACGTCGCCAGCGGCAGGCCCACCGTCGCGCGACCAGCTCAGCCCAACGCCTGCCTAACCTCATTGTCATCACCTCCCCTTCTGACCTGTGTGGTGTGTCGGACCACCGCTGTGATCTCTTGCCGACTTATTCCAGCCATTCCGTTAGCATGTCGCGCAGCACGGTGGCCCCGTCCTTATCAAGGAAGATCACACAGGAGCCATCCACATGAGGATCGAGCACAATCGCCCCGTCTCGTTTGGTCACCAGGAGATTGGCGAAACCCCTTGGACCCCGGTGCAATTGACATGTTGCCGGTATCGCTTTACGGTTGTGCGATTCCATAGTGAGCCTCCCCTCCCTTTGTTTTGTTATCACTCAACGCCGGTGATGGTCTGGTGGCCGGTCGAGGTCGGACGCGGCGGCGAGCTGGCGTGCCGCACGGGCGAGGCCTCGGCAGAACCGAGCCAGCGCGAGGTCACCGCCGGGCAATGCCGGCATGGCCACAACGAGGCTGACAGGATCGAGGAACAGGACCAGGGCTTTCTCGTCGGAGCGCAGCCCACGTACGCCACCAGTGTGCGGCTCCGCCCGGCGCCAGGCGTCAAATTGAGATTGTGCTGGGCCGGTCATGCCGCCGCCTTGACACCCGAGTCAGCCTCGCCGGTCCCTCGAGCGGCCGCCTTGCCGGCTGTGGAGCCGGTGGTCGGGGCGGTCATGCCGGTGGCCCGGATGACCCAGGTGATCCACTTGGCCTGGCCTGAGGCCTCCGCGCGGGGCTGGACGGTCATGCCTTCCAGCACCACCGGGCGAAATGGCACCCCGGGCACGGCCGGTGGGGGTACCGGCTGGACGGTCGCGGCGAACTCCACAGTGACCGACTTCTCCCGGTCTTTCTCCGCTGAGGGGTCGGCGAACGTGCCCCGATACAGCGGCAGCCGAGTCACCTCGTCTAGCCGGGGTCGCAGTGGCCGGTTGCGCGCTCGGTCCTCCTGCGTTTGGTACTCGGTCACGGGCACGATCTGCCCGATCAGGTACAGGCCCTGGGGAAACCACTCGTCGAAGTCCGCCGACAACCGTAGGTTCCTCGGCGCTCCCATGATCACAACTCCTTCCTGTCGCTCCGTGATGCCGCCGTCCAGGCGACCTCGTATACAAGGATAATACTTAGTATGAGAGAATGTCAACATACGAGGTTGTGGGATGATGACTTTTCGTCACCGAGCGGAAGGAAAGATCATGAGTGAACTAGTCTTCGGGCCTCACCCGGACTGGCCTGACGATGACGACGAGCCCCGGTATCGGCAGATCGCCAAGGAGTACCGACAGAAGATCATCACTGGTGAGTTGCACGACGGCGACAAGCTCCCCAGCGAAAGCCAGCTCTGCGAGCTGCACAATGTCTCGACCATCACCGCCCGCAGCGCGGTCAAGCTCCTCCGGGAGTGGGGCCTGGCCTACGGAGTCAAGGGCAAGGGCGTGTTCGTCCGACGCCCCGCGCGGCTGACTCGGATTGCACCGCAACGCTACTTCCGAGGCCAGCAGGCCCGCGCCTACATCCGCGAAGCCGAAGCCTCCGCAGTCGGTGTGGACGTCCAGCATGAGACCACCCGCACCACCGCGCCGGCCGACATCGCTACCCGTCTGGGCATCACCAACGGTGATCCGGTCGTGCTGACTCGATACTTCATCCGCATGGGCAACCCACCCCAGCCCGTCACCCTCAGCACATCCTGGGAACCCCTGGCCCTCACCGCCGGCACCGACATCGAGCTACCCCACGAAGGCCCACTTGCCGATCAAGGCATCGTGCCCCGCTTCGACCACATCGGCCTGCACGTCAACGAGGTCGAAGAGATCCTGCACATCCGCAACGCCACTCCCGAAGAAGCCCGTCGCCTCGAACTCCCCACCAACCGCCCCGTCGTCGAGATCACCCAAACGTTCCGTGTGGCCGGCACCGATGTCGACGAAGACATCGCCGTCGAAACCGCCGACATCGTCTTCGCCGCCGACCGCTACGAACTACGCTACGTCATGGAGATCAAATAGCACTTGGTACGCACTCCTAGCTACGGCAGTGAGGACTTCTGTACGTCTTCTAGCTACGGGCGGTGAGGACTTTCTGTACGTCTTCAAGCCGGGCCGACACGGCCCGGACGCGCCGCCGCTGCATCCGGCTATGCGCTCGCTCCCGCCACGCTCCGC
>JALZHU010000241.1 GCA_030860695.1 Actinomycetota bacterium
AAGTGAAAGCACCGCAAGGTGTGCAGCTGACCGGTACTAATAGGCCGAGGACTTACCACAACACGCCCACTGTACAGCTCCCCAAGCACGGCCCACACAACAACAACTACACACGTCACGGCGGCCAGGCCTGACCGACGGCCCCATGACATCAGCCAGCGTGGAGGGCGTCCCAGAACGCCGCGCGTACCGCGCTGGCTCCCCACGCATTGGGCTCGATGACGTTGCAAAACCACAGGTCCCGGTTCGCTGGCCGGGGATTACCCTGGGCCGGGTTCCCGGCCCGCAGCCCGTGACCGAGGAAGTAGCCGTGGATGTCGGCAACCCGGGCCCCGTGCTCGGCAGCGACCCCACGCAACCCGGCGTTGAGCTCGGCCAGCACGTCGACGACCTGCGGCCACGGCGGCAGCCCCACCCGCGAGGCATCGCCCGTGCCATCGCTTGGGTCATAGACAGTGCCGACGATCACCGGATCGCTGGGCCGCCGCAGCAGGCTGCGCAGTCTCCCGAGGGCCTGCCCGACACGCGTGCGCACCACCGACACCACGTCTCGAGCGCGCTGTGTGTCGCTGTATGTCCCGAGTAAATCGTTGCCACCGACGGTGATCGTCACGACCGTGGGCGCGATGGCGGACATCTCCAGCTGCGGAAGCTGCGAATCCAACAGCGTGTTGGTGGTGGCGCCGTTAGTGGCGAGCAGGTGGTAACCCAAGGTGGGATCGAGTGTTGCCAGATCCCGACCGCGCCAGTCGGGGAAGTCGTCGTCGCGGTTGCGCGCCAGCAGGCTCGCACCGCCGCGACCTTCGCCGCCGGCGTAGTAATCAATGGACATCGAGTCGCCAAGGGCGACATAGATCACACGTTCATCGGTTTTGTTCTGTGGCGCCACCGTGCCGGAGGGTTGCCCTGCACGGCTATGTGAAACAGGCTCCCCGCACCCGCCGGTGATCGCCATCCCAGTGGCGAGCAGGAAAGTCCTCCGGGGTAGTCGATGCATACAGACACCTTGCGCTGACGAGCCGTGCCAGCGCTCGTCCAACGGCCACCTCGCTGACCGCAGCGACAACCACCCAACTCCGGCGACAGAAACGAGCTCCGCCCTCTTCTAGAACGTTTCCGCGGCGGAAGCGACGGGAATACAGGCGCAACCTGCCAGCAGCCAACGACATCCCGAGCCTTTCGATCCCGGCCCAAGCCGGTCCGATCACTACTTCCCGACCGTGTTGAAGGAGAGTCCCTGTGGCAAATGTGCATGGCCAGCAGCCCGAGCAGCAGCAGCCAGGACCGGGCACCACCGCCCAGATGGATCCCAAGCCGCAAGACGAGATGACCGATTACGTCGGGCGCGGGCTGCTGGAGGGCAAGCGGGCACTCATCACCGGCGGCGACTCCGGGATCGGTCGTGCCGTCGTAGTCGCGTTCGCCAAGGAAGGAGCCGACGTCGCGATCGCCTACTTGTGCGAGCACGAGGATGCCAAGCACACCGCAAACCTGGTGAGTGCCGCCGGGCGGCGGGCGGTGCTGTTGCCCGGTGAGCTTGCTGACGAGCAGCACGCGACGGACATCGTCGAGCGGACCGTTGAGGAGCTTGGAGGGCTAGACATCCTCGTCAACCACGTCGGGACGCAGGCGCCGGTGGAGTCGCTGGAAGAGCTCAGCTCCAAGCAGTTTGACTACACATTCAAGGTCAATATCTACAGCCATTTCTGGACGACCAAGGCCGCGCTGCGGCATCTCCCCGAGGGCGCAGCGATCATCAACACCTCATCCATCAACGGTTTGCGGGGCAATAAGACGCTGCTGGACTACTCCGCCACCAAGGGCGCCGTGCTCGCGTTCACCTATTCGTTGGCGCAGAACCTCGTCGAGAGGCGCATCCGCGTCAACGCCGTGGCACCGGGTCCGGTGTGGGCTCCACTCATCCCGGCCACATTTCCGCCGGAGAAGACGGCCTCATTCGGGCAGCAGGTGCCGATGGGCCGGGCCGCGCAGCCAGACGAGATCGCGCCGAGCTATGTGTTTTTTGCCGCCGAGCGGCTCTCCAGCTACTACACCGGGGAGGTGCTCGCCCCGATCGGCGGCGAGACCCTTCCCGGCTGAGGCCTGCCACGTTCCAGCAACCGCGCCGCTCCCAGCGGCTGAGCACGCGCGATGCCGAGCAACAAAGCATGTCGAGCGGCCCGTCAAATTTCACATAGGCGACGGGGTAGCCGGCCTGTTCAAGACGCGGGAGGAGCCGATAAGTGCAGTCATCAAGAGCATCGAGGTAATCAGTACGTAACGTGGACGTGTTCGCGGCTGATGTGGATGTCGCCGGGCAGCCGGCCGAACCATGACAGCAGACCGGTCCAGGGGAGCACATCGCCAGCCGGTGACAACGCCAAGCAGGGGCGCGGGCTAGCTAAGCATCGATTGACGGCCCGTTGAGCACGTGCCTGGGGAGCATGTACCCGGAATCTGGTGACCTTGCGCTTCGGCCGGCGCTGTTCGCTCTAAGCCCATACCGTGTCTGACTATGAAGCGACGCAACGTCACCGAACCCGATGTCCCTCAGCAGGATTCTGAGCAAACTCTTGCACGGCTGCTCGATGAGGGTGAACAGCGGTTGGGACGCTCGTGGCCGGGCCTGCTGGCCACTGGCTTCCTCGGCGGCCTCGATGTCGGCACCGGGGTGCTCGCGCTGCTGCTCGTCGAGCACCTTACGCACAACGTCGTGCTCGCCGGGCTGGCTTTTTCCATCGGCTTTATCGCGCTGACCCTGGCGCGCAGCGAGCTGTTCACCGAGAACTTCCTGGTGCCGGTCGCCGCGGTCGTGGCCAAACGTGGCTCACTGCCGTCGTTGGGCCGGCTGTGGGCAGTGACGACCGTGATGAACCTCGCCGGGGGCTGGGTGGTGACGGGGATCGTGATAGCGGGCTTCCCCGCGCTGCGGGTCACCGCGATCGACGCTGCCAACGCCTACATCGAGCTGGGCACCACCTGGCGTGCCTTCGCGCTGGCACTGATTGGGGGAATGCTGATCACGTTAATGACGCACCTGCAGCACGCCGCGCACTCCGACGGAGTTCGCCTGGTGCCTGCAACGGTGATGGGCTTCCTGCTGGGTGCCGGGCAGATCAACCACGCGATCGTCGCCTCACTGGTTTGCTTCGCCGCGCTGCACGCTGGTGCGCCATTCGGCTACCCGGACTGGCTCGGCCTGTTCGCGTTGGCCGCGCTCGGCAACCTGATTGGCGGGCTGGCGCTGGTGACCCTGCTGCGCCTGCTGCAGGTACCGCACAAGGTGTTGGCCGAGCGGCACGCCAACGACTGAGGAGCCGCCCGCTTCGTCACCGGCCTGTCCGCGGCCAACGGCCTCACCTCGAGGGGATCTACCCACAACCGGTCTTCGTCGAAATCATCAGCCCTTGTCGTCTGCCATCTGTTTATGCGGGGCTGGTCTTGGTTCGACGGGACCTGCTGGCGACGGCGAGGTGCGCGACACACAGGTGTGGGGTGACGAACGGCTCGAGTTCGGTGGCCTGGACTGCGGCGCTGAGGTTGGCGAGAGTTTGCTTGAGTAAGCCCAGGTGCACTGCGCAGACGACATCGGGGTGCTTAATAGCGAGGGCCCGAAATGGGCAGGCGTGCAGCAGCATTCGGTGGTGTGGTCCGTGGCTGACCAGTTCTGGTTGGAACCCGAGTTCGGTGAATATGACGATCACTTGGCGCACAGCCTCGTCGCTGGAGACTTCGGCGAATGGTTGCGAAGGCCGCCGGTAGCGGCGGGCGAACGCACGACCGGCGTCCTCGGGCAGTCCTGTGGCGATCTTGTTGTTGGCAGCAAGGTAGCTGGCAAGGATGTCGGCAAGCAGCTGATAACCATGCTGATGCAGGGTGTCTGGGTGGGCCGTGGAGGCGGTGTAGAGAAGCCGGGGGCGTCCGGAGGCCCCTCGGCGAGGGTCGGTGCGGCAGCAGGCGAGTCCGGCATCGACGAGGATCTTTAAGTGGAAGCGCACTGTGTTGGGGTGTAGGTCGCTTTGCTCGGCAATCTGCAGTACGTCCAGTGGGGTGTTGCTGCCGCGTAATAGGTCAAGGATGCGGACCCTATTGGCGCTGGCCAACGCGCCGTGGGTCCTGCTGCGCTCATCGGCAGGGCCTGCCATGAGGGACATGCGGATAAGGTACTACTAGTATAGTAAGTACTAGAATCGTCGTATAAACCGTAACGCTGAGGCGGGCGTCGCTGCTGTGCCCACGTTGACACGGTCGTCCCCGGTGAGACAGGAAGCGCGACAGGAGAGACGGCAGTGATGATTGCCAAGTTGATGGATTCCCAGGGGGATCGGGCTTTCCCGCGACAAAAGGAGCCAACCGGGGCGCTGGGTCAAGACACGGAAGCGCTGAGCCGAGCCTGTTACGACAACGCTGCCCGCCGAGAGCGGATCCGTCCAGGCAACGGTCTGGGGGCATTCGTCCAATGACCTTGGTTGCTTACCGACGCTTGATGGAACTAATGGAGAGGCCAGACCGTCGATGGTGACGGCCGATGATGCCCGCTGGCTTGCCGATCACCTGCGGAAGATGGTGTCATCCCGCCCCGCCGCCTGGGCAGGAACCGAGATGACCTTGGCCCAGCTGGTTGCACTGCATTTCATCAGCGCGAAGGCTCCGATCACACTGGCCTCGCTATCTGAGGCCTTGGGTACCCGACCGCCGGCCACCTCCGCCATGGTTGATCGGCTCGCCGGGGCCGGGTTGGTCTGCCGTACGCGCGATCCCAACGATCGCCGACACGTCCTGCTGGCCCTGACCGGTAGAGCGGTAGCGATGATCGGCAAGATTGATCTGCACACCGCTCGACGGCTGCAGGTGGTACTCAACAGCATGGGTACGGCAGCCCAGCGTTGCCTTACCGAGGTTCTCAGGGACACCGCACGCCGCCTTGCCGGCTAATAGCCGACGCTGAACCCGTCGGCTAGAGGGCACCCCCGCAGTACAAACGAGGGCGTACGCCGAGGAGGTGTCTGGACGTCACCGGCGTCGAGCGGCACTCGCGCCGAACATGATCGACGAGCCGACAAACACGGCTACGATCCACGATTAGGGTGAGAAGGGGGAAGGTAGCTGCGTGGAGATCGGTGGCATCACCCCCAACGTGCTGGACGCCGTGCTCTTGCTGTTGCTGGTCTACGTGTTGTTCCGAGGCTGGCGGCAGGGGGCAGTGTCTCAAATCGCCGCGTTCGGTGGTCTGGCGCTCGGGCTGCTCGTGGGTATGTGGGCGGCGCCTTGGATCGGCGGGTTGTTCGCCGACCAGCCGGGGCAGGGCCTCGCGCTCCTGACGCTCGGCGTGCTCTTCGTTGCCGCGCTGATCGGCCAGGGCATCGGCGTCAGAATCGGCTTACGCCTGCACCGTGCCGTGCATCGTGTCGGGATGGGCAAGGTGGACCGGGTCGCGGGCATGGGGGTCGGCGCTGCCGGCCTGGTGCTCGTGGTCTGGCTGCTGTCGAGTGTGCTGGCGCAGGGCCCGTTCCCCGGCCTCGCGCAGCAGATCCGCGGCTCGCAGGCCGTCCAGGCCCTCGACGCCGCGCTGCCGCCGTCCCCGGACGTTGTCGGCCGCATCTCTGGCTACCTCGACGACCAGGGCTTCCCGCAGGTTTTCGTGGGCACGGGTCGTGGGATCACGGCGCCGCCCGTGTCACCCACCGCCGACCAAGCGGTGCGGGCTGCGGCCGCGGCCGGGCAGCCGAGCACGGTGCAGATCCTGGCGCTCGGCTGCGGTGGCAAGATCGGCGCCGGGACCGGATTCGTCACCCAGCCCGGGTTCGTCGTCACGAACGCCCACGTGATCGCCGGCTTCGACCGGTTGCGTGTGCGGGATGCCGTCGGCGAGCATTCGGCCGTCGCAATCCACGTCGATCCCGCGCTCGACATCGCCGTGCTGTCCGCTCCGGACGTGCAGGCGCCCGCGATCGGCTGGACCGACGCTGAGGCCACCCGCGGCACCGAGGGGGTGACGCTCGGATTCCCCGACGCGCAGTCGCAGATGGTGGTGCGGCCGGCGACGGTGCGTAGCCGGATCGTGGCTGTGGGACGCGACATCTACGGGGAGGGCAGCGCGCGGCGCGAGATCCTCGTCCTCACCGCTGAGCTGAAGCAGGGGGACTCCGGTGGACCCTTCGTCACCAGCGCCGGCCTGGTCGGCGGCGTCGTGTTCGGCGGCGACCCCGGGGACCACGCCATCGGGTACGCGCTCACCGCTGAACAGGTCCGTCCCGGCATCGAGGCTGCGATCGCCCGTAACCAGGAGGTCGGCGTCGGCGCCTGCCGCTTCTGACCCGTAGTACCTGTTGCAATTGGTTGCCGATCCCTGCAAACTGCCCAGCGGGCGCGCGGGTCACCAAAAAGCGCCAGCCGCCCGGTTCGCGATCCGTCCTCATTCGGAGCGTCACCGCCAACGCGGCGAATCGCCCCGGATCGTCGGCGCCACGGTGGGCACGGTCAAGCCACGACTACACCGACACCAGGTGTCCACGCGAAAAGGCTGGTGGCACGCTAGCGTGACCATCTCCGAAGATAGGTTAACTCTCCTCGTCTCGGATGTAGCTTGCGTACTCGGCTGGGGTGAGCAGCTCCGTTGCCGAGGTGGCGCTGGCCATCCGGATCTCAATCAGCCACCCGTTTCCGTACGGGTCATCATTGATTTGTTCCGGAGACTCGGAGAGTTCCTCGTTAACCTTGACGACCTGACCGCTGACTGGGGCGAATACCTCACTTACCGCCTTGACCGACTCCACCGACCCGAACGCATCGCCCGCCTCGAATCGGTCACCGACCGTTGGCAACTCGACATAGACCATGGTTCCGAGTTGCCGTTGGGCGTGATCGGTAATACCCACCACGACGACAGCCTCACGCTGCCGCACCCATTCATGATCCTTGGTGTACTTGACGTCATCAGGAACTGAGGCCGCCATTAAGTAACCCCCTCATCTTTCCCACAGCCAACACACGAGATCATGCACCGCATTTCCTACCGCCGCAGGCCCCACGCATGGCACGTCACTCCCGCCGCGTTCACCCGTTCTAGCAGACCAATCCAGGCGCGGTCACGCCGCCCCCGGAGTGGGTCCCCGCCAGTAGCGAGGTCGGTCACGGCCAGCACATGCGGCAGCCGGCCCCTCCGGGCCGGTCAGATCGCGCTGTTCTTCACGAGCTCAGCCGATGGCAGGTAGTGCTACCCAGTTCGGTGGCCGAACACAAGTGCCTCCCGCGGGCCTCGGTTCCGGGATGATTCCTACCCTGGCGCGAGGCTGGGGCGGGCGGGTGCGGCGTTCATCGACCCGGTCGAGCTGAGAAATCGAAGCACACTTCGGGCGCCGTTCGCATGCACGTGCATCATCATTGGTGAATTCCAGTGCAGAAGAAGTGGGGCATGGCGGGGTCACTCCATCGGGTGCAATAGCGCCGTTGACAGTTGTCAGGCCAGTGCGTAATGCCTACTGCCGGTGTTATGTTCAGGTGCTGCTGCGCAGCAGTCCAGGCAACGGATATCGGATGGAGCGTGAGCTGTTGGCGCAGGTGGAACAGGTCGTATGGGTCAGCGACCTTAGGTATGTGACCACAGTAGCTCCCGATCGCGAGATTCTGCAGCAGTTGAGTGAGTCAGGAGAGCAGCAGGAGTGGTACGCCTATCCAATGGTCGACGATGCGCCCGGCCTCGACATCAGGGTCTATGCCGTGCACGATAACCCGCTCATGGCGCTCAACGAGGCGATCCCTCTGGTTACAAGATGGATTCAGAGGCATGGAATTGAAGCGACTTTGGGTGAGATCCACGTGCGCAGCGAGCAGGCGGTCAATGATGAGATCAAACAGCTCATTGAGGGATTGAGATCACGGAATCACTCGCCACGTTTAGCGAGATCCAGATCATGAGGCGTCAGGTCGACCAGACCTGCTGACCCTTGGTATGGGTGGTTATACCTCAAGTGGAAGCATCGAAAAGTGGCCTCGGACAGCATCCCGCCCCAGGTGGGGGTCGGTGGCCGGACGCCAACGGAGGAAGGACAGCGCCGCCTCGAACAGGATGTTGGTCGGGATCAACAGCGTCGAGTAGACGAGGATCGGGGCGACCAGGTTGGGCAGCATTTCGGTGATGTCGTGTCCGCGCGGACGTTTCGGACATCGTAGAAGCACTGCGCTCGGCCCCTACCAGTACTAGTTCTCGGTGAAACTGGTGCTATGGCCGGTGGGTGGATCGAGCTTCCTAGGTCTAGGAATCTGGAGAGCGGGCTCGGTGAGGTGCTGTGGCGCCGGCGCTCGTCGTACCGGTACGGCGGGCGAAAACTGCGGTTAGTCGAGATGGCTGATCTATTGGGGAACGCGCTAGGGGTCTCTCGGCGGGTCGCGGCGTACGGCCG
>JALZHU010000472.1 GCA_030860695.1 Actinomycetota bacterium
CATCACGTGGACAAGCCGGACCACAGGCCGGCAGGTACCACGCGCCCACAATCGAGCACGGCCAAATGAAGATCGTTAAACAAGCTTGGAATGATCACTCAAATTCGGGCGGTGGATCCAGGCTGAGAAGGTCACGTGGCCGCCGATTCTGGGGTTGTTCATGTCCGTGGTCGTCACGTTGACGTATTTGCGGAGAAACCGAATTCAAGCCGAGATCGGCGAGTCATACGGGGTGTCTCAGTCCACGATCAGCCGGGCCGTCACGGCCCTGACGCCGCTGCTGAGCACGGCACTGGCAGAGTATGTGCCGGTGGCCGAGGACCTCAGCCCGCACGCCCACTACATCGTCGATGGCACCTTGCTGCCCTGCTGGTGCTGGACCGCACACCCTGAGTTGTACTCCGGCAAGCACAAGACCACCGGCCTGAACGTGCAAGTGGCATGCACCCTCGCCGGAGACCTCGCGTGGATCTCCGACCCGATCAGCGGCAGTCGTCATGACACCTACTGCCTGAACGAATCCGGCGTCCTCGCCGGTGAGCCCGGCAACTGGATGGGCGACAAGGGATATGTCGGCAACGACATGCTCACCCCCATCAAAAAACCCGCTCACCGGAACCTGCTGGAGTGGGAGAAAGAGTTCAATAAACAGGTCAACAAAATCCGTTACGTCATCGAACAGGTCATCGCGAACTTCAAGACTTGAAGAATCATGCACTCGGACTATCGGCGCCCTCTGACCCGAATCTGTGAGTGTCGCTGCGGTGCTCCTGGGTGGAGGACCACCAGGCTCGGTGCCGGTGACCTGGACGTGACTCAACCCGAATCTGGCCGCTTTGGCGTGCCGTTCCGCGGGACTTGTCCGTCGTGGTTGCCGGCGCCGGCCTGGCCCACCAGTTGGCTTGATCAGAAGCATGTCCGCGTGAGCGTGACCCATCACAGATATGCCACTTCGGTGACCCTTACCCAGGCCGGCGCTGACGTTGACCGTGCCCGAGAAAGGACAACCGGCCAGTGCCCATGTTGGCAGAACTCATCGACGGCGTCATCGGCGTCGATACCCACCGCGACACTCACCATGCCGAGCTCGCCTTACGACCGGCGCTGCGATCGCCACCCGCTCGATCAGCAATGACAGTGCCGGCTACGCGCAGCTGCTGGCCTGGGCTATCGACCAGGCTCCGGGCCCGCGGCTGGTGCTCTGCATCGAGGGCACCCGCAGCTACGGCGCCGGGCTAGCCCGAGCGGCCGCCGCGGCCGGGCTGATGGTCATCGAGTGTGAACAGCCCACCCGCAAAACCCGCCGGGGCAAGGGCAAGTCCGACCCGATCGACGCGCACCTGGCCGTACTGACCGCACTGCAACTCGACGCCGAGAAGTTGCCGACTCCGCGCGCCGACGGGGACCGCGAAGCCTTGCGCATCCTGCTCACCGCTCGCCAGGAGCTGACCACCACGACCACCGCGCAGACCAACCGGCTGCGCGCGCTGCTCCGCGACGGGGATGACACCGACCGCGACCTTGCCAGGGGCAGCCTCAGCGACGCTGTGCTGCGTGCGCTGGCCCGGCGCCGCCAACCCCGTGAAGCCAGCCGTGAGCAGGCCGTACGCCACAGCGAGATCCGCCGCCTGGCCGTGGCCGTGCGGGAGGCGGCTCGCGCGCTCAAGGCCAACCGCGCCGAGCTGACAGCCATCGTCAACGACCTCGCCCCCGACCTGCTAAAACAGCCAGGGATCGGCCCGGTCAGCGCCGCGCAGGCCATCGTGTCGTTTTCCCACGCCGGGCGGTGTCGCAACGACGCCGCGTTCGCCGCCCTCGCCGGGGTCAGCCCGATTGAAGCATCCAGCGGGCGCACCGTGCGCCACAGGCTCAATCGGGGCGGAGACCGGGCGCTGAACAAGACGATCCACACCATCGCCAACGTCCGGATGCGCTGCTGTCCCACCACCCGGGCCTATGTCACCCGCCGCAGCGCCGAAGGTAAAACCGACCGCGAGATCCGTCGCTGCATCAAGCGGTACATCACCCGCCAGCTCTACCGCTGCCTCACCGCCGCGATGACCCCCGACACCAGCACCAGCGCATAAGCGAGCAGCGCGAATATCGTTTCACCCCAGCCCGGCTCATGGGTCTGTGTCCAGATCACCCCGACTGCCTGATCCCGCACTGCCAACGATGAGGTTGCAACCACACCTTCCACCTACCACTAAACCAGCGCGGCCAGCCCCGCCGATTTGTAGCCCAGCCTGCCGCGTCGCCGAGCACCGCCGGCTCCATGTGTGACCGCCACTCCCAGGGTGCGCGCCCACCGGCTCACACGAGAGGAGGAACCGCCCCAACGGTCCTTGACACACATAGAAGCAGTCCGCGAGTAGGCCAATGAGTTGATCTTTAGGTCGAGTAGTTGATCTTTATGGGATGTCGTTGGGGGTTTTGGGCAGTCCGGTGGCCCGAGTGTCGCCTCGGGTGGCGGGTTCCGGGGTATTCGGGGCCGGTATGGCCTGGTCGACGATGATGCCGCGTTCGGCCAGCAGCTCCTCGACATCCCGGTACGACAGCGCGTAGCGCAGATACCAACGAACCGCCACCAGGATCACGTCTGGTGGGAACCGGAACCCAGCGAAGCTGGAGCTGGGCGGTGGT
>JALZHU010000242.1 GCA_030860695.1 Actinomycetota bacterium
GCAGGGGCCCGATCTATACGTAGAGCTCACATCGACTCTGGGCGCAACAGTGCTCACCCACCGGCGGCTGAGGGCGTACCACCCTGCCGCATCAGCGGCCGGCCGGTACGAACCCCATTAGGGCGTGGTACCGCTCGGCGAGGTGTTCGAAGTCGGCCACAGTGGCAGTGGCGGCGCGGGCGTAACCCACGGGATCTGTGGCGCCTGGGTCGAGCAGTCCAAACATGGTGCGGCGGGTGGTCACCGCGTCTTTCCAGACGTGCAGCATATGTGGGGCGAGGGCGGTTCCTGCGGCGCCGAGCTAGTCGAGCAGGCCAGCGGCGCGATCCAACATTGCCACCAGCGACTGATCATCGGTCCGTGGCCGGATACTTTCGGTAGCAGTGCGGGGTGTGTTCTTCAGGCCGAGCTGGTCCGGCGTTACGCCGAACAACCGGCACAGCAGCTCACGGTACCGAGGGCTGATGCCCTTCGCGCCGCGTTCCCACTTCGCCACCATGTCTGCGTTGACCCCGACGCGCTCATGGCGCTCCATCCACGCTAGTCGCGCGAGCCGGTCGGCCACCGGTCGGCCAGCTCTTGCTGCGTCCAACCGAGTTCCGTGCGCAGCTCCTGCAGTCGGGGGCGCTCGCTGTCAGTGGTCACGACTGAGCACCCCCTTCGCCGCCTCGCAGTCGGTCCGCTCCAAGGCGCCGATTCCGGAGCCCATGAAACTCCCGGGTCGTCACCTCCAGCTCTTCACTGACTCATTAGTGAGGTAGTGAACTAGCGCGGAACTTAGCGTGCCGGTCTGATCGAGTCAAGGAGTTTCGCTAGTACCCTGGTGAGGTAGCGAAGGAGCCTCATGCCCGTTGACCCGACGGACCCGCGTCCGCCGTATCGGCAGATCGCCGACGAGCTGCGCGGCGCTATCCACGCCGGTGAGTTGGCCGCGGGTAGTCAGCTACCGTCTGAACGTGAACTTGTTGAGCGCTATGGCACCGCTGCGCAGACAGTTCGTGAGGCTGTCAAGGTTCTGAAGGCCGAGGGCTTGGTCATCGGGCGCCGTGGCCGTGGTGTTTTCGTGAGAGAACGCCCGCCACTGATGTTGCGGTTGGAGGCTACGCGTCGTTTCTTGACACAGGCCCGGTCTGCGGGCCGGGATGCAGAAGCAAAGCTGCTCGGAGTTGAGTTCGTGGAATGTCCTCCTGATGTTGCGAGCAAGCTTTGGATCAATACTGGCGAGCGTGTCCTTACACGCCGATATTTGTTGTTACTCGACGGGGAGCCGTTACAGATAGCGCAGAGCTACTTCCCAGCAGAGTTCGCAGAAGGTGACAGCCTACTTGGCGACCCGGCAAATGTCACACCCGGCCAAATTGACGCGAATCTTAGGGATCGCTTCGGGATCGACTTCCGACGCTTCGAAGACGAGTTGGTGATTCGGATGCCATTACCCGACGAGGTCCGCGCTTTACGTCTTCTGCCGGGTACTCCTGTCGGTGTAGTGCTGCGCACATACAGTGCCAGCACTGGGCAACCAGTGGAAGTGGCCCGCTACGTTCTTGCCGGTGATAAGCAAATTTTGGTTTATCGAGGTGAGTTATTCTCGTAGGGGATTTGTCGATGCAGGCACTTGTACCTTACTTTGACCTTCGCGATGCTCTCCTGCGTGTCGCAACTTCGGGTATGGCGTTCGTCGAGAAGGCGATAGATCATGACTGCTGTCGTTGTCTCCAGCATGAGGTCCAGAGCGAAGCGTTTGAGCAGTTACCGAGCGAGATTGGTCCATACCGTGTTCGTGAGGATGCGGACCTTTTCCGTATTACGGAGGCCAACCTTGACAACTACCCGACTGTGCGGAAAGTACGCCGTGAGCTGATCAGCCGTGTACACGCGGACGGGCATGGAATCGACGGCAGCGACCGATGGTTTCCCAATGACATTGCCGTCATGCGTTACAGACCCGGCTCGATAGGCGTATCGCCACACCGCGACGGACTACGGAACCACTACCTTATCGTCATCGTAACGTCGCAAGGTTCAGCGCCGCTCGTCCACTGCGTGAACCGAGAGGGGACAATCATCGAGGAATGGGAAACGATCCCTGGGAGTCTCGTGCTTTTGCGAGCACCGGGTTTCGCTGGGGCTGAGGGGGACGATCGACCGTTTCACGCGGTACGTGGTCCCACAGCTGGTTGGCGGCACTCCTTGACATTCCGTATGAATATGGACTTGACGACTGACGGCCAGCCGGAAACCCGCGGAGCAAGCTAATAGGAATCGGTGCGAGGAAGATTGTCTTGGCCCGATCAGCCCTCGATGGGCTCGTATCCGAGCCATTCCCCCAGAAGGTGATACAGCGCGGTCGCGGCCTGCTCATCGAGCCGCAGCATGCAGCAGTTCCCCACATGCGGATTCAGCACGATGAACCCACCTTCCTTGGTTACTAACAGATTGGTGAAGCCTGCCGTGCCGTGCGCCTGGCACGTCGTCGCGATCACTCGACGGTGACTCCTGAGCGTCTGGCTGATGGCAGAGTCGCTGTCCTGGCCAACAGAAGGGTTGCTCACGATGTCGCCGCCCTAGCAAGCGATGCGCAGACCTGCTCGTGCGAGTGGTTCCCCGGCATGATTGACATGAGTTGATCGAAACGGCCTCGCAACACCGCTGGAAGGTCCGCCAGCTAGTCCGTCGCGACCGCGCTCCTAGTCCCCAACTGCGGGATGCAGCAGACCCGAGGGTCTTCGGCGGCTAGGGCGCTGCCCTGGACCGCCCCTGCTTCGGGAGGAGGGAAAGTACAGGTGGGGGTCTCCCTCGCAGCGCACCGTTGGCTATCCGATGCGGCAAGGCCAAGCCCGCTGGCACGGTCGGCTAAGCCGAGATTGCTTGCTTCGCTGCGGGCGGCCGGGCCCGGCGGTGTGCCCTTAACCACGGGCGCAGGTGCATCAGCTGCCGTCATTTGGGGGCGTCGGGACTAGCCGGGGACTAGTTCGGGACTAGTTCGCGGACCCCCTCAGATCGGATGTTTCGCCGTTTGATTGGCGTGCGGGTCGAACGGCTCGTAACGACCGATCTGGAGGAACGGCAAACAATGCAGTTGGAAATCAGAACTGAGGGCGTGGAGTTCGTAGTGTCCCGGGCTCCGCAGCCGAAGAACGACAACGACGGCCGGCAGAAATCGGATCGGGACACCGGCGCGCCGCTGCATGTGACTGAGTTGGTCGCGATGGATGACACCGGAGCGGAGGTCATCAAAGTCACCACCGCCGGAGAGCCCAAGATCGGCAAACGGCAGCCAGTCATGGTCGTCAAGCTGGTGGCAACGCCCTGGAACATCGACGGCCGGGGCGGAGTGGCGTTCCGGGCGGACGCGATCGTCCCGGTACTAACCACCCCAGGAACAGGTTCCCCGAGGGCCGGCTCGGCCGCAGCGGCGGGTGCCTCATGACCGCTCCCATGATCAGCGACGCAGTGCAGCGTGAAGCCGCTTACCAGCAGATCGAGCAGCTGGTGCAGGAAGCGACCGAGGCTGAGCGTGCCGCGTTCGTGGCCTGGCAGGAGGCCTAAGGCGCCTACGAACTCGCCCGAGACGAGGCCACCGTCGCGCGGACAGCGTGGGTTGAGGCCATCACCCCCTAGATACGGCGCCCGGCCGGTCGGGCCTGGAAACCAAGGCTGGTCGGGCGCCCCGCTCCACCCATCAATTCAGGACAAGAGGAGCCGTCATGACCCTACGGCGGGGCGAGCACGCCCTGAAGTACCCGCACCGGTGGCTGATCGGCGTCACCGCTCGCGGCGCGAGTGACTCCCGGTGCTGCGGCGGTGAGTGCTGATGGATCTGCACATGACCGTTGTACTGATCGCGGGCGGTGCCGCGCTGGGTGTCCTCGTGTGGGTGCTGGCCAAGATCGGCCACGCGCTAATCAAGATCGTGGAAGCGTTAGCGGCCGTGGCGGCTGTGGTGTTCGCCATGTGGCTGGTGATCAGGGCCGTGCTATGGGCGCTGCGCCAAACGGTCATCCACTGGCGAACCAGCCTGACCGTCGTGGCGGTGCTGGCGTGGTGGCAGTGGTGGGGCTGGGTGTCGCTGGCTATCACCGTGGGCGCGTGCGCCGGGGTGCTGATCGGGTGGCGGCTGCTCGATTTGAGGTCGTTTGATGCGTGGGCGGGTCGGCATCTGCGCGCCTGGTGGCTGCGCTGGACCGTGTATGCCCCGAAGCTGCCGGAGTGGCTGCACGCCTGCGGCCTTGGCGTTAAGCAGGACAGGGCACCGGTCGTGCTCGCGCTCCCTCCCCTCGGTCGGGCTCTGGGCCGCAGCCGGCGCCCAGCAGCGGCGCAGTTACCCCGAGTGCTCGGGGTGCGCTCGGGCGCGTCGTGGGACCTGGTCCGGGTGCGGCTCCTGCCCGGCCAGAAACCCGAAGACGTCGACGAGGCCACCCGGGCACTGGCCTCGGCCCGTGGGGTGGCGCGCTACCAGGTCCGGGAACTCACGCCCAACGTGGTCTCGATCGACTTCCAGCGCCGCAACCTGCTCGCCGACCCGGTGAGCTGCCCGGATCTCGCCGCACTGGCCAGTGTCCCGGGTGAGGCTGTGGATCTGCGGCGAGTCTGGGCCGGGCGCACCGAGTACGGCCAAGACTGGTACATCCCGCTCGCCGGGAGCCACACCCTGACCGCGGGTGAGACCGGGGCGGGCAAGAACTCAGTGACCTGGTGCCCCCTGGTCTCTATCGCTCCCGCCATCAGAGATGGCCTCCTCCGGGTCTCCGGCATTGACCCCAAGGGCATGGAACTGGCCTACGGGCGGCGGATCTTCCACCGCTACGCCGTCACCGGTCGTGAAGCGCTCACGGTGCTCGATGAGCTCATCGACGCCATGGAGACCCGCAAAGCCGCCTTCGCTGGCCGCGTGCGGGTGGTGCCGATCACCCATGATCATCCGCTGGAGCTGCTGGAATTCGACGAAATCGCCGCCCTTACTAAATACACCGACCGCAAGACCCGGGAAGCGATCACCGAACGGATCGCGCTATTGACCACGCAGGGCCGGGCTCTCGGGTTCACCGTACGCGGATACGTCCAGGAACCCACCAAGGACACCGTCCCCGTCCGGGACCTGTTCCCCCGGCGGATCTGCCTCCGGGTCTCCGCGAGATCGCACGTGGGAATGGTGCTCGGCGACCAGGCCTACGAGCGGGGCGCCTGGGCCAACCGGATCACCGACATCGAGGCCGGGGTCGGCTACGTCTTCGGCGAAGGAATCCGAGAACCCCTCCGCATCCGCGCCGGCTGGGTCCCCGACCAGACGATCAAGCAACTCGAAGCCTTTGTCACCAGCCCCCTCACCCAGGAACCCGCAGTCCCGGCCCTGTCCACCCCATCCGGTGGATCGACTCATGGAGACGCAGCGTGATTAACACGACCCCCACTGGCATGACCTTCGTGCAGGCAGCGGAACTACTCGCCGCGCACCTCGGTGACCACGCCGTGCCAGAACCCATGTTCCTGACCGTGACGACCCGGTGGGGGCACTCCGAGGTCGCGGCACAGCTGCGTCCCGACACCGTGCCCACCCTCGCGACTGACCTGCTGGCTTGGATCGACACCCTGACCGCGATCACCGCGACGGCGTGGCGGCCACCCGAGAGCGACCGCGTGCACCTGTCCCTCGCCAGCACCCTGACTAGCCCGGCAGGTGCTGTCGCGCTGACCGTGTACGGCGGCGCGAAGGATCACGACCCGGTCCGGTTCGCCGACCTCACAGCCGGCCAACGCCGCAGCGTGTCCCTGGCAGAGCTGCGCACCTGGGCGGCGGACGACTCCACCACGGACAGGCCCTTTCTCGACACACCCGGGGCCTGACGATGACCCCAACGACCACTCTCCCGCCGCGCACAGTGCAGGAGATTGTCAACCGAGCCGGCCGGCCGGACTTCGACCGCTGGACCGAGCAACTCGCACACTGCGGACACTGCTCCCGGCCAGTCCGGCTCCGCGGGCACGTCGAACACCGAACCACCACCGGCAGCCGGGTCCCCTACTCAACGGACGCGGAACCGGACCGGGTACTGCTCATCCGGTGCGGGAACCGGCGGGCGGCGGTGTGCCCGTCCTGCTCCTACGAATACGCCGGCGACATGTGGCAACTGCTCTACGCCGGCGCCGCCGGTGGCCGCAAAGGAGTCCCCGAATCCATCCGATCGCACCCGCTGGTATTCGCCACCTTGACCGCACCCGGGTTCGGGCCAGTGCACACCACCCGCGTCGACCGAACCGGCGGGCCCGCGCGATGCCGGCCCGCTCGTGGCAGGCCACAGCTGTGCCCACATGGTCGGCCGAGCTGGTGCACCGCGATCCACGCCGAGGACGATCCCCGACTTGGACACCCAATCTGCTCTGACTGTTACGACTATCCCGGGCATATCGCGTTCAACTGGCACGCCCCCGAACTCTGGCGCCGATTCACCATCGCCCTACGCCGCGCCCTCGCTCGGACGGCGAGCTTGAGCGCGGCTGAGTTCGCTCGGCGCTGCCGGGTATCGTTCGTAAAGGTCGCGGAATTCCAGCGTCGCGGCTTGGTCCACTTCCACGCACTCATTCGCCTCGACGGGCTGGGAGAGGACTACTAGCCACCACAACTCAGCATCGATGCGACCGGGCTGATTGAGGCGATCCGCCAAGCCGCCGCGCACGTGCGACTCACCGTCGAGATGCCCGACGGGCCCGACCTCGTGCTGCGTTTCGGGACACAACTCGACACCCAAACCATCAACGGAGGCCCAACAGGCGAGCTCACCCCAGAGCACGCCGCGCGCTACATCGCCAAATACGCCACCAAAAGCGCCGACGACTTCGGTCTCGGCAAACACCGCATCACCCCTGAGGCGCTCTCACTCCTCGACGTCCCCCATCACGTCAACCAACTAGTTCGCGTCGCCTGGCAGCTCGGCGAACACCCCGCCTATGACGGGCTGCGCCGATGGGTACATATGCTCGGGTTTCGAGGACATTTCGCCTCCAAGAGTCGCCACTACTCCACCACCCTCGGTGCCATCCGGCGTGAACGCCGCGCTTACCGCCAGCGCCAGGCCGCCGAGCAGGTCCGCGAACTACTCGACGAGGACACCACCCTCGTCGTCTCCTACGGGGAATTCGCCGGAGTCGGCTACCTCACCACCGGAGACGCCACACTCGCCCTCTCCGCCGCTAACCGAGCACGCGAACAACGAAACGCCGCCCGCGACGCCGCATAAGGCCCAAAAGACAAACACACAATTCTCAAGATCAATCGATAAAAGTTTTCGAGCTTTACCGATCCGCACCGAGTAACCGACCCATCGGTTACCTCTGCTCTATCGGTTACCGCTCATTGACCAAGCAAGTAACCGAGGTAACCGCAATAACCGTACCAACCAACCTCAACCGGAGGACGCGACCGTGAGTACCCCTGCCACTTCTCGACGCGGCAGCGACGACACCCGCACCACCGAGATCGCCGACCTGCTAGCCCGGCTCGCCGTCCTCATGACCGAACAGACCCCTACTCCAGAAATATCCGCATCGCGGCCAATGCCGGCACGGGTGCTGCTGACCGTCGAAGAGGCCGCCCAACTGCTCCATATCGGCAAGACAAAGACCTACGCCCTAGTTAAGACCGGCGAACTCGAGTCAGTACTGATCGGTCGCCTACGCCGGATCCACATCGACTCAATTCGCGCCTACACCACACATCTCGTTAGTCAACAGGCCACTACAGACAAAGCCGCCTAGGAGACCGAAAAGTCACGCGAGAAGAAGACCCGTACCGCAAACGGTCGATCGAGTATCTATCTCAGTGAACACGACAACTCCTGGCACGGCTATGTAACCGTCGGCGTTAAGGACAACGGCAAACCAGACCGGCGACACGTTCGGGGCAAGACGAAAGCGGCTGTTACCGCAAAGGTTCGTCAACTGGAACAGCAGCGCGACAGTGGCAAAGTCCGCAAGTCCGGACAATCTTGGACGGTCGAACAGTGGCTAAACCATTGGCTTGAATCCATCGTCGCCCCACCGGTCATCACAGAAAACGCATTTATTGCGTACGAGGTCGCCGTGCGGGTACATCTCATTCCCGGCGTTGGCGCGCACAAGCTAGAAAAGTTGGAGCCCGAGCATTTGGAAAACCTATACCGGCGAATGACAAGAGCAGGAGCCAAGCCGGGCAGAGTGCATCAGGTTCATCGCACCATCCGAGCTGCGCTCAACGAAGCTAGGCGGTGTCAAGTGGTGAATGCACCACCAGCCTCGACCAGGAATTTGTTGAGAACTTCGGTTGGTTTGAGCCAGCCGAGTGTCTGACGTGGACGGTTATTGAGTTCGTCGGCGACTGCGTCGAGTTC
>JALZHU010000243.1 GCA_030860695.1 Actinomycetota bacterium
TCAGCCTCCTCCGCCTGGCCGGCGCCACCAACATCGCCCATGCCCTACGACATCACGCATGGGACCCACTCAGACCCGTAGAACTACTCCTCACCAGCTAAGAGAGGACTTTGCCGGGACCCTGCCTGGTGCACCACCATCCACACCGAGGATGACCCCCGACTCGGGCACCCGATCTGCCCGGACTGCTACGACTACCCCGCACACATCGCATTCAACTGGCACGCCCCCGAACTCTGGCGCCGATTCACTATCACCCTACGCCGCGTCCTCGCGCGACAGGCGGGCTTGACTGCCAGCGAGTTCGCGCGGCGGTGCCGGGTGTCCTTTGTGAAGGTCGCGGAATTCCAACGCCGCGGCGTAGTCCACTTCCATGCGCTCATTCGCCTCGACGGCCCCGGGGAGGACTATCAGCCACCACAACTCAGCATCGATGCGACCGGACTGGCTGAAGGGATCCGCGAGGCCGCTGCGCACGTGCGGCTCACCGTCGAGATGCCCGGCGGACCTGATCTGGTGCTGCGTTTCGGGACACAACTCGACACCCAGACCGTCAACAGTGGCCCGGCCGGCCAGCTGACACCCGAACATGCCGCTCGGTATATCGCCAAATACGCCACCAAAAGCGCCGAAGATTTCGGCCTCGGCGAGCGACGCATCACCCCCGAGGCGCTCCCGCTACTTGATGCCCCTGACCACGTAGGCCAGCTGGTCCGTGTCGCCTGGCAGCTCGGCGAACACCGTGCTTATGAAGGGTTGCGCCGGTGGGTCCATATGCTTGGCTTTCGAGGACATTTCGCTTCTAAGAGCCGCTGCTACTCCACCACGCTCGGTGCGATCCGCGGCGAACGCCGCGCCTACCGCCAACGCCAAGCCGCTGAACACGTTCGCGAACTCCTCGATGAGGATGCCACCCTCGTCGTTTCGCATTGGGAATTCGCCGGAGTTGGCTATCTCACCACCGGAGATATCACCATCGCGCTTTCCGCCGCTGCCCGAGCACGCGAACAACGACAAGCCGCCCGTAACGCCGCATAAGGAAAAGCAAACCGCCACTGCATCGGAAGGAACAGCACCGGTGAACGAGCTGCAAGAATTGCGGATCGAACCGCGATTCGCGCGCAAGTGGTACAGCGTGGCCGAGGTCGCCGACCAGCTTGGCTATGGCCTGTCCAAGACCAAGCTCCTCGTCGCTTCCGGGCAGATCCGCTCACTCAAGGATGGCGGCCACCGACGCATCCTGCCTGAATGGGTCGACGAGTACGTCGCCCGTCGCGTCGCCGAGGCGTGCGCATGAGTACGCCAAGAGTCAGAGCCAACGGCGAAGGATCGTTGTTCGCCTACCGTAATGGCTACGCCGCATATGTGTGGGTCACTACGCCTGTCGGAACCCGCGAGCGGAAATGGATCTACGGCCAGGACCGGGACGAGCTGCACGGCCGGTGGATCGATCTGCAAAAGCAGGCCAAAAGCGGCCCCGTCGCGACGAAGGTCCCCAAGGTCGCTGAATACCTCGCGTACTGGTTGCAGGAGATCGTGGCGCCCAACCTCGCTCCACTGACGTACGCGACCTACGAAACCCTGACCCGGCTCTACATCGTGCCGGGCCTCGGCGGCAAGCGACTCGACAAGCTCACCGTGCGCGACGTCCAGACCTGGCTGAACAAAGTCCGGAATAGCTGCCAGTGCTGCGCCCAGGGCAAGGACGCCCGCCGGCCGGAGAAGGCCCGTCGCTGTTGCGCGGTTGGCAAGTGCTGCGGTGCGGTGCCGTCACTGCGGACGGTCAGTGATCTTCGGACCGTGCTGCGATCAGCGCTGTCCTCGGCCGCCCGGGAGGAGCTGATCACTAAAAACGTGGTGACCATGACCCAATTGCCGACACGGCGCCAACGCAAGAGAAAACCATGGTCGAGCGATGAGGCGCGAACGTTCCTGGAATCAGTGCGCCGCGAGGACAACGCGCTCTACGCCGCTTATGTGCTGATCCTGGTCCTGGGTCTACGAAAGGGCGAGGTCCTCGGACTCACTTGGCCCGATGTCGATCTGGATACAGCCGAACTAACCATCGGCCGACAACTCCAACGGGTCCGTGGCGAGCTGCTCCACCGGGAGACCAAAACACAAGCCTCGGATGCCACGCTGCCGTTGCCGTCAATCTGCCTGACAGCGCTCAAGCAACGACAAGCAGCACAGGACCGGACCCGCGAAGCCGCCGGCCAGGCGTGGACCCAATCAGACCTGGTTCACCACCCGCTACGGCGACCCGATCGAGCCACGCAACTTCAACCGCTACTTCACCGCACGCTGCGAAGCGGCTGGGGTCCGGCAAATCACCGTGCACGACGCCCGACGCACCTGCGCAACACTGCTTGTCGACTTGGATGTCCACCCACGGATTGTGATGCAGATCCTCCGACATGCGCAGTTCGACGTCACCATGGAGGTGTACGCATCAGCGTCCTCCGCAGCAACGCGGGAGGCGCTCAAGCGGCTGGGGGCAAGCCTCGATGGCTAACAGTCGCTGCTGTACTTCGCAGCTGTACGGACCGATCCTGACGCGGAAATCGACCAGGAACCGAACGACACAAGCCGCTGACCTGGTATTTCAGACTGTCGGGGTGGCGGGATTTGAACCCACGGCCTCTTCGTCCCGAACGCGCGTACACCGTGATGGGCAGTATCAACGGGTGCCGTCACGTGCTCGTGAGTTGCCACATCAGGTGCTCTGGTGGCATCCCGTGACGCTCGGTTGCTGACTTTTTGCTGACTCCGCTCAGCCGGACGCAGGGCCGATCTGTGACGAACTGGCGGTGCTGTGTCCAGTCCAATGGCAGCACGCCGACCCGCCGAGACTAGTAGTGCGCGGGGGGGACGGACCAGGCGCGGGACCTGGTTTCGCGCCGTATGAGCAAGTGAGATCAGGGGCGCACCCGCCCTTGATGAGGCGGCCGAGGGCTGGTGTTGCAAGCACCGGCCCACGGCCTTGATCACCAACCCTGCTTGGAAGGGTGGAGACCCGATGCCAGACCCTAGACAACTTGACTCAGACCGGATTCGGGTGGTGCTGGATCACGGTGAGGTGGTGGAGTTAGACGGTGGCATGCTCGTGCTGGACGATCAGGAGTCCCCGAGCGTGGTGCTCCGGTTGGCGCCCTGGCGCGCCCGGTCGGTGGCCCGGGTGTTGCAGGAGTGGTCGTCGGTGTCGCGGATTTTTCACCACTCGACGCGGCCGCATCTGGATGAGCTGGAGCTGTCGCGGGCGCTGGAGTTGGCCGCTGCGGTGCTCGGTGGTGGTGATGAGCCGGTCGTGGGGTCGTCTCGGGGTTCGCGTGTGATCTCTGCTCGGCAGCGTTTGGCTGCTGTGGCGCTCTTGGGTGAGCGTGAGGCGCGTCTGTCCGCCGTGCAGCGGCTGGCCTTGGTCGACGCTGCCGCGTGGTGGCTCTCGGAACCCAATGGCGGCGAGGAGTTTGCCTACGCATTGCTTGCGGCGAGCTGCGCGGCCGAGGTCACCACCGAACACGTTTACCTTACTCTGATCACTCCAATTCCGATGAACTAGGTGAGGATTGCGAGGCTTCTTCCTGGTAGTAACCGCTATCAGACCACCGTAAAGGAGTTGGCGGTAATGCGGCGCGTAGGGGGAATGGTTACGAAAGCGCAATGAGTGAAATGCTATCGCATATTACCGTTGGCTTCCGAGGGTATATGGTGGCCATGGAAAGGGTCAACCACTCAACTTTCTGATCATGAACCTGGATGATAGTTCGCCACGCAACGCTCGCGCCCGCGACTTGCATCGTCGTATTGGTCCGAATGCTGATGAATGTGGACAGATCTAATGAAGATGAGACCGATTGCACTACGAATTGGCGGATTTTGGGCAGCGTAGGAACGGTGATGAAAGCCTTCTGTTCCGTGATTATTGACGCATGTCATATCACTGTCTGCCGGTCGTCCCCGGTATGTGCTCTGCCACGTTTCAGGTCCGAGGAGGTTCCTCGCCGTCCGTGACCGTTGAGCCGATTTGTTTTTGTGATCTTGCTGAGTGGCCGGCTGTTCGCGGAGGCGTCCGATGGGGCGGGTGGGGTTTGCATTTCGGGGATCGCGGCAGTCGCTGGAGACTCCATTTAGAGGCTGGACGTTTCGAGCCGATGGGTCAACGGCCTGCGCAGGTGTCTTGGTAGCCGACACCGGGGGCGTATTGATCCCATGTCGTCTCATCGAGCGCTCCGCCGGCTCGGAGGCAGGCTTCTCCCACCGGATCGCTGCCGGTAAACCTCTCGAAATGGGGCAGGTCCCATAATCTGACGGTCTGGTCGAGGCTGACGCTGGCGAGGGTGTGCCCGTCCGGGGCGAACGCCACTCCGCGTACCGGACCGGTGTGGCCGGTCAGGGGTGGGCCCAGCGGCCGGGGGTGGTTGCGGTCGGTGAGGTCCCACAGCCTGACGGTCTTGTCATTGCTGACGCTGGCGAGGGTGTGCCCGTCCGGGGCGAACGCCACTCCGCGTACCGGACCGGTGTGGCCGGTCAGGGGTGGGCCGAGCGGCCGGGGCTGGTTTCGGTCGGTGAGGTCCCACAGCCGGATGGTCTGGTCAATGCTGGCGGTGGCCAGGGTGTACCCATCTGGGGCGAACGCCACCGCCCGTACCGCGCGGGTGTGACCGGTTAGGGGTGGGCCCAGCGGCCGGGGCTGGTTTCGGTCGGTGAGGTCCCACAGCCTGACGGTCTGGTCGTCACTGACGCTGGCCAGGGTGCGCCCGTCCGGGGCGAATGTCACCGTCCACACCAAGCCGGTGTGACCGGTCAGGGGTGGGCCGAGCGGCCGGGGGTGGTTGCGGTCGGTGAGGTCCCACAGCCGGATGGTCTGGTCAATGCTGGCCGTGGCCAGGGTGTACCCGTCTGGGGCGAACGCCACTGCCCGTACTGCTCCGGTGTGACCGGTCAGGGGTGAGCCCAGCGGCTGGGGCTGGTTTCGGTCGGTGAGGTCCCACAGCCTGATGGTCTGGTCGTCGCTGGCGGTGGTCAGGGTGCGCCCGTCTGGGGCGAACGCCACCCCGTATACCGCCCCGGTGTGCCCGGTCAGGGGTGGGCCAAGTGACCGGGGGTGGTTCCGGTCATTGAGGTCCCACAGCTTGATGGCCTTGTCCGTGCCGGTGGTGGCTAGGGTGCGCCCATCCGGGGTAAAGGCCACCCCGACTACTGCCCCGGTGTGGCCGGTCAGGGGCGGACCCAGTGGCCGGGGTCGGTCCCGGTTGCTGAGCTGCCACACCATGGCGGTCTCGTCGTCGCTGGCGGTGGCCACGCTCTGCCCGTCCGGGGTAAAGGTCACCCCGTAGACCGCCCCAGTGTGGCCGGTCAGGGGTGGACCCAGTGGCCGGGGTCGGTCAAGGTTGCTGAGGTCCCACACCATGGCGGTCTGATCGGTGCTGGCGGTGGCCAGTGTGCGTCCATCAGGAGCAAACGCCACTCCATACACCGAGCCGGTGTGGCCGGTCAGGGGTGAGCCAAGTAGCCGGGGCTCCTCCCGATTGCTGAGATCCCATAACCGGACGGTTTGATCAGTGCTGGCGGTGGCCAGGATGCGCCCGTCAGGGGCGAAGGTCACCCTGTACACCGTGTTGGTGTGGCCGGTCAGGGGTGGGCCGAGCGGCCGGGGGTGGTTTTGGTCGCTGAGGTCCCACAGCCTGATGGTCTGGTCGTCGCTGGCGGTGGCCAAAGTGCGCCCGTCCGGGGCGAAGGCCGCTCCGTACACTGCGTTGGTGTGGCCGGTCAGAGGCGGGCCGAGCGGCCGGGGCTGGTTCCGGTCATGCAGGTCCCACAACCGGACGGTCTGGTCTTCGCTGGCCGTGGCCACAGTGCGCCCATCCGGGGCAAAAGCAACTCCCCGTACCGCACGGGTATGACCGGTCAGGGGTTGGTCCAGCGGCCGAGGCTGGTCTCGGTTGCTGAGGTCCCACAACCTGACGGTTCGATCCTCGCTGGCCGTGGCCACAGTGCGCCCGTCCGAAGAGACGGCCACCCCGTAGATCGCACTGGTATGACCAGTCAGGGGTTGGCCCAGCGGCCGAGGTTGGTCTCGGTTGCTGAGGTCCCACAACCTGATGGTCTTATCGAGGCTGGCGGTGACCAAAGTGCGCCCGTCCGGGGCAAACGCCACGGCCCACACCGTGCCGGTATGGCCGCGAAGAGTCCTGAAGTGCACGGCTGAGGTGAGGGTCTGCTGGAGATCCGCGTGGGTCTGCGGACTACCGTCAAACTGTCCAGGGCAACACCCAGTTGCAGGGCACGCCGGGGATCCTGGTCCCGGACCCTATTGATCTCGGCAAGCATGCCTCGGGCAATGGCGAGGCGTTGCGCGCTGAGGGCCCCTTGTTGGTGCCAAACCGCGATGCCCGCGGCGATCAGCGCGAGCACGAGTAGGGTCACCAGCACAGTGAAAGTGCGGGTGCGTCGACGCCGTTCGCGCTGCTTGTGGGCGTGGACACGTTGGGTGGTGGCGTCGAGGAATGCCAATGCCTCATCGTCGAGTTCGACGAGCGCAGCAGTGGGATTGCGGTCTTTGCTCTTGCCGGTCATTCCCAGGGTGGTTCGGGTCGCGACGAGTCGCTCGGCGTTCCAGAGGTAGTTCTCCGGCCGGCCGGCGTTGTTCCATTCCACGGCGGCGTGTTCGACTGTTCGGGCGGTGCGCAGCGCGAGGGTGATCTCTGCGGTGGCGATATCCAGTGGTCGCCACCCGGTCAGCAGGGCCTCATGGGCTACCGTGAGCCACCCTTGGCCGTCGTCGGTATCGCTGAGCAGCAGGCGGCGATCGACGAAGACTCCCAACGCGGCCCGCAGCGGCTCGGTCAGGCCGGTGAGCTTGATCCGCCGCCGGGCGCGTCGACCGGTCTGGTCAACGGTGACCAGGCGAGTGAGTCCGGCCACTACCTCCGGTTCCGTCAAGCCACTAACCCTGACGGCCTCGGCGAGCGCAGCGTCGGCATGCCGAGTCAGCGCACCCTGGACACCGCCGAGATCCTGGTAGCGGGACAGTGTCAACGTGCCTCCGACGGGCAGGCCCTCTGCCAACTGCCGCAGCGTGAAGGCGAGCAGTGGCAGGGACTCTCCACTGCCCGTGTCCGTGACCAGCTGAGCCGCCAGTCCGTTCTCCAGGCGCAGCCTGGCCACCTTCGCTGGGCCTTGGATGACCTCACCCAGCATCTCCCGCTCCAGTGGCGCCAGCACATAGGCCTCGATCGGCACCCCGGTCAGCGCGGAGAGCTCCCGTAGGTCGTCAAGGAACTCCGACCGCATCGCCACGATCACCCGCACCGGGCCAGCGACCGCCACGCCCAGCAGCTGCGCGAAGTGCTGGCGGGCGTCCGGCGTCCTCCAGCTGAACAGCTCTTCGGCCTGGTCGATTGACACAAGCAGCCGCTGATGCGTGGCGGGGCCGGCCGCCAGCAGATCGTCTGTTACGCGGCGTAAGCCATCGCTACCGCTCTCTTCCAGCATGCGGCGGACATCACTCGCAGACCAGCCCATCTGCAGACGGTTAGCGGTGACCGCCAGCGCCCGAGCCAGCTCGGGCAAGGGATCACTTCCTGGAATCAACCTCAGCGCGACCGTTAACCATGCCGGGTCGCTGTCAAGCAGCGGCACCACCGCCGCATTGACCAGCGATGATTCCCACAGCCGGACGGCCCGACAATGGCCGGCATTCCCCTCGCACTGCCTATCGCGCACACCCGGTTGCCGACCTCACGCGCCTCCGCTGCCCGACCGAAAAAACTCGGCTGAACGCCGCGGTGAACGGTTCCAACCCGGGGAACGGATTCTCACCCTCCCGCCAACTCCCTCCCCGTCATCCAGTGACCGCACCGACTGGGGCACCCGCTCGCGAGCCTGCCGAGGGTCGGCCTCATAATCCGCATATTGCAAACGCGACATCAGCGGGTGCACCACCCCAGCCTCGGCACGCACCGGCATGAGCCGACAACCCAGCGCCCCTGCGATTCCCACCTCAGCCGAGCACCAGTTCGATCCCACAAACGACGACGTCACTACCGCGACTACCGCATCAGCTCGCCGCAGTTCGCTATAAAGACGCTGTTCCCAGTCCTCACCGACGCCGATCCCGTCGCGAAGATTGCCGTCGAGGAACGGTTCGTGGCCGGCTGCCCTCAGCCAGCTCGATACCTCGTCGGCGACGTACCTGTCTGGGGTGGCATAGCTGATGAAAATACGGGCCACGACCACCCCTATAGCGTCACCGAAGACGATACATGCAAACCACAGACAAACAAACTGAAATTTTATAATTATAGGTCATCGCCGGAGCAGGGTCAAACCGCTGATCTC
>JALZHU010000244.1 GCA_030860695.1 Actinomycetota bacterium
GTCACGCGCGCCGGTCCCGGCCACGGTCGTTGTGGCGTCCCGTGTGGTAGCGCCTGAGCTAGGCAGAAGACGATGATCCTCACGGCGTCCCGTGCGCACGCTGCCAGCTTGGCCTCGCGGCGCCCGTGCTGGCTGCGCACGCTGCTGGCCGGCCTGGCCCGGCGGCGGGTGGACGCGGTGCGGCACCCGGGTGATGCGCTGCGGCTGGGAGCGGGACTGGCCACGCTGGCGGTCACCAGCGTGCTGGCCCGCACCGGGCGGCCCAGCCGTTTCGAGGTCGATGTGTTCTGGGTGGTGCACCACCTCCCGGACGCGGTTGAGCGTCCACTGTGGACGGTAATGCAGGCCGGATCCTTGGCGGCGGTGCCGGCGATCGCGGCGGCAGCGGTGCTCGCACGCCGCCTCCGGCTGTCGGGTGACCTTACCATTTCGGGGCTGCTCGCGTGGTGCGTCGCAAAGGTCATCAAGGATCTGGTCGAGCGGGGCCGGCCAGGTCACCTGCTGGCGGGTGTGCTGCGCGGTGCCCACGACAGCGGGCTGGGCTTTCCATCAGGTCATACCGCAGTCGTTACGGCGTTGGCGACGGCGGCCTCACCGTATCTGCCCGTCCGTGCCCGCCGAGCGGTCTGGGTCCTAGTCGCGCTGGTGGGACTCGCCCGCATCTACGTCGGCGCGCACTTGCCTTTGGATGTTGTCGGCGGCGCAGCGCTGGGCTGGGCCGCCGGAGCGTTTGTTCACCTCCTGCTGGGCGCACCCGGCGGTCTTGCGGGCCTGGACACCGTCCGTGCTGGGTTGACCCGTGTCGGGTTGACAGCGACGGTCATCGAGCCGCTGTCGGCCGACGCCCGCGGCTCAGCGCCGTTTCTGGCCGTGGTCGGTGATCGGCGGCTGTTTGTCAAGGCGGTCAGTCGCACACAGCGCGACGCCGACGCGCTATACCGGCTCTGGCGGTTCTTAGCACTGCGGCGGGCCGGAGATGGGCCCCCCTTCGCCAGCGTCAAACAGCAAGTCGAACACGAGGCATACCTGTGTCTGCAGGCCGCCCGCGCCGGTGCCCGCACCCCCGACGTTGTCGCAACGACCCCGTTAGTGGCCTCCACTGTGCTACTCGTGCAGCAGTACGTGCCTGGTCAGGCTGTAGACACGCTGCCGACCGCCGAGCTGGACGACAAGTTGCTCAACGACCTGTGGAGACAGGTATCGCTGCTGCATCAAGCGCGCATCGCGCACCGGGACCTGCGGCTAGCTAACGTGCTGGTGGACGACAGCCGCCAACCTTGGTTGGTTGACTTCGGCTTCGCCGAGGCCAGTGCCGAGAACGAGCACCTCGACGCCGACGTAGCCGAGCTTCTCACCGGCCTTGCCGCCGCTGTGGGCCCTGAACGCGCAGTGCAGTCGTCGCTGACCGCGCTGAAGCCCGCGCAGCTTGCCCGAGCCTTGCCGCTACTGCAGGTCCCGGCCCTGTCGGCGGCGACCCGGTCCACCCTAAGAGGACACCACGAGCTGTTGCCCCGGTTGCGAGCCACGGTGGCCAGCGCAACCCAAACGGTGGTGCCGGCGCTGCCGACACTGACCCGAGTCCGGTGGCGCACCCTGCTTGTGCTTTTTGGTCTCGGGTTCGCCGTGCACGCGCTGTTGCCACAACTCGACGAGACTGGCCGGGCACTGATCCTGCTCAGCACAGCAGACCCACGATGGGTCCTCGCGGCCGTCGCCTGCTCCATGCTGACCTATGCGTTTGCTGCGGTGTCCCTTCGCGCGGCTAGTCCGCGCCGGCTGTCCTACGCCCGCACGGTGGCGGCGCAGCTGGCCAGCTCGTTCACGAACCGGTTCGCGCCGGCCGGCGTTGGCGGGATCGCCCTTAACCTGCGCTACCTCAGGCACTGCGGCTTGGACAATGCTGAGGCCACCACGGCGGTCGCGGTCAACGCGGCGGCGGGCGTCGTGGTCCATGTGACGTGCCTGGTTGCCGCGCTTGGCCTGCTCACCCGAGCAGGCGTAGGCCAGGTGAGGCTGCCGCACCGCTCGTTGGTACTCGCCATCGTGGTGATCGGCCTCGCTCTGGTGGGTGCAGCGGTGTTCGCGCTGTGGATCCGGCGCCGCGGGCTGTCTGCTCTGCAGCGGCCAACCGCCTCCTTGCTCGCCGTGTTGCGCCGGCCGTCTCGCGCCGCGTTGCTGATCCTGGGCGCGGCCGGGGTCACCACTGCTTACATGCTGACCCTGGCCGCATCCCTGCACGCCTTCACCGGCGACGTACCGCTCATGCGGGTCGCCGCGGTCTACCTCGCCGGTATGGCAGCCGCCTCGGTCAGCCCCACGCCCAGCGGTCTTGGCGCGGTCGAGGCCGCGCTGACCGCCGGGCTCACCGTCATAGGAATCCCGTTGGCGCAAGCACTGGCCGGCGTGCTCACTTTTCGTCTTGTCACGTACTGGTTGCCAATCCTGCCCGGCTTGGTCACTTACCGAATACTCCGTCGAGTACAGGTGGTTTGACGAAAGCGTGTCGTCAATGAGTTGGTGTCCACGCGATTGAGCCCGCGCTACACCAATCACCGGGAGCAGTCTCCTGGGGTGACGTCTATGTATTCGCCTGCTTGCTTGCTGTATGAGTGAATGCCCGTCTCAACACTCAGCAACTCCAAGGCGGGCGGTGTTTATCCATCGGGGTCGAGCCGGTAACCTGCGCCGCGCACCGTGCGGATCGTGTCGCGCCCGAATGGGCGGTCTACCTTGTCACGCAGGTAGCGCATGTACACGTCGACTACGTTGGATGTGCCGTCGTAGGCGAAATCCCATACATGGTTGATCAGGTGGGTTCGGCTGAGCACTTCACCCGGTCGCCGCATGAGCTCTTGCAGCAGCGCGAATTCCTTCGGCGTGAGTGCGATGTCCACCTCGCCCCGCCGGACAACTCGCGATACCGGGTCCAGGCTCAGGTCGCCGACGTGGAGCACCACGGGACGTTCGAGGGGATCGCGGCGAGTCAGCGCGCGTACCCGAGCGAACAGTTCAGCTAGGGCAAAGGGCTTGGTGAGGTAGTCATCGGCGCCGGCGTCCAAGCCGCGGACCCGATCGGGGACCGTGTCGCGCGCGGTCAGCATCAACACCGGCGCCCACCGACCCTGGGCCCTCATCTGGCGGCATACTTCGAATCCGTCCGGTGGTGGGATCATCGCGTCGAGCACCACAGCGTCGTAGTCGTTTTCCAGCGCGCTCCACAGCGCGTCCTCACCGTTGTCGACGGCATCAACGGCGTATCCCTCCCGCTGCAGACCGCGGACCAGCAGCGCCGCCATGCCGGGGTTGTCTTCCACCACGAGCAGTCGCACAGCAGCCAGCTTAGAAACCTCACTACGGCGATCCAGCCGGTGCGGTCGTCGCGCCGACGGGCTGCGACGATCCTCACCGCCATCAGGGTGCAAACTTGGCCACGAGCGTCCACGAGCCCAGGTCCCGTCCCGGGTCCGGTTGGCTGCCCGCTCAGTCAAGCTCAGCCTGCCGGCCGACCGCCCACCAGGATGGAATTGCTCTGCACGTTGCTGACGCAGCCCAGCCAGCCCCGGTCGGTGCTGCGCACGATGGGGCGAAGGGCGCGAGAAGGTGTTGCTGTAGGTCATGGCCGCATGCTGCGACGGTGTCCATGAGAGGACCATGAGCAGCGCCCATGCCACGGCGACATGCTGCGGCGGTGTAGGTGAGAGGACCGGAAGAAGGCGGGGTGAGGCACGGTGCGGCTGATGCCGCGCTCCCTGAGCGCGCGGGTGACGGTGGTATTCGCGATGGGGGCAGCCGCGGCGCTAGGACTGTGCCTGGTCTTGCTCTATGTCACAGTGGACCAGCAGCTCGTTACGGCTCTCGACACCGACCTCAACGCTCGCAGCGATGACCTCGTTGCCGCTGTGGTCGCCGGTGACCTCGCCGTAGTCGCCCGCGATCCGTTGGCGCAGCTGTACGCCAGCAATGGTGCGGTGCTCGTCGGCTCACCGTCTCTGGCCGACCGTCGCCTGCTCTCGGCCGAAGAGGTGCAGCGTCTGAAAGCCCCGGCCATCCAGACCCGGTTGCTGCCTTCAGGCCGCGGCGGGGAATCCGCGGCGGTTCGGGTGCTTTCCCGACGACTGGATGATGCGCAGGTGCTCAGCGTCGCGATCTCTGCCGAACCCTTGCAGATCACCCGGCGACGGCTGCTGGAGGTGCTCGTCTTCGCCGTCCCCGTCCTTGTCGGTGTTCTCGCTGCAGCTGGTTGGTGGGCGATTCGGGCGGCGCTGCGCCCGGTCGATGTGCTGACCCGGCAAGCGGCGGCGATCTCCTCGCTGGAAGCTGACCGACCGCTTCCAGTGGTGCCTGGTGACGATGAGATCGCGCGGCTGGCGCGCACCTTGGATGCCATGCTGACCCGGTTACGTGTCGCGTTCGAGCGGGAACGTGCCTTCGTCGACGATGCCAGCCATGAGTTGCGCAACCCGATAGCCGTGCTGCGCGGGGAGATTGAACTGGCCCTGTCCGCGACCGACGACCCGACTGAGGTGGAGCGGTCACTACGGGCCGCCCTCAGCGAGGCCGAGCGGCTGTCCCGGCTCGCTGAGGACCTGCTGCTGTTGGCCCGCGAGCGCGCCGGTTCACTGATCCTGCGGCGAGAGCCGGTCGACCTCGTTGACCTGGCCACCGCCGAGGCTCGACGTCTGCAACCGGTGCTCGGGCTAAACATCCAAGTGTCCGGCGACCCAGCGATCGCACAAGGGGACCCTGACCGGTTGCGGCAGCTGCTGGCCAACCTCGGGCACAACAGTGCCGCCGCCGGGGCAACGACCGTGCGGGTGCACGTCACGGCCGACAAGGCATCGGCCCTGCTGGAGATCGCCGACGATGGACCCGGCTTCCCGCCCAACGTCCGGGACTCGGCATTCGAACGGTTCGTCCGCGGGGACCAGGCCCGAAGCCCGGGCAGCACATCCGGCGCAGGGCTGGGGCTTTCGATCGTGCGCGCCATAGTCGCCGCCCACAGCGGCACCGTGCAGGCACGAAACGACGAGCTGCACGGCGGCGCGGTGGTGACAGTACGACTGCCATTGAGCTGACGACCCCGGTAGCGCCCCACACCAGCCTGCCACAGTTGTCGATCTAACGCGGCTGTCTGGCGTTGGCGCCTCTCATCATCCTCTCATGGACCCGCTGACATGGTCGTTCCATCCGGCAGCAGGAAGCAGCAACCGCTAAGGAGCGCGCCATGCCCCAACAGGCAGCAGAGGCAGCCCCCCAGGCCCCGACCGGTCGCAGATCACCGACGGGGCCGAGTTGGGTGCGGATCTTCGTTGTGGGTCTGGTGATGTGGTCAGCAACGGTGCTGGTCACCTTTGTGACCGAGAACTCCAACTTGATCCCGACCATTATCTTGCTGGGCAGTTTCCTGGTTCCGATCACCTTCGTCGCGTACGCCTTGGGGCGCGCCGATGAGGTAATCAACGCCCAGCGCATCTTCGGTGCCTTCGTCTATGGCGGTCTGCTCGGTGTGCTGGGTGCCTCTGTCTTGGAATCGGTGTTTCTTCGTCAGTCGTTCGTGCTGGCCTACGTTGGTGTGGGGTTGATCGAGGAGGGGGTCAAGCTCGCGGTGTTGTGGTTGCTCGCCCGGCGCCTGCCCCGCTACACCCTGCGCGACGGGATGGTGCTGGGCGCCGCCGTCGGGTTGGGCTTTGCGGCTTTTGAAAGCGCCGGTTACGCCTTCAATGCGCTGTTCACCAGAACCGGCCTGTCGTTGCTGGACCTGCTTGAAACTGAAGTGCTGCGCAGCATTCTGACGCCGGTCGGTCATGGGCTGTGGACGGCAATCCTGGGCGGGGTGCTGTTCGCGGTCGCGGCGCGTTATGGCCGACCGCGGCTTACCGGGGCGGTCCTAGGTTGGTATGTGCTGGTGGCGCTGCTGCACGCGCTGTGGGACGCCTCCCAAGCAATCGCGGTGTGGTTGACGCTGCAATTCACCGCCACCCCAGGGCAGTGGCTGCTGATCGAGTTCGGTCGCGCCCCCGCCTGGTCCCAGGCGCAGGTGCACCTGTTCACGGTCCTGAGCTGGGGGCTGCTGGCGCTAGACGCGCTGGTTGGCCTGCTGATCCTGCACCGACGCTGGCGCCAGGCGACCAATGTGCTGGAGATCCCACTACGTTCCGGTGCCAGGCCAATGGTACGGAGCATCCCCGACCAGTACCCACGATAAGTCCGAACCGGAACAACACGATGATCACCATGCCAGCAGATCAGAGAAGCGCCGTGCACCCGAGCGGGTCAGCCAGGTCTGGCCCACCGCCTGACCGGCCAGTCGTGCCGGTCCCGGCCACCTGCGCCTCGGTGGCGAAACTGGCTGCTGGTCGCTGGGCTTGTGTTGACCGCGGCGTTGTTCTTGCTGTCGACCCCGACCTCCAGCAACGTCGAGCAGCTTAGCTACACCCAGCTCAAAAGCGACGTCGCTGCCGGGCAGGTGGCCTCGGTCGCGCTAGGTTCAGACGGCAGCGTCTCCGGCCAGCTGGCCAACGGAACCAAGTTCACCTCCAGCTACCCGGTGGGCCTGCAGGATGCCCAGTTCGTCGAGCTGCTGGATCAGCACAATGTGCAGGTAAGCACCCAATCGGCGCGGACTTCCGCATGGTCGGTGCTGCTGAACCTGCTGCCCCTGGTCGTCATCGTGGCGCTGTTTGTGTGGTCGGGCCGCGCGACTGGCCGGCAGCTGGCGGGTGTGGGTGGGATTGGCCGGTCCCGGGGCAAGGTGTATGACACCGAGCGGCCCGCTACCACTTTGGCCGATGTGGCCGGCTATGAGGGCGCCAAGCGGGAGGTCAACGAGGTGGTCGACTTCCTGCGGCACCCGGGCTGCTACCGGCGAACGGGCGCGGTGGGCCCCAAAGGGATGCTGATGGTCGGACCGCCAGGAACCGGCAAGACGCTGCTGGCTCGGGCGGTGGCTGGGCAGGCGGGCGTGCCGTTCATCTCGGTGACCGGTTCCAGCTTTGTGGAGATGTTCGTCGGCGTCGGGGCCGCCCGGGTCCGCGACCTGTTCCTCGACGCGCGCCGGCTGGCACCGTCGATCGTGTTCGTTGACGAGATCGACGCGATCGGACAGCGCCGCGGCGGAACGCTGGTCTCCAACGACGAGCGCGACCAGACCCTCAACCAGCTGCTGGCCGAGATGGACGGGTTCGACCCCAGCACTGGCGTGGTAGTCATCGCCGCCACCAACCGCCCCGAGGTGCTGGATCCTGCCCTGCTGCGCCCGGGCCGCTTCGACCGGCAAGTGGTGATCCCCCTGCCCAACCAACAGGAACGCAAGGCCATTCTCACTGTCCACAGCCAAGGTAAGCCCCTGGGCCCAGACGTGGACCTGCAGGTGGTGGCGCGGGCCACGCCGGGGTTTTCCGGTGCTGATCTGGCCAACCTGGTCAACGAGGCCGCGATCTTCGCCGTCCGCGCCGGCCGGCAAGTGATCGACGCGCAGGATTTCGCCGAGGCCACAGACCGGGTCCTGCTGGGCCGCCGGGACAGCTCCACTGCGCTGCTACCCCAGGAAAAACACGCCGTGGCCGTCCACGAAAGCGGCCATGCCCTGGTGGCGGCGCTGTCCCAACACGCAGATCCGGTCGCCAAGGTCACCATCCTGCCCGCCGGTCAAGCCCTCGGAGCCACCCAGCAACTCCCCATCGACGAACGCCACCTGTACTCGGAGAGCTACCTGAAGGACTCACTGGCCATCAGCATGGGCGGTCGAGCCGCCGAACTACTCGTCTTCGGCGAAACCTCCACCGGCGCCACCAACGACCTGACCGGCGCGACCGACCTGGCCACCCGGATGGTGCGCGAGTTCGGCATGAGCCCCACACTTGGCCCAGTCGGGTTCGCCTCCGGCAGCCCCCTGTACCTGGGCGGCGAGCAGGTCAAAAGCCGCCCCTATGCCGAAGCCACCCAGCGAATAATCGACCAGGAGGTAGCCACCTTGCTGCGCGAGGCCGAACAACGAGCCACCGTCACGCTCACCAACCACCGCCCCGCACTAGAGTGCCTCACCGAGCTGCTACTGGAACGGGAAACCATCGACGGCACCGCCGTAGACGACATTCTCGGCTGTATCCCCGACCACCGAGCCGGCCGGGGCAACGCAAACGCAATGAGCGGCTAGCACTCGTTGGCAGGTTCTGTGGTTGCATCACCTCGCTAGTGTAGTGTCTTACGAATAATTTTGCAGATTTGTGTTATGCTGTGAGCTATGAGTCGAGCAGCAGCGTCGTTGGCGATGTCCGATCAACAGCGAGAAATCCTGGAGACCTTGAGCAGATCGCGGAG
>JALZHU010000473.1 GCA_030860695.1 Actinomycetota bacterium
GGTCAGCATCGAACCCAACGCCGCGTAACCGGTCACCAGCATCAATCACCGACCAACCCGACACCCAGCCGGGTCACCAACCCCAGCGTCCAGAACGTGCCCGGTCACCGCAGTTTCGTCTCAGACGCACTTATCAAGCGATCCGCGTCCACGTGGGCTAAGCCTGCGGCGAGGTCGGTGGTCGACTCGGTTCGAGGATAGCGAGCAAGGAACGGTCCCGTGGCCCTACGACCTGGGGCTGGACCGTGTCTCTGGGTCGGTTCTGGGCGCATGTGATCATCACAGCGTACTCGTCTGCCGATGCTAACGAGGTCATACCGCCGCATAGGATGCTGCCAACGCATCGCCATGCAATCCGCGAGGTGATCGTTGTTGGCGGCCGGAACTGCTTGTCGGTCTCGACCATCCTGGTGACCATCAGCGCAGCGCTGTCGCGCCTGCGCATCTTACGTTACTAGCGTATCAACAGCTGCAGATCATCCAGTGGGCTGACGCGGTACGAACGACATCGTTATCGGGTGCCGCTACATCCTCGTGTAGGTCAGGAACAGCACGCCGCTGTCGAAGATGCGCTGCTCGGTCAGCTTGAAGCGCAGTGGTGCGAACTCCTCGGTGAACAGCGGGATCCCCAATCCTGTGACTACTGGGTGCAGTTTGATGATCAGCTCGTCGATCTCCGGTCGCAGGTGTTCGCGATCTTGCTGCCGCCGACCAGCCAAATCTTCTTGCCGTCCTGCTGCTTGAGTTCGCGCTGTCGGTGCCAAAACCTCATCCATGCCCCGGGACCTGCACCTTCGCCAGGCCAGCCGAGGATCACAGAACGAGGCACGCGAGGATCATCCGCCGTGCTCCTGCGACTGTCCTACCTCGCCCTCACCGGCATGATCACGATGCTGCGGTTACTCGCGATGAGCAACGCCGACAAAGACGTCGAAATCCTGACGCTACGCCACCAACTCGCCGTCCTGCAGCGCCAGATCGACAAGCCCCGGCTCACCACGCCCGACCGGGCGTTCCTCGCCGCCCTGCTCCACAAGCTCCCCAGACCAACACTGCGACGACTCCCCCTGATCGTCTCCCCCGACACCGTCCTGCGCTGGCACCGCGACCTGCTACGCCGCCGCCACGCCAAGATCTCTCACCCCAAGCGACCCGGCCGACGTCCCACCGCCAGGAGCATCCAAGCCCTTATCCTGCGCCTGGCGCACGACAATCCCACTTGGGGCTACCGGAGAATCCGCGGCGAGCTCGCCGTCTTGGGAATCAAGGTCGCGTCCTCCACCGTCTGGGAGATCCTCAAAACCCACGGCATCCCACCTGCGCCCCACCGCGATCACCTCACCTGGGCCACCTTCCTGCGCAGCCAAGCACACGCCCTCCTCGCCGCCGACTTCTTCGAAATTAATACCCTGACCGGAGCGCGACTGTTCGTCCTTGCCGTCATCGAGCACGCCACCCGCCGCATCCGCATCCTCGGCGCGACCCTACACCCCACCGCAGCCTGAACCACCCAGATGACCAGAAACCTGGTCATGGACCTACAGGACGCCCACACCACCGTGAAATACCTAATCCGAGACCGCGACAGCCGATACACCGCATCTTTTGATGCCGTGCTTGCCGACAGCGACATCGTGATTGCCAAGACCGGGATCCGTGTACCGCGCATGAACGCCATCATGGAACGCTGGATCCGAACCTGCCGAGCCGAACTGCTCGACCGCACCCTCATCCTGAACCAGGCCCACCTCCTGCACGCCCTACGCGAATTCGAAACGTTCTACAACGACCACCGGACACACCGCGCCCTGCACGACGCAGCTCCACGACGCCCACTCCCCCAACCGATCACCGAACCAGGCCGACTAGACCGCCTCACCATCCGACGAAGTGATCGTCTCGGCGGCATCCTCCACAAGTACCACCATGCTGCCTGACCAGCCCGGATGAAGTTTTCGACACCCACAGTGCGTGCGCCCCGGATCCGAGTGGGAAGCGGTCCCGTCGCCAGGAGATCCGCACCTTTGCCGCCACGACGAACGCACTGCTGGAGCTGCGGGACTGGCTGGTCGCGGAGAAGGTCACGCTGGTGGTGATCGAGGCCACGGGGGACTACTGGCGGGGGGCGTTTTACCTGGTGGAGGACTGCCTGAAGGTGATGTTGGTCAACGCCGCGCACGTCAAGGGCCTGCCCGGGCCCAAGACCGACGTCTCCAATGCGGCCTGGTTGTGTCAGATGGGTGAGGGTGGGTTGCTCAAGGCCTCGTTCGTGCCCCCGGAGCCGATCCGGCAGCTGCGGGATCTGACCCGGTAGCGGGCCAGTTTGGCGGCCGAGCGCACCCGGGAGGCCCAGCGGTTGGAAAAGGAGCTTGAAGACGCCGGGATCAAGTTGTCCAGCGTGGCCACTGACATCCTCGGGGTCTCCGGGCGGGCCATGCTGGCTGCGCTGATCGAAGGGGAACGTGACGTGCACGTGCTGGCCGAGATGGCCAAGGCCCGGATGCGCCCCAAGATCCCCCAGCTGACCGAGGCGTTGACCGGGAACTTCGGTGACCACCATGCCTTTTTGTGTCGCCTGCACCTGCAGCGCATCGACCAGCTCTTGGCGGCGATCCTGCAGCTGTCGGAGCGGA
>JALZHU010000035.1 GCA_030860695.1 Actinomycetota bacterium
GGCCTCCTGTTCGGCGAACAGGAGGCCACCGCGGCTCGTCGCCTACACGGGCTCGTCGCCTACACGGCGATCGTAGTTCCGTCGAACTTTCGGAGCGTGAAGGCGGTGAACAGCTCTGGGTAGGTGGGTCGGGCCTCGCGCAGGATGCGGATGGCGACGTCTTCGCCCTGGAAGTTGCCCTGCACGTCGTCGGCGCGCCAGTGCACACCGACATGTCCCGGCCGAAGGAGAGATTGTGGGCCAGTTTGTTGAGCTCACCACCCAGCGTCAGCGCTGGCCCGTCGACACCCACCTCGTAAGGCTCGGTCGTCAGGCCGTCCCGGCTTGCCTTCACCGGATTGGGGAAGGGCGCGTCCTCGTCGTACCAGGCCTTGAGAATCGTGACGCAGGCACCAGCGCTGATGGCGTGTCCGGCGGTGAACGAGGGATGCGTCGGACCTCCGGTGGGGGGCAATTGTGGCAGCAGGAAGCTGCCGTCCCCATCACCGCAGCCCCGGCGCTGGTTGACGATCCGGTTGTACTCGAATACCCGGTCGAGCACCGGTGACTCCAGCAGTCGCCGCTGGATGGGACAGTCGGCCGCCCCGATCTTGACATTGTGGACGCGGCCACCGAATGCCTCGGGGCGAAGGAATCGGTGCACGTTCCACTTGTTGGTACCAGGAGTGCCGCTCAGCCTTGTGCACGCTGCCCACCAGCAGCAGGTGCGCAAGACCGAACGTGGCGAAACCGTTTTGGGTGCGGCTTTGCCGGTACGGGTTGCCCCGGTCCAGAAGCTCGCGGCCGCCGCCGAGGATGAGCGGTGGCCGCAGGTACGCGGTGTAGATCGCGTCTTGGCGGGCGTTTTGACCCAGGTCCCGCACACTGCGCAGGAAGCGAGGCTCGGGGTCGAAGGCCTCCTCTCCCTGGGGGCATACCGGGTAGCCGAATGGGTTGTTCTCAACCGGGAATCCCGTTGAGCACACAGCCATTCATCGTAGAAGGTCAAAAAGTCGATCCCCTCGGCCGTCGTGACCGGCAGCGGTACCCGGGTGCGACCGTCGATCAGGGCGCCGTCGAAGCGGAAGGGCTGCAGCAGGAACTGGGAGACCATTGGGCCATCCAGCACCCCGGGATAGTCCACGCGGAACAGGTTCTGCGGTGTCACCGGCGTAGGTCCGGTACAGCCGGGGAAGTTCCCCAGATCCTCGACGGCCTCCGCGATGAGGGGATCGGTCTCGTAATCGGCAAAGGGTACGTCTCGAGTGACTGCCATCCAGTACAACTCGGCGGCCTGAGCGGCAATCTCCTCGCTGGCGAACGCCGGGGGCGGCGCGACCTCAGTCGCGGGTGAGTCAGGTCCTTCGAGGTTGAAGGTCAGCCCGCCCAGAGGATTGAGAATATTGAGTTCCCCGACGATCCGCAACGCTTCGAAGTCAGCGAAATTCCCGGTGCTCAGGGCCCGCAGCAAGGCGTTGTAGTCCTCTGGCTCGACCTCGCCTAGGTCATTATGGGGAAGTCCTTTGGAGAAGTTTCCGATTCGGTTCGGATACCGCTCCTCGTCACCGTTGGTCGGGCGCGGAAAGTCGCGGATTCCGTCGAGTTGCCGCGCGCTGGCCGCTCCAACCGAAGATCACAGTACAGCCGTTACGACCGATCAAGGCTAGCTGGCTTGGCTTACTGATGACATGTTGAAATCCGGGATCCGGATCGAGGGCATCGCAGTGCGGGAGAAATAGTCTTTCCCCTCCCGGCACAGCGTGCGCTCGGTATTGCCGACCTCGGTCGCGCGCCGGATCAAGTCGATCGGGCTCTCATTGAACCGGAAGTTGTTGACCTGGCCAACCACCTCGCCACCCTCAATGAGATACACCCCGTCCCGGGTCAGCCCGGTGAGCAGCAACGACGTCGGGTCAACCTCACGGATGTACCACAGGCAGGTCAGCAGTAATCCCCTCTCGGTACGCGTTACTAGGTCATCGGTTGACGCTGACGACCCACCGGTCAACACCAGGTTCTCCGGCGGGGGAGTGAACACCCCGCCCAGCTCCACAGCAGCCGCCCGGGGGTAGGCCAGCGCGTTGACTGTGCCGTCGCGTAGCCAGTCCACCCGACGCGCCGGCTCACCATTGTCGAAGACGCTCACCGAGTCGCTCGAGGCGGTAGTGGCCAGGACCGGCGCGGTCGGCAACCCTGCCGCGGCCGGATCGCTGGACAGCGTGAGCGGCAGACCGGTGAGCTGCTCACCCAGCCGGGTCGGCGAGCTCGATCCGGCAGGTGCAGACCATGGTGAGTGACCCTCGTGCGCCGGACGGCCTTCCATCGACTGGGCCAGCTCGATCATCAGATCGGCGACCGCGGAGGGCGGCAGGATCGTCTCGTACCGACCCGCGGGTAGTTCCATCTGCCGCTGTGACCAGCTCAGTCGTTGGCGCACTTCGGCGATGAGAGCAGTGAAATCTAGATCGGTGAAATCAGCCGTGTACGCCGCGACCCAGACGCTGCGGGCGAGATCGTCGGCGATCTTGCCATTGACCTCCACGGTGCCGGTGGGTTGCACCCAGCGACGGCGTAGCCCAGTCGAAGACGCCAACCAGGTGGTCTCCAGGCGGTGCTCGGCGAAGCCGTAGAGCAGCTCGCTTCCAGCAGCCGCCTCCCCGAATGCCGCTGCCAACTCATCAGCCAGCCCTGTGAATACCCCGATCTCGGTGACCACTGCCGGCGCGTCGAAGTCGTCATCGGCCGTGCCGTCCACCAGTGGCGCGGCGTCCCGGGCCGGGCCGGACCGCCGAGCGGCCTCCTCACTGGCCGCCACCACGGCGCGCACCTCGTCCAGGTCGGCACCGTTGCCGCTGACCGTGCCCACAGCGGGTCCACCGGCTCCTTCCATCACCGAGATCACCGAGAACGAGCGGGTCGTGGTGTGCCCGTTGGTGGTCATTGTGTTGTTGGCCCAGCGCAGGTTGACCTCGCTGGTGTCGGTGAGCAGCACGATGCATCCGTCAGCCTTCGACGCAGCCAGCGCGACCGCGGTCAGCTCGTCGGCCCCTAGCATCACTGGCCGGCCTCCTCACGGGCGTTAAGCACGTTGATCCCGCGGAACAATGCAGAGGGACACCCGTGGCTGACCGCCGCGACCTGACCGGGTTGAGCCTTGCCGCAGTTCATCGCACCAGCGAGCAACCACGTCGAGGGGCCACCGACAGCCTCCATCGCGCCCCAGAAATCCGTGGTGGTGGCCTGGTACGCGACGTCTCGGAGCTGCCCGACCAGCCTGCCGCCCTCAATCCGGTAGAAGCGCTGCCCGGTGAACTGGAAATTGTACCGCTGCATGTCGATCGACCAGGAGCGGTTGCCGACGATGTAGATACCGCGCGCAACCGCGGAGATCAAGTCGGAGGTCGTGGTGTCGGCGCTGGAATCAGGCTGCAGCGACACGTTGGCCATCCGCTGGATGGGCACGTGGTGCGGTGAGTCGGCGTAGGCACAGCCCGCCGAGCGTTCCAGACCCAGCCGGCGGGCGAAGACCCGATCGGTCTGGTAGCCGACCAGCGTGCCGTCCCGCACTAGGTCCCACTGCGAGGTAGCGACCCCGTCATCGTCGTAACCAATAGTGGCCAACCCATGCGGCTGGGTGCGGTCTCCGGTGACGTGCATGGCCGGCGAACCGTAGCGCAGGGTGCCGAGTTTGTCCGGGGTGGCAAAGGAGGACCCAGCATAGGCAGCTTCGTAGCCGATCGCCCGGTCGTACTCGGTGGCGTGTCCCACCGATTCGTGGATCGTCAGCCATAAGTTGGTTGGGTCGATCACCAGGTCGTACCGGCCGGGCGGTACACTGGGCGCCTTGACCTTCTCGGTCAGCCACTCGGGCAGCTGCGCGAGCTCACCGTCCCAGTCCCAGATGGCGTTGCCGGCCAGGTACTCCCAACCCCGGGCGGTCGGTGGCGCGCAGGTCCGCATGCTTTCGAACGAGCCGGCGGCCCGATCCACCGCGATCGCGGTGACCGCGGGGTGCATCCGTACTCGCTGCTGGGTGGTGCTGGTGCCGGCGGAGTCGGCGTAGAACTTGATCTCTTTCTCCGCGTGGAAGATCACATCGGTGTGCTCGACCCCGTCGGTAGCGAGCAGCCGACGAGACCACTCCGATAACAGCGCCACCTTCTCCTGTAGGGGCACCGCGAACGGGTCGATCTCGTGGTCACCGACCCAGACGGCGTCGGCGTGCACCGGCTCAGCCGCCAGCTCCACTCGCTCGGCGTTGAGCCGGCGCAGCGTGCGGGCCACCTCGACGGCCCGCTGCGCGGTGACCACGGCCGACTGCGGGGTCAGCTCGAGGTGCGAGGCGAACCCCCAGGTGCCCTCGACGATCACCCGCACCGCCAGCCCGACGGTAGTCCAATCCTGTGCCGTCGCGACTGCCCCGTCGCGCAGCCGTAGCAGCTGCCCGGTGGTCCGCTCGATCCGCACGTCGGCGTGCTCAGCACCTAGCTCCCGCGCCCGCCCCAGGGCAGCATCAGCCACCAGCCGCAACGGCAGGACAAGAAAATCAGGATCGATCACGCCGATACTCACATCCACCGACCCTAGCCGGGTGACCGCTGCAACCGATCCGCGGATCCTGGCGACGGGTCATAGGTTTAGCCAGGCGGCCGGGGTAGCACAGTGGACGGCGAACTCGGGCTGGTGGTTGACGGCCGAGAGTGAGTCGTGTCACGGCCGACTCGAAGTGGGAGGCCCATCAAGACCACGCCACAGTTCAAGACCACGCAGAAGTCGTTTAGTGCGGCTCTGAGCCGCGGGTTGCTGAGCGACACCGGGATGTGGAGTCAATAGAAAAGCAAATCCCCACCTCATCATCTCATCGGCGGAGGAAGAGAGTCAGCCGAAACAGACTCACGGTGGACAACGCACCCCTGATCTTGGAACCCTGCGCACAATCTCAATATCAGCTCGCCAACGCCTCACCGGGCCCCTACTAATACCGGAGGACTACCCGTTCTTAGTTGCGGTTTTGGCGGCCATGCGACTCTTGGTGGCCATGTCGGCGCTCGCCTCAGCGGCGAGACCCCGGTATTCTTGACCCGCCTCCGCAGCTGCCTTCTTCGCTTCCATAGCGAGTCCTACCGACGCCTTCACAGTTCCTCGCACTATCGGCTTAGCGATCCTCACCACCAACGGGGCGGTCACGACACCAAGCAGGTACGGGGTCACAATGGGCGGGAACATGTTCAGATCCCCCTTAAATCAATCTATAGACATTCATGCGCATTTGCGCATTCAACTTAATGAATACATGCCGCAACTGAACTGGTTTTCTTCCTCAACGACAGTATAGTCCCATCGCCCCCGGAAATCAAGGACCCGAGTGCAGGGCAATGTCATGATCTTTCACTTGATCATCCGCTACCGTAGGTAGCCATCCCGAGTACGTGCTACCACCCGCAAAGGAACAAACTGGCCATTTGGGTGAACGTAAGCTACTTAGTGAATCAGTCACCGACTTTCGGCTTGTGTTTGACCTCAACCTTACGTGGCGACCGTACGGTGACCTGTGATCTCGCTCGTTGACCTTGCGGCGTCGGACATCTTGGCCAGGTACGCCCTGTAGTGAGCACGAGCACCCGGCGAGATTCCCCTCGGAGCGCGAAACCCGCACCATTTGAGGATTCATGTACCGAGCGGGTCGGAGACCCTGTTATCGTCGACGTGTCGATGCGTGTGTGGCGGTCTTCTTGGCGTGACGGAAGCTGATTATGCGGTTTGGCCTCATGACTCACCGCCCTAACACGGCCGTCATACCGGCCACCTGGGCTCCGTGCAGGCGGAGCAGCGGATACAGCTCAGGGTGCCGCTGAGTCGCGCAGCCAGTCCAGGGTGAACTGGTACTCGGTCGCCATCAGCTTGGCGACGTTGTCGGTGATCATCTGCTCTATCTTGCCGCCGACTAGCGGTAGTGGGACCTCAGCCGTGAGTTGGGCGCCAAACACGCATCCAGGGGGGTCCGGTTCCAGGTGTATCACAACGGTAACCGTTCCCGGCATCCCGTCGACCGCCGCGTGCACGCAGGCGCCAGAGGTGGTCCAGGTCTCGGTACGACGGATTGTCAAGCCCTCGGGCCGCACCGAGCGGAGGAAGGATGGCAGTGCGTCGCTGGGTACAGCATGGTGCAGCACGATGGTGACGTCACGCTCATCCTGCTCGCGCCATACCAGCTCGGCTCCGGGTCCACCCACCGCGCGCAGCTTGTCGCGGAGGAAGTCCGGGTCGGTGAGCACCTCCCGGATCCGCTCGGGTGGCTCAGGGTACCGGTGCTGCAGTTCCACTCGGTTGGCCATGGTGCGGAGATTACCCGTGGGTGTCCGTGAACGACCGACCTCGCGACCACGGCATGGGCGCCACACAACGCGGCAAGCCCCGCCACGCCTGCACCGCTCCCTGTAGGCTTGTTGAAGGCGCCACCAACACCAGCTGAAACAAACCTTCAACGCCCTAGGCTATCGTCTACCCCAGCCGCATCCCTCAACACGCCGCGGCCGGGGTAAAATATATGTAGCGATGGCTGCGAGAGCTTGAGCCCCATGTCCGTGAATGTCTATGAAGGGGGATTGAAGATGTACCCGCCCGTTGTGACCCCTTACTTGCTTGGTGTCGTGACCGCCCCGTTGGTGGTGAGGATCGTTAGGCCGATAGTGCGGGGGACTGTGAAGGCCTCGGTAGGACTGTCTTTAGAGGCGAAGAAGGCAGCCGCGGAGGTGCGTCAGGAGTATCAAGGACTTACCGCTGAGGTGAGCGCCGACATGGCCGCCAAGAACAGGTAGCGAAGGGTTCCTCGCCGCAGTCCCGGAGTCGGTGCTGATGGCACGCCATGAGACGTATCGTGAGTTCGCTCATGACGTGTGCGGGATGACGGCGTCGAACTCTATGGGCACTGTTCAAGGCTCGCGGACGTGACGGATTTGCCGTCGATGGCCAGCGCGGGGAAGCTCAGTTCGCTTGCCCTCGTCACATGCCCTCCAGGGCTTGGATCCAGACGCGCCACCCTCGGCACGCACAGCGAGGTCCACCGACGCCGCCGTCGGTGTTGTTCTCGGTGAACGACTGGTCAGCAACGGGGGCGACAAGGCAGGATGATGGCGCGGGCACGACCACTCAACGGGTACGACAAGGTGCCGTCGGTGTGGTATGCACATCGTGATCGCTACTTGGCGTTACAATCACTGAGCACTAAGCCCGGTCATAACATTGCTCAGCGGCTCTGCCGCCTTGATCCACGGGAGAAGTGGGGCTAGAGTCGGCACCGGTTACTACAGCTGGCGCCGGCCAGTATACAGCTAAGAGCCCCCTACCCACCGATACGGAGACGTATGTGAGATGTTTCCACGCCTTGTGACCCCATATTTAATTGGTCTCGTGACCGCTCCGTTGGTGGGAACAATCATTAAACCGCTATTGCGGGGCACCATCAAGGCGACGGTGGCACTCGCTTTGGAGACGAAAAGGCTAGCTGCTCAGGCGGGTGAGGAATTACAGGATCTCGCCGCCGAGGTGAGCGCCGACATGGCGGCCCAGACCGCGGTGAGCGCCCGCGCCGAAAAGACCGCAGTGAGTACCGAGGTGTTCGCAGACATGGCCACCAAGACCGGGCGATCTCGAGGTGCTAGAGCGGCCTGGCGAGGCACAGTGCGTAAGTGACATCGCGAACTCGGGTCTGGCCGGATCCATCTCCGCCGGTGATTCGAGTCTTGCTTTCCACCCGGCCGCGACCAACCGTGGCGCGTCCACCGTTGGCAGGGCGGTGGCAATTCAGGCGTCAATGATGGCGTCGAGGCCGTACCCACCGATAACCGTGTTGGTGTGTCGCCCCAGCAACTCGCAGCTTAGGACCCACCAAACGACGACCTTGCTGTGGTCCTGATGGGCCACCCAACTCCGAAACCGGTGACTGTAGAGATATGCCATCAGTAGTAGGCGCCATCATGGGGCTTCGAGGGGCGGCACACAGGCTAGGTCCGCGGTCAGTCATTCCCGGGCGCCAGCGTTGGGACGTTGAAATGGTGCTGGGTCGGCCTCGTGTCGCCGAGCTCCTGGAGACAAAGCTGCGGGAATCGCCGGGTGTCGGCGTGGTGTACGCGAACCCGGTTACCGGTCGGTTGCTCATTCACCATGACATCACATTGAGTAGGGCGGATGTCGATCAGCTTGTCCGGGAAGCCGTTGCACTGACTGTCCAACAGGCCATGACACTCGCTGGGTCTTCGGGATCCGAGCCCGGTGTGGTGCCGGCGAGGGTAAGACACCGGCGTCACCCTGCCCTTCCCTTGGCCATCGCTGGTAGTGCGGCAGCGGCCTTAGCATTAGGGAGGTCCCTCCGTCGGTCACCATTGGGACGCATGGGGTCTATTCTGCTGGCGACTGTGCTCGTCGTCCGGCGCGGATGGCGGAGATCCAGACTTTCTCAACAAGCCTCGACAGTACCCCTCAGATCAACGCTGCACCCTTTACTGCAAATCGTGGGGACGCACAAGCGGCAGTTCTATCTGGCATCGTTTCTTTCGGTTCTCGGACAGATCTTGGACATGGCGCCCGTTCTGTTCGTTAGCTGGATTTTGTTGGTGTTCACCACCGGCAAGAGTGCGACCCTCCTGCGCCTGGGATTGACCAGCTTTTCTACTCAACTCTGGTTTTTGTCCGGAATAACCGCCCTCGTATGTATCGTCGCCGCAGCGCTGGCATTCATCTCCGGAGTGCTCTGGCGTGATCTGGCTCAGTCCGTGCAGCATAAGTGGCGCACCGAGATGTATGCGCATATTCAGCGAGTCGAACTCCGGCACCTGGAGGGCGAGCGGACGACCAGGTTGGCCAGCGTGCTGACCGACGACGTCAACCAGTTAGGTCGTTTTTTCGTTACCTCGGCAAACGATCTCATCCAAGTCGGCACCGGTTTCATCACCCTCATTCCGGTATTCCTGTTGTCCGCTCCAAGCGTCGCCTGGATCGCTATTCTTCCGGTACCGATCATCGCTTGGTTGTCGTTTTCCAACCAAGAGCGTGCGGTCCCAGCCTACGCAGCCAGTAGCGAGAAACAATCACTGTTGAACAGCCAACTGATCAACAACCTGGAAGCGAGCGCGACCGTCAAGAGTTTCGGCGCCGAAGCCTACGAGATCGACCGCATTCACCGTCTCAGCGACGCGTATCGGCTGAGCAATCTCCGGATCGACAAGAACACCACGGCCTACACTCAGATGGTACGACTGTGCACCATGTTGGCTCTGGCGGGATTCCTCTTGGGGGGAGGCCTAGAAGTGCTTTCTGGTGCGCTCTCCTTTGCGGTCTTTAACGCTTTGATCGGCCTGCCCAATCTAGTTCTCTGGAAGCTACCGGCACTCGGGAACGCGGTCGATCAGTACCAACAGACTGTATCGGCGCTGGGACGGGTCCTCAGCCTTCGCAGCTACCCGGTTGAGTCGGAGACAACCGGGCGACGTTTGAATGTGGCGGAGACCCAGGGCGAGATAGTGCTCGACAGGGTGACGTTTGCCTACCCAGGTCGCCCCCCCGTCCTGCACAACCTGTCGCTGCGCATCGCCGCCAGAAAGACGACAGGCATCGTCGGTGTCACCGGGGCGGGCAAGACGACCATCGTCAAACTCCTGCTGCGCTTGGACAACCCCGCGTCGGGGCGGGTGCTGTTAGACGGCCATGACATCCGTGACCTGAGACTGCACGACCTGCGCAGCGCGATCGGCTTCGTGGCCCAGGACGCCTTCCTGTTCGACGGGACAGTGGCTGACAACATCAGATACGGCAGTTTCGACGCCAGCCTTGAGCGGGTGGTCAGCGCAGCGCGGTTGGCTGAGGCTGATGGTTTCATCCAAGCCCTGCCGTTCCGGTACGACACGATGATCGGGGAACGTGGCGCCACGCTGTCGGGCGGCCAGAAACAACGCATCTCGCTGGCACGGGCGATCGTGAAGAACGCGCCCATCTTGGTCCTCGACGAGGCGACCTCGGCCGTGGACAACGAAACAGAGATGGCCATCCACCGCGCCCTTGCCGACTTCGCCAGGGACCGCACACTGGTCATCATTGCGCATCGTTTGTCGACAATCCGTCATGCCGACTGGATTTACGTGCTGGGCCAGGGCGGAGTGGTTGTCGAAGGGGGAACGCATCACGAGTTGCTGGAGCGTGAGGGCGTGTACGCGTCCTTGTGGCGCCTGCAGATTGGCGAGGTGAGCGCATGATTCAGCGAGCTGGTCGTGGATAGCCGCCGCTGGGCCCCGTGCTCCTCCTGGATGACTCTGATCAGTTTTGTCTCGGCCGGATTAGCTGCCCTGCTCCTCCGCCCAGCGTTGGGCCAGCAGACACACCCGTTGTGCGAGCTCATCGGCCGAGGCCTCAGGGTCACCGGTGAGTCCGGCCGCAAGGCCCACGAGGTAGGCGGTGAGCGGAGCAGCCGGTCGGGCGACGTCATGAGCAACGTCACGCGCCATATCCAGCACCCGCGACTGCATGGCAGCCGGTTGCACAGCATCGGTGATGTCCAGCTCCCGGCACACCGCACCGATCCACTCCTGGAGTGTGTTCACCGAGCCACCTTCTCATCCGCGCGGATGACCGGTGCGCAAGGCTGGCGGTGTGCAGCAGATCAGGGCGAATCGCTACCCGCAGTCGTACTATCCGCAGTCCTACTATCCCCAGCGCAGCCGGATGACCATCGGGCAGCAACGCGCCTGGGAGCGAAACTGGGACCGATGGGGCGCAGATGTCCGGGACCTGCCCAATGGGCCGCTGGATACGGCCGGATGGTTCGGGCGCACCGCGCCAATCGTGCTGGAGATCGGTTCAGGGATGGGGGAGTCAACCGCGTCGATGGCGCTGGCCGCACCCGACGTCAACCATCTCGCCGTCGACTTCTACCAGCCTGGCCTGGCCCAGCTCCTGCTGCGCATCGAGCGCGAAAAGATCACCAACTTGCGGTTGCTGCGTGGCGACGCGCACACACTGCTCACCGAGCACGTCGCGCCGGGCAGCCTGCACGCCGTCCGGATCTACTTTCCTGACCCGTGGCCCAAGCGACGGCACCACAAGCGCCGGTTGGTGCGGCCGGAGTTCGTCGCCCTGGTGGCATCCCGGCTTGAGGTGGGTGGCACGCTGCACCTGGCCACCGACTGGGAATCCTACGCTGAAGAGATGCTTGTGGCGTGCTCTGCCGAGCCGGCCCTACGTAACGCGGCCGCCGGCGGTGGCAATTCACCCCATGGCTTCGCGCCGCGGCCTGCCTGGCGGCCGGTCACCAAGTTCGAGCAGCGCGCCCGGGACGAGGGCCGGGTGGTGCGGGATCTGCTCTTCACAAGGATCTGACCTCGGTTTGGGGCGTGTCCGGAGCTAATGTCGGCGTGTTCACCGGAAGTGTCCACCCGCAGTGCCCGCTCCTGGAGCTCACAGATACGGCATGATCGGTAGCCATGAACCCGGCGCCCGCCCCGACCGTCCCGATAACGCTGCTCGTGTGGGATGCGCCCAATATCGATATGAGTCTGGGCTCGATCCTCGGCGGGCGCCCCAGCTCCGCGTCGCGGCCGAGGTTCGACGCCCTGGGTCGTTGGCTGCTCGCCCGGGCCGGGTCCGACACCGAGCCTGAGGCGACCGTGTTCACCAATGTCGCGCCAGGCAGCACGGACTTCGTGCGACCGTGGGTGGAGGCATTGCGCAACACTGGGTTCGCGGTGTTCGCCAAGCCCAAAATCGACGAATCAGACATCGACGAGGACATGCTGACGCATATCTGGGCCCGCCACGAGCAGGGCGTGCTGCGTCAGCTGCTGGTGGCCTCGGGGGACAGCCGAGCCTTCCGGGAACCGTTAGAAGAGCTGGGCGCGCAGGGCGTTCAGGTCACCGTGCTCGGGTTCCGGGAGCACGCGTCGTTCGCGGTCAACTCCGAGGTGCTGGGCTTTGAGGACCTCGAGGACATCCCGGAGCTGTTCCTGCAGCCGCTTCCCCGGATCACCCTGGAGACGCTGCCCCCCGAGGGTGCCTGGCTTCCCCCACTGCGCCCGCTGTCCGCCTTGCTGCGACACGCGGGCGTGGAGCCCATCCCATGATGCGGCTGACCGCTCCGGTGGTGCTGCCCTGCGACGAGCGATGCACCGTGCTGCGCGACGCCGTGGTGGACATCGACGGTGCCGGCCGGATCGTGCACGTCGGACCCTCGACCAAGGCGCCGGCCGCACCCGGGCCCGAGCTTGCGCTCACCGGCATCCTGCTGCCCGGGCTGGTCAACACGCATGCGCACACCGCGATGACCGGGCTGCGCGGGCTGGGCGGCGACCTGCCGCTGATGCGCTGGCTGACTGAAGTGATCTGGCCCGCTGAAATGCGGTTGAACGCCGCCGACGTGCGGGCCGGGATGCTGGTCGGTGCCCTGGAGATGCTCAGCGCCGGGATCACCACCAGCGTAGAGATGTACTTCTACAGCGAAGCTGTGGTAGACGCCGTGCTGGCCGCCGGAAGCCGCGCGGTGGTGACCCCGGGCATCATCGCGGTCCCGGGCTGGGACCGGCTGGGTAGCTGGAAGCAGATGCTCGACGGCATCAGCCGCTGGATCGATGCTGACGGAATCCGCTTCGGGCCCGGCGAGCGCATCGAATTGGGATACGGCCCGCACGCCGCCTACACGCTGCCACCCGAGGCGCTGGTCGCGGCCGGGTCAGCCGCCCGGCAGCGCGGTGCGCTGCTGCACATTCACGTTGCCGAGACCACCGGCGAGGACACCGAGATCCGCGATCAGTACGGCTCGGTGCCGCTGATGCTGGAATACCTTGGGGTGCTGGGCAATGGCGCGCGGGTGCTGGCGGCGCACGCTGTGCACCTGTCCGACACCGACATCGAGGTGCTCTCCCGGCACCGCGCTGGGGTCGCTCACTGCCCCGGCTCCAACAGCAAGCTGGCCTCTGGCATCGCGCGCCTGCTCGACCTGCGCGCCGCAGGGATCGCCGTCGGTCTGGGAACCGACGGTCCCGCCTCGCATGACGGCCTCGATCTCTGGGATGACGCCAGATTGGCCACCCGGCTGGCCAGGCTGTCCTCCGGGGATGCCGCCGCGCTGACCGCCGCACAGGCGCTACTGATGGCCACCCGGGACGGCGCGGCCGCACTCGAGCGCGATGATCTCGGCACCCTGCGCCCAGGCGGCTGGGCCGATCTGGTGCATATGGGAGCCGACGACCCGGCGTTCGCGGCCGGGCTGGACGTCCCGGATAGTCAGTTGCTGGCCAATCTGGTGTGGGCTGCCGGGGCGCGAGCGGTACGGGACGTCTGGGTTGCGGGGGAGCGGGTGCTACACGGCGGCACGTCGACCCGGCTCGATTCTGCGGAGGCACATGCCGCGCTGCGTTCTCGGTGTCCAGAATCACGGCCCAGTGACGTGCGTGGCAGCCAAAACTAGTAGACAAACGCGATATTCTACGGTAGATGACGCAGGGTGCGTGCAGCGGTACGTACGTCGTTGATCACGCTTACTGAGGAGCACATGTCGGGGAGACTGGAGACACGGTGGGGCGTCATGCAGCCACCGAGGACCCGCTGCACGTGCTATATGTCGGCAGTTCTGCCGAGCTTGGAGCACTGCGGCGGTCAATGGAGGCACACGGAGCGGTGACCCGCAGCCGGCTCACGCCTGCGGTAGCCGTGGTGATTGCCGACCCCTCGGTGCCCGCGGATCATCCCACTGTGCGCGCTGCGGGCACGCTCGGTATTCCGGTCATGGAACCTGCTGAGGCGATCGTCCAGTTCGCCGGCTGGCGGAGCGGCACCGACGCCCGATTGCCGGCCGCGTCGGCGGCGCCGCCGATCCGGCCGGTAACCGCACGGCGGTCCCGGCTGTTTCGCCGATCCGCCCGCTGACGGGTGAGCGCCGGCGATCCGGCCACCGCTGGCGAAGCCAGCAATCCGGCAATTGAGGCGGTCCTCTGCAAGCATCGGGGCTGCACCACCGCGTTCGGGGAGCAGTGGGGTACCGGGGCCACCATGGTGACGGTCATCCGCACCGCCGCGACGGTCGTCGCGTGGGCCGTGGCGGTCAGCACCGGCAACGACGCCTGGCTGCTCGCGGCGCTGCTGTGCTACTGGGTCGGGGACATCGCCGACGGGCTGGTCGCCCGGTTGACCCACCGGGAGACCCGCACCGGGGCGGTGCTCGACGTGCTCGCCGACCGGCTGAGCGTCTGCCTGATAGTGATCAGCTACGTGACCACGCATCCGTCCGCCGCGCTGCCTGCCGCGGTGTTCCTGGGGCAATTCGTAGTGGTCGATGCCTACCTCACGCTGGCGTTCACCCGATGGTCGCTGCTGTCGCCGAACTACTTCGGTCTGGTCGACGCCACGGTGTACCGGCTGAACTGGTCGCCGCCGGCGAAGGTCACGAATACCAGCGCGGTGGTGCTGGTGTGGCTGGCAACCGGGTCACCGCTGGCGGCGATGGTGCTCGCCGCTGTGGTGCTTGGGGTGAAGTCGGTCAGCGTGCTGCGGCTCGCCCGGCTGCCGGTGCCACGGACGCTGTCCGGCTGCGCCGCGTTCGACGTGCAGGTTGCTGCTAGCCCCGCAACCGCATCGACATGACGAGGTAGCGGTAAGAGCCGTCCTGGGCGTCATCAGCATCGAGGCCGATGACCGGGGTGATGACAGTGGGGCGGGTCGGTTCGGTGAACGTCATCGTCGCCCGTGGGGTAGTGACCGCGGTGAGCCCGTCGAGCAGGTATCCGGCGTTGAACCCGATGGTCAGCGGTTCACCGGTGATACCGGCCTCAAGTTCCTCCTCCGCGCTGGACTCGTCTTCAGCCTCGGCGGACAGCTGCGCAACGCCGTCGGCGAAGGCCAGCCGAACCGGTGCAAACCGCTGAGCCACCAGCGACACTCGCTTGAGTGCTGCGATGAACGGGGCGACCTCCACCTCCACGGTGGTGGTGACCTCGGTGGGCCACAGCGAAGCGAACTTGACGAATTCGCCGTCCAATAGGCGGGTCAGGGTCTGCCGGCCGCCTGCGGAGAAACCCAGGAAACCCGCGTCGGCGGCGGTGCCCAACGACAGCGTCACCTCGTTAGCCGAGGCAAGCGATTTGGCGGCATCAGCAAGTGTCTTCGCTGGAACGATGACCGCGGCGTTGGGGGCGTCTGGCTCGTTGCCAGGGATCATTCCGGTCGGCGTCCAGGGAATGTGCCGTTCGGCGAGACGGTACCGGTCGGTCGCAGCGAAAGTGAGCTGATCGTGGCCAATTTCCATGCGCACCCCGGTGAGGATGGGGAGCGTCTCATCCCGGCTGGCTGCTGCGGTGACCTGGGACACCGCGGTAGCAAAGACGTCACCGCGCACCGTGCCCGAGGTGGCGGGAAGTTCCGGCACCACGGGGTAGTCCTCGACGTGCAACAGCGGCAGGTTGAACCGGGCCGAACCGCATCGCACCGCGAGCCGGTTTCCCTCCACGGCGACCCGCACGTCCTTGGGTGGCAGCGCACGGGCGATCTCGGCGAGTAACCGGCCAGACACCAGCACGCGTCCTGTGGATTTGTCGGTGACGGGTACTTCGATGCGGTTGAGCACCTCGAAGTCGAACCCCGAGACGATCATCGCGCCGTCGGTTACCTCCAGGACCACGCCAGCGGTCACCGGGACGACAGGACGGGCTGGCAGGCCCCGCGCCGTCCACGCGACAGCCTCAGCGAATGCATCCCGCTCAAGCTCGAACTCCACGTTAACCCACCGTCCCTGCGAGTACTCCGGAGTTGCGCCGGGTGCGCCAGCGTACCGGTGGTGGTCCCGGGCGTTGGGATGGTGGTCATTCAGCGGTGGTCATTCGGTGGTTGTCAGCAAGACGGGGATCACGCACACTGGGGCTATCGGTGAACCAGCCGTAGGACCCGGCTCCACACGACGTCAGCCGGACCAAGCGGCTGCTGGGCGTCTGTATGGTGCCCGGCGCGCCGATTGCGCAAGCGGCAACTCCCCCTGGCCGCTGGCGTAGAGGCCGCCGACCGGGTTCCACCCCGCCCCCCTGATAACCCGGTCGGCGGTTCCTTATAACGGGCCCCTGCGGGCCGGTGACAGGCTGCCACCACGAACCATACGGCTCCTGACAGCCGAGTGAAACCGCTTGTCAAGCAACCTTGACGCAGGTCGTCTAGCACTAGTTCGGGTCGGCGAGGCCGTGCTCGATCGCGTAGCGGGCTAGCTCGACCCGGTTGTGCAGTTGCAGCTTGCGCAATGTGGATTGCACGTGGTTTTCCACGGTGCGGTGGCTGATCACCAGCGCTTCGGCGATCTGCCGAGCGGTGCGCCCGGTGGCTACCTGGCGCAACACCTCGGTCTCCCGATCGGTGAGCCGCGGCACGTCGCTCCGTGGGCTCAGTGCCATCCGGCGGTACTCGCCGAGCACCAGGCCGGCCAAGCCGGGAGTAAACACCGCGTCCCCGGCAGCGGTCCGGCGCACAGCCTCGACCAGCTCCTCCACCGACGCCGATTTGATCAGGTATCCCGAGGCGCCCGCCTGTACCGCCGCCAGCACGTCGGCATGCGCACCGGAGGCGGACAGCACCAGCACCCGGATGGCGGGCCAGGCGTCGCTGATGCACTGGGTGGTCTGCGCGCCGGACGGTCCGCCGGAGCGAAGTGCAGGTCCATCAGCACAACATCCGGGCGGGCGGCTGGGATGATGCGCAACGCGGCCGCGCCGTCGGCCACGGTGGCAACCACCTCGGAGTCCCGCGCGCCGAGGTCGCGGGCCACCCCGTCGTGCCAGATCGGGTGATCGTCGACCACCATGACCCGGATCATGGCCGGTCCGTCATCGCAGCAGGCCGTATTGGATACGGGCTAGCCGTTGGATGCGGGCTAGCCGCACTTGCCATTCGGTGCCCCGCCCGGGGCCGGTGTCCAGGCTCAGGGTTCCCCCCAGGTCAGCCACCCGGCCACGGATGGAGCGCGACACTCCCATCCGGCCGTCGCCCTCGGCGTCGGTGAGCTTCCCGTCGTCGATGCCTGGGCCGTTATCCCGGATGGTGAGCACCACCTCCTCGCCAAGATCCTCCACCAGGATCCACGACTTCGCCCCCGGACCGCCGTGCCGGACGGTGTTGGCCAGCGCTTCACGGGTGACGGCGACCAGCTCCTCCACGTCGGCGGCGGGTAGCGGTACTGCGGTGCATTGAGTCTGCGTAGCTCGGCGGTAAGGGGCTGCGGCAATGGCTTCCGCCGGCCAGTGCCAGTCCGGCCACGACCAGCGCGCCTACGAGCCACCACTGGTTCAGGAAGGTCTGCTTGTTGATCAACCCGAACATGGTGAGCACGACGGCGCTGCCCACCAGGAACCCGCCGCCGGTGCGCGGGCAGTACCGCCACGCCAGGAGGTAACCCACCAGCAGGGCCGCTGCCAGCAGCGGCAGCCGGGCAGGCTCCGGGAAAAGGAGCCACAGTGACAGCGAATCTTGCCGTGGCGGCACGCTGAGGAACAGCGTCACCGTGCACCTCAGGAACCGGGTCGCATCGGCGAGCAGCCAGGGCAGCGTCAGGGCCGCGGCGGTACCGACGGCCGCAGCCAGCTCGCGCGGCCGCAACCGGAGCAGCAACACCAACGGCGCCAGCAGCACCACATGCTGCTTGGCGGCCAGGGCCACTCCGAAGGCCACCGCTGCCCAGCCGGTGCGGCCCCGGTCGGCGAGCACCGCGGCGCCCACCAGCGCCGGCAACAACACCGTCTCGGTCCAGGCCTGCTGCACCAGGTACACCGACCCAGGCAGCAGCACCACGAGCAGCGTCAGAGCCAGCCGGATCCCGCCGCGGGCTCTCAGGTGCCAGCACAGCAGCGCCCCGGTGGCCCCCAGCAGCACCACTTCAGCCCACCGGGCGTCGCCGCCCAGCCACACCCCGGGCGCGGTCAGCAGCATAGTGGCCGGTAAATAGGTGAAGCAGTCGTTGATTTGCCCCGGTGGTGAGTTAGGGAAGGTCAGCTGGTAAGGATTGCGCCCGTCGGCTAGGCCGTGGCCGGCACCTTGCAGCAACTCCCAGACGTCGATCACCGGGGTGCTGCCGAGCACCACCAGCGCGTAACCGGTAGTGGCCAGCACCAGCCCGGCAGCGGCGCACCGCCCCGCATGTTCGGCCTGCACCAGCGGCAGCAGCGCGGGTACCGCGCTGGCCGCTGCCAACACCAACACTCCGATGAGCAGCCAGTCGTTGGAGCTGACGTACTTCATGGGGGGTGCCACCGCCAGCGCGGCCACTGCCAACCCTCCGCTGACCACAATCGCCCAGGTCGGCGGTTGGTGATAGGCCCCGCCCAGCGTGAGGCCGCCCAGCATCAACCCGACCGATAACACCAGCACAGCCATGACACCGACGCCGTAAATCCGATCAATCGGCGTTCCCCCCACCAGCACCACCACCGAGATCAGCAGTACAGCCGAGCCTCGGGCGCGCGCGGCGGTCACTAGGAATCCGGGGTGCTTGGCTTGTCTGGGAGGTTAGGGCTGATCAGGGGGTCGGTGGGGACGTCGGCTGGCGGGCACGCCGAACCAGCGGCAACCGTGCTGGCGGCCCCCCTGGTGTCACCGTCGGACTCGGGGTCCCCGCTGACCATCGCACGGATACCGGCGTTAAGCATGGCCAGCAGTGGCACGGCCAGCAGCGCGCCGGCGATCCCGGCGAGCACCGTGCCCACCGCGACGGCCAGTACCACCGCCATCCCGTTGAGCTGCACGGCGCGGCCCAGCAGCAGCGGGTGCAGCACGTTGCCCTCCAACTGCTGCACCCCGATTACCACTGCGAGCACGATCAACGCAGGCACCAGGCCATTGGTCACCAACACCACCAGCACCGCGATCACGCCGGCGACTACCGCGCCAACCACCGGGATGAACGCCGCTAGGAACGTCAACGCGGCCAGCGGCACCACCAGCGGGGCGCCCACCACCGCCAACCCGATCCCGATGCCCACCGCATCAACCACAGCCACCAGCACGGTGGCCCGGATGAACCCGACCAGCGAGGCGAACCCGCGCTGGCCGGCCAGATCGACCCGATCACGAACCGAGCGGGGCACCGCACCGAGCAGGAAACGCCACATCGATCTGCCCCCGTAGAGGAAGTAGATCAATGAGAACAACGCCAGCACAACACCGGCGAAGATCTGCCCGACGGTGAACGCGGTGGACAACACACCAGTGGTGATCGCATTGCGGTTTTCGGACACCGACCGACTCACTGAGTCGATCAGATTCTGCACGTTCACCGGAGGCAATCCGAAGGGAGGGTTCTGCAGCCATGCCTGGATCGCCTGGATGCTGCTGGCGACCTGGGCTTGCAGCGCAGGCAAGCCGGCCACGAAAGCTCGAATCACAAACCCCAGCAGCCCACCGATCAGCGCCAGTCCGGCGATGAAGACGACCAGGGTGGCAAGCCCCCGGGGCACCCGGTGCCGGGTCAACCAGTCCACCACCGGCCCCAGCAGCGCGGTCAGCAGCAACGCCACCGCTACCGGGATCACCACCACCCGCAAGGCGATCACCACATAGCCGACTACGACGATCATCCCGGCCACTGCCAGCAGCCGCCAGGACAGCGCGGCCGCAACTTGCAGCGGGTACGGCACGGCGGCCGCCGCATCACGGCTAGCTGGCTTGGGGGCCGGGCTGCGGTTCACGTCGCCACGCTATCCGCTCGGCCCTAGCAGTGGCGGTATCGACTCGTCTCAGCGCAGCGACGTTGTTTTGGTGAGGGGACGGCGAGAGGCACGCCAGATGAACTTTGCCGAGACCCTGGGTGGCCTCCGTCGTCTCTTGGCCTGTCACGGGCACTGTCGATGCTTTCGCTGGCAAGCTGTGTACCTCTCACGAGGATCATTATTCATTCATCGTGCTCATGGATGGAAGCACGTCATCCGAGCACCGCGACACGCCGAGTCAGTTCGTGACCGGGGCCGGCCCGGGTGTAGGTTTGCCGCCTCCGCCGAGCGCAAGGGTGATGACACAGTTCACCTGGCTATTGTGTCATGTTTGGCCGTGGCTGTGTCGTCATGTGTAGGTATTGATTACTCGAAGGGATGGTGACCAAGGATGGAGCAGCCAGTCAGGACTCTGAGTGAGAATGGTTCGGGCCCATGGAATACTGCGGGAATTCGTGACTACTGGTTAGGTGGATCGCACCACACCAAGGCCGATCGCGAGGTCGCTGAGCGCATTTTGGTGGGAGCGCCACATCTGGCGCACATGGTGCGCGTCTACCGCGCGTTATTAGGTCGTGTGGTGCAGTATCTGGTGGGAGTGGGGGTGCGGCAATTCCTGGATCTCGGATCGGGCCTGCCTACCGCGGGCAACGTGCATGAGGTGGCACAGGATCTCAATCCTGATTGTCGCGTGGTGTACGTAGATATAAACCCGGAGGTCGTGGCGGATAGCCATAAGTTGTTGGCTGGCAACCGTGATGCCGCTATCGTGCTCGCCGACTTGCGTCGGCCTGAGCAGGTGTTCGATGCCATCGGGCGATGTGGGGTGCTTGACCTGAGTACGCCGGTCGCCATGCTCGCGATCGATGTGTTGCATCACATTCCTGATGCCGACAATCCGGCCGGGTTTATCGCGGCCTACATGGACGCGGTATGTCCTGGTAGTTATATTTCTGTCGCGCATACTGGCGATGATGAGGCTCTCGTAACTGGTTTGGCGACCTTTCATGAGCTTTACCACATTCCGGTCCCGCCGTTGACCTTCCGTAACCCTACACAGGTCGCAGGATTCTTCGACAGACTGGATCTCGTGGAACCAGGTATTGTTCCGGTTCCGTTGTGGCATCCGGAATCAGACGAGGATTTAAACGGGGATTTAGAAGATTTCCCGGGGTGTTGTGGACTTGGTCAAAAGCCGTGACTCGCTATGCTCCTTGGGCGACCAGCGGAAGTAGCACTAGGAGTACGTCGGCAATCACGACCAAGAAGAGGTCTCGTCGACGCATCTGTATAGGATTCGGTAAGGTATCGGTGGACAAATGGCGCAGTAGCGCGAGCTTGCTGAGGAGAAAAGGTCCACTTGCGGCCACTCCAAGCAACGCCCACAGCAGCCCGTAGCACCACCACAGACCCCAGCCGAGCAGACCGAGTCCGGTTACAGTCACGACGCAGGCGATGCCGATCGCCTGGAATGCGCCGTATTGGACAGCCGGTGTCGTCATTCCTGTTACCTTATCGCCAATCTGGTCCGGCACCGTCCACCATAGGGCGCGTCCCGTGATCAGAACCCCAAGCCCGATGAAGATCAGCCACATGGATACGGTGAGGTCGGGCCGCACAGCGCTGTAGGAGACGAGACTTGGCAGTAGTCCCGTGGTCAGCCCAATCGTGATTGGATTGGCGAGCCCCCGCCGCTTAAGCCGGGCTGGTTCGAAATTATAGAGTAGGCAGAGCGTAATGGTCAGTGTTACACCGACCGCGATGAGCACACGGTCCAGCCACAGTGAGACCGCGGTAGCCACTGCTAGGGCGAACGTCATTTCTGTTGCGGTCCAACCCATGGCATGGTTACGGCCAAGCCGGAGTGCCGCGTGGGCGATTTCACGTTTGCCTGGAGTGTGTGCGTTGGTCGAGATATCGACGGCGGCGTTGAGCGGGTTTCCTCCCACGATGGAGAGGAGGTTCGCGAGGATCGAGAGGAGGACGGGCGCGGTGAACAGCTGTTGAACGTCGCTTGCCGCATAGCAGGCACCCAACGCCGCGTGGCACAGATAGTGCACCGGGAACAGGTACTCAAGGCGGTGGATTCGAACGACGTCCCGCCATCTGCTCACGCGGGTATGTTTCGCGGTGCCATACGGTATGGAGTGATCGACATTCGTAAGCCCGATGACAAGGTCATGGCAGGACCGCGCAGCTCGGGAATACCGGCTTCGGGGTTGACACAGTGCAGCTGACAACGACGGAGCACAGCAGCGGTGATCATACGGCCCTCCAACATGGCCAGCTCACTGCCCAAACAGCGCCGGGTTCCACCACCGAACGGAAAGTAGTACTGACGCGGAACTCGGTTACCAAGAAAACGGCTAGGGTCGAATCGGCGTGGATTCGAAAACAGGTCCGGTTGATGATGGGCAAGGTACATGCATGGAGTAACAATGGTGCCCGCCGGCAACGGCTTACCGAGCAGTTCACCGTCCGTGGTCAGCATCCGCTTCCCGGCAATGATCGCAGGCGGGAACAGCCTCAGAGCTTCCTGGGTCACGGCATGCAGTAGCGGAACCTGTGCGGGGTCCGAACCGTCGTTGGAGGTGGTGGCCAGCTCGGCAATGACGTCGCGGCGCATTGTTTCGTCGCGGCCTAAACAGTAAAGTATCCACGCCGTCGCTGACGCAGTGGTTTCATGTCCGGCGAACAGCAAGGACATGACCTGGTCCCGCAGTTCTTCATCGTCGACCACCCCGAGCGGTCCATCACTAGCCAGCAGCAGGGCTGCCAGCGCAGGCCGCTGGGAAGTCGCTGTAGCTTTCGCGCTCCTTAGCAACATTTCGTCTAGTACGCGGCGACCACGGAGAAAGGACTGCCACGCAGAGATCGATAACGCGTGCGCATAAAGGTAACGGTGGGCTAATGTACGACTACGTGAGCCCAACACACTTTCGACGCGAGTGCTAAATAATTCAAGTAGCAAGTCGTCCGCGCGGCCTAGAAGAATCTGGCTGGCGACGCGGAGTGTCACCTTCCGGGTCCACTCAATTAAGCTGATAGCAACTCCTGGAACCAGCATATCGATTGCAGCATGGACGGTGTCCGAAATAGTGTTGTGATAAACCTGCAACTGCTGGCTACGCAACGAGGGACCGAGCACTCGCCGGTACGCGGCATGCCGAAGACCTTCCATCCCCAGCAAAGACTTCCGCCCGAGCAGAGGGCGCAAGGTACGGCTGGGAATATGGTGCAAATTCCGGTCGGCCCGGAAGATCCAATCAATCCCCTCCGGATGCCATACCAACAGCCGCGGCGTGGGCCGCACGCGAAGTTCGACAACACCAGCGGGGTCACCCTCGTGGGAATCCAAGAATGGCAACTTCTGAAACGCGAAGCGAAAATCGTTTCGGTTCATTGAGCCTCACCCCGCCACCTCTCGCTCAGACTCCTCCGCGGCCAGGTAATCAACAATCGCGGCGACGTGGGGATTAGCGTATGCCAAGTGCAGCGCGGCCAACCCTTCGGCTCGCACCACCCTGATCGGTGTATACAAGTCCTTGTCGTGCCAAAGCGGTGGGTGCTTTCGATCCCCTGCCAATCTTTGCAGGAACACACACCCACGGGCGGCGGCCTGCTCGACCGCACTGTCGGCTCGAGACACACGCGTCTGCAACAAGGTTTGCACCGCGTATGCGGTTTCCTCGTAAGTACCACTCCATCGTCCCCAGGACCCATCCTCGCGTTGGCTGCCGAGCAGCCACTCCACGGCCCTAAAAACCGTGGAGACGGATGCGTTACGATTGTAACGGTGCAGCGTTGTAGCACAACACGCGGTTGCGTAATAGGGCGACGCGTGCCATTTGTCCCACCAGGTTCCATCAGCTTCCTGGCAGTCACGTAGCCACCCCGACAGCTTGCTCATCGCGGCTTGGTAGCGAAAGCGTCCAGGCAAGTTGTGCTCCAGATACTTACCAAATGTCTGAAGAACATGAGCGTTGGCGCTGACCGACGGCGTGCGTTCGTCGGGGAAACAACTAAAATGCGCGTCCACCTGATAAGCCAATAGACAATCCAGTGAACGGGGGCTACCTAACTGCCCCAACGCGTACAAGGCGACGGCCGTGTCATCAGAATCCGGAGGAAGACCGGTGCCAGCGGCAACACCAAACTCACCGAACGCAGCGTGCAAGCTGCCGACCAGCTCCTGAGACACCGTCACACCGATGCCCGCCGCAGTAAGTGCGGCCAACACCCAGGCCCGCTCGAAGACGGTGATAGGTGTCACTCCTGGCACCGGACCCCTACCACGGTTCTGCACAGTTTCCAGATAACGCACTGCTGAATAGCAGTCAGGGTGATTCTGCAGCCAGGCCGCAGTAGCCGCCGGTGAGCAGCCCACCGCGCCTTGCACCGGACGGACGAAGGGAGCATCCCGCACTGCCGGACCAAGAGCCTCAAGTGAATGCAGCACCTTGGTCGGCAACGCATGACCTTGGCGCACCAGATGGTCCAACCGCGCCAGCGATCCGTCGTCCACCCCAGGAGGCAGCAGGAGACGGCCACTGCCGCGCCAACGATCTAGCCCGAGCACCGGTTCTGCCATGAACCTGTCCAGGTGCGCGTTCACCTGCGCGACCAGAGCGGGCACCACAATCTCCACCGCGATCGTATCCGGGACCACGACCCGAGAGTCGGCCCCGAGCCAACCGAACAGCGTTCGCAACCCACGGTCGGCTGCTCTGACCACATTTGCATAGTCGAGAATCTGTCCGTTCCCACCCTGCCGCCATCGTCGCAGACTTGCTAACAGCGCCTCAGTGGCACTCAGCGTCGGGACCAAGCCATAACCATCCAGACCACCCCAATTGCCCTCTCGACTCTGACTTTGCAGAAGAAACAGCACTCGCTGCGGATGTCCGGCAAGCCACGGTACCAGTGTTACCAGGCGAGCGGTCTCATAAATTGACGGTGAGATTGCTCCGTACGAATCGGACGATATCTCGGATACGAGGGCCGCGACCGCCGCGTTCCTTTCCTCGATCCGCAGATCACGTGAGCCCATAGCCGCCCCCGACCCCGACGACGAGGGCTGCCTATGAACTACACCCAGCCCGCAGCGGTAAACATGCAATTCATGAGTCTTAACCACTCAATATAGCAGAGATCTCCTGCATCAACCAGCCCTAGTCAGGTGAAGAGCGCACAACACGGCGATTCAGCCGTCGCAACCCCACTCACTCTCCCGGCCGATTGCTAAGCGATCACCTAGTACGCTGGTCCCCCACGAAACGTTCGCCTCTAGAGGCACCGGTGCGACGGTGGGATGATCAGCCGGCAGGTGAGGGGATGGACGGCGCCTCTTCTGATTGTCCAAGCTTCAAGCTTGACGGGCGCTGAACCGACCATATCTCGGTGAGTGTGGCCAATCACCCGTTAGCGGGCAGTGTTGTGTCGAGCGAGTGAAGCCTAACGGGTGTTGTGACTACAAGCAGAGGCAGAGACTGGTTGTTGGCTCCACGAACGTTGGTAGGCCACCACGGACGGGCATCGGGTGGGACAAGCTGGAGCGGTCCGCGCAGACCCAGCTCCTCTCAGACGGTGCGGCGGGTGGCGTGGCGGCGACGTCGGGCGATGCGCAACGCGTAGCTGGCACACGCCGTCCCGCCGGGTTGGCCACCCCGCCGGACAGCGAACAGGGAGTGGCAGCGGTGCAGAGACTACGAGCAGCCGTTGCCCCGCCAGCGCAGGGCGACAAGCACAGGCGCAGCACGGCAGCAGTCCTCTGAGTCCCACACCGGTTCACAGCCAAGCTGCCGTGGAGGCCCGCAGTAGGTGACGTTCCCAGCTAGCATCAGGGATGTGGACCGCGACAAGGTATACACCGAAGTTCGGTCCGTGGCCTCGGTGGAGCTCAATAGCGGGAAAATTTTAATTTCCTACCGCTTGGCGAAGAACGCTTCGAAGGTGGGAGCAACTGGCGCCTTGTTGATGGCAAGGTGCACAAGCCGCACAGTTATTCTGCAGTGCGTTACCGACCGAAGGGTAACGGTGACCAGACTCTCCTATGAGGATATCTGCATGTTCAGTGTCATCGGACCAACGAGCCGGATATCACATCGTCACGCTGGCGAATAAAGAATTTCCGTCAGAATCTCCGTCAGAATCCTTGGCGCATAAGTTCACGCTGCGGACGGGTACTACAGCACCTTCTGAAAAGGGCTCAGCTGTGTGGTATGTGCATGCGCTGCACTGGCAGCATCGACAGGGCAGTAATCAGAAACGGCGAGTTGATGCCTCGATGGCGGTCTCCTGTCCCCAGGATCCCGTTAGGCTGGTACTTTTGCGATACGTAAGAACAGAAAGGCTAGCAGTAGCAACTATGGTAATATTGAGAATCCCAACTCAGGGCGCCACGGAAGGAAGGGAACTGGCGGTGGAATGGCCAGATGGGGCTTCAGGTGTGGACAGTCCACCTGAGTGGACCACCGCGGGAATTCGTGACTACTGGTTGGGTGGATCGAATCATACAGCGGCCGATCAAGAGGTCGCGGAGCTTATTTTGGTGGGAACGCCATATTTGCCGTATATGGTACGCGCGTATCGGGCGTTGTTGGGCCGCGTGGCGCGCTACCTAGTCGGAGTGGGAGTGGAACAGTTCCTCGACCTCGGCTCAGGCCTTCCCACGGCGGGCAACGTGCACAACATAGCGCAGGCTATCGACCCGAAATGTCGTGTGGTCTATGTGGACATTGCTCCGGATATCGTGGTGGAAGGCCACACTGTGCTGGCGAGCAACGACAGCGCTGCTGTGGTGTGCGCCGACCTGCGCCAGCCTGAGCAGGTGCTCGATGCCGCCCAGCGAACTGGGCTGCTCGACCTGGGTGCGCCGGTTGCCGTGCTCATGATTGATGTGCTACATCACATACCTGACACCGACAACCCTGTTCAGTTTACCCAGACCTATGTTGAAGCGGTGTGTCCTGGCAGTTATTTGACTGTCGCGCACACCAGCGATGGTGAGGCTCTTGTCAGTGGTCTGGCGATGTTTCACCGCTTCTACCATATACCGGTCCCGCCGCTGACTTTCCGTAACTCGACGCAGCTCAAGGATTTCTTCACGGGACTTGATCTCGTCGAACCCGGTATTGTTCCCATACCGCTGTGGCGCCCGGAACAAGATGGGGATGTGGACACGGATCCGGAACACTTCCCGGCATGGTGTGGACTTGGTCGGAAACCATGACAACTCCATACGTTCAGACGCTGATCCGTCGGAGTGCGGTAACCCACACAACCGGCGTCGAGCAGTGCTCCGTTGCACTCGACTTGGAGTCGTTACCTGCCCAGCCACTCTGTCAGTGTGTCACGCATCGCGAGTGCTCCGTTCTCGTCGAGAGCGATCACGCAGCCGCCGTCGACGTGCGGATCAAGCACGATCTCACCGTTGATCTTGCTCATGCGGAGATTGCAGAACCCTCGGCAACCGTGATGGGTCTGGCACGTGGCGGGGATTGTTCGATGTGGCATAAGCGTCGTTCTCCCGGGTGGTGCGTATCGGGTGGAGCTGTGTGTTCAAGGGCGATTTCGGCGAGGCAGGCGTGCACAGTGCCCCCGACAGGCTGGTGATGGTCAGGCCCCGGACGGGGATCAGATACCCACAGACCACCTGGGCGTGGCCCTAATTGATGGCAAGGAGGACGGCGGCGCGTGCCAGCAGGTGCAGGCGCCGCTGGTCGGAAAAGCGCGCGCACCGCATCTGCCCCAGGGCTGTCGTCGCTCATCGCCACCTCTGGCAAAGCTGGCGAAGCGGGTGGCATGGCCTTGACTCTCCCGGCTCAGAACACCCACAGGGAACCTGTGATCATGAGATGTCAAGAGAGGATTGAGGAGAGGAATCGCTTCCTCCCGCCGGCCATCGAGTTTGGCTTGATCCCGTTGTGTCGAGATGATGCAGGTCGCGTCCAACTGGGGAGGCCAACCTTGACAACGGTCAACGATCAGCTTCGGGCGGCGCGGGAACGCACCGCCTCACTCGTCTACCCCGATGAGGGCCTGTCTCGGGAAGAGCTGGCCGACTTGGTCAACGCCTACATCTGGGATCACCACCACAAGAGGGTGGCACTCGACGCTGGCTACCTGGGTAAACTCGAACGCGGCATCATCCGCTGGCCAGCGAAGTTGTACCGAGAAGCGCTACGGGCGATCCTGGGTGTTCCCACCGACACCGCGTTAGGATTCGTCAACGCCCGCCGCGCGGTAGTGAAGCTGGAAGACGTGCATCGCAAAAAGTTCCTGCGCACCACTGCTGTGGGCCTGGGCACCCTCGCACTCGCCCCGGTCGCGGCGTTGCTGGAGGGCAGCGAACCGACCCCGATCCCGGCTCGAGTCGGCGCAACGGAGATCACGCAGATTCGCACCGCCGCCCGGGTGTTTGAGTCCTGGGACTTTGCCTACGGCGGCGGGTTGGCCCGGGAAGCGGTGCTGGCCCAGTTGCGTTGGTCGGCCGGAATGCTGGAGGCCACCTTCCCAGCTCGGCTGCGCTCCAAGCTATTCAGCGCGGTCGGCGATCTCGCCGTTGTGGCCGGGTTCATGGCCTTCGACGCCCACGCTGACGACGAGGCCCACCGGGTATTCCGCTTCGCCCTAGGTTGCGCCGAGCAGGCCGATGACTGGCATCTAAGGGCCACGGTCCTGATGGGAATGGCGGCGCAGGCAATCGAGACCGGGCGACCCGATGAGGGGCTCACCCTTATCGATCACGCCTTGGTCCGCGCCGATCGGCTCACCGCGACCGAGCGAGCCATGCTGAACACTACCCGAGCTCACGCGCTCGCGCCGATGCGCCGGGTCCGTGAGACGCTGATCGCGGTTGGCACCGCCGATGACCACTTGGCGCACTCCACTCCGGCCAACGACCCGCCATTCATGGCCTTTTACAACGCCGTGCGCCACGACGGGAGCACCGGAGCGGCTCTGGCCGGCCTAGCGCCGACCGGGCACAGCGTCACCGAAGCCGCTAGCCGCCTGAGCACCGCAATCTCCGGGCACGGCCCAGCGTCCGCCAGGGCAAAGGCGATATTCGAGATCAAGCTTGCCTCCCTGACGATGGCCACCGGTGATCCGGTGCAAGCTGCGGTCATCGGCACCACGGCATTAGATGCAGCCGGGGCGCTGCGCTCGCGCAGAATCCTCGATGTATTGCGAGAACTCGGTCGGCACGCCGCCGCGCACCAGCGCCTCGGCGAGGTTGCGCAGCTGCGGCACCGGATCGGCACCCTGGTGCTCGCCTCATGACACCTACATGACCCTTGAACAGCCGTCATAACCCGGCACGATGACGACAACGTAAGGCCCCAAGGAATCGGCGCCAAATTACCTTTGATTGAAAGGGACTCCCTGATGGTTGCTACTCCCGATCCTGGAGCCTCTGACCCGCTGATGCCCTTCACTAGTCGGTTTCCGCTTTCACCGAGTGGATCAGCTCACGCTCAGCTCAGCGCTATCGTCTGGGCCAGCTACGCGGCCTTTCGGTTTGCGGTATAACCGTTCTACCGGTCGAGTAGGGCAAGCACAGCAAGAGGCCGACGCAGAAGACCAGGATTGAGGAAACGCAGATTACCGGTGACGGCAGGGTGACCGGTGTCAAGCCGGGACACTGTGCACCATGTCGAGATGGATGAGGGGTGAGCACGCCTACTGTGTTGCTGATTGCACAGGCTCAGGACGGGACCGCTGACCTGTAGTCGATGCGGTGCTGGCCCGCGAAGCAGAGGTCGCGGATCGATACCACTGACTTCCCAGGCACGTTGTCCCTGGCCGCTACTCCGGATCGGATCGACTCGCCCGAATGGCTTTGTGGCGCGGGCGTCTGAGGAAGGCGCACGCGGAGGGCACGTGCTCGGCCAGGTACGAAGGTCTGCGTATCTAGCCCGAACTTACGTGATCTTGTTGGCGGGTTTAGCTTCAGCTGGGGTTTTGGTGGGGTGGGGTTGTTTGTGTCTATGTGTTGGTGAGGGTGAGTGGGATGGGGGCGTCGAGGAGTTCGAAGGCGCGGCGTTGGACTTTGACCCGGTCGGGGACGTACTGCCGAACCGGCCGCAGGTCCAGGTCATCGGATTTGATCGATCGGAAGTCACGGTCGAGGTGAGCGAGGTTTTTGTAGGCCTTCACCACAGTGGGGATATCCAGTGTGGTGGTGTCCACGCTGGTGCGTATCACGTAGATGCCGTCCAGCGCGGCCTCGGCGGAGATTTTCTCCTCGTTTTGGTGGTAGGTGAAGGTGTCCTCGGTGATCGTTGTGATGAAATGCTTGCCGACTTTGTGTTTGTTGATGAGTTTGCCTACTGCGATACCGATCCGATCGGCCCCGTGCAGACGACCCGCCCGCACCGAGGAGACGATCTTATCCAAGTGCTGTTCGGTAGCATCCAGCAAGGCCTGGCGTTTGTGGGCACGTTCGTTGGCCAACAACGGGTTGCGGCAGCAGACCAGCCGTTCCCCGGGATAGTCCGGGTGGTGATCTCAGCGAGGCTCTGGGTGTCGAACAACGACATCTGCAGCGGCCCGTCCTCGGCTGCCAGGGCCGCGATGGCCGGTGCTCGCAGCGCGGTGATCCAGTCCATGCCCTCCAGCGCCGCCAGGTCTTTGATCCGCGTGCTGGTGATCATCCCACGATCCACCACCATGGTCAGATTCCGCACGCCGAATTGATCCCGCACCATGGCGATCAAGGAGTGAACGACTGCGCTGGCGTCGGCGCGTGTGCCGTTACAGTCGTAGGCCTTCGGGTCTGCCAAGCCCGTGGCAGCGTCAATCCCGCACAGAGGTCTGGGCGGCCACCAGGCAGGGGTCAAATTAGTGCGGCGCCGCGATCCGCTCAGCCGTCACCCCGGCCGGCGACCGCAGCACTGCGTGCCCGCGCGCGCCCCACCGCCGCGGCTACAACCTCAGGATCGAGTAGCCGGGAGAGGTTGCTCCTCCGGCTACTCGACCCTGACCAACCCCCATAGTAATAAGCAACTTCAAGCGATAGGCTTAACCACAACACCCGTTAGGGTGTTATCCGCAAGCCACCGCTCCTTTGACTCGGTTTGTGATGCTACTGTAAAAGCTGCTTATTGCTACGGGGATCGAGTTATTTCTAATGGGGGGCGAGGTTGCATGAGTCCTGTATCCTAACGTCACGAGTGACTGGGCTGCCACTCCGATTCCGCTGACACTTCATCCCCACCTCCTCTCGTGATGGCTCAATCTCGTGAACGCTGCTTTCCACGATTTGACTGACAAGGCCATTCGACATGGCGCGCTCCCAAGGATTCCCCGCTAGTCAACAACGATAATCCGAAACCGTTGAGGTAAAGGAGCCCATCTTCATGGAATCGGACCCATCGATCGATCTGGTCGAGAGCGACTCGGGCGAAGTAACCCTGCTGATCGACGGCGAGCAGGCTATGCAGGCATGGGAGCGCCCGCTGATGTGGGAGATGGCCGACATGCTTTGCCAGTACGGATCAGAGTTTTTGGAGGCGGGGTTGGGGTTGGGGCTCTCGGCCCTGCGGATCGCGGAGAATCCCGGCACGCGTCGGCATGTGGTGGTGGAAAAGCACGAGAGTAGGGTGGGAAGCTGGCGCGGTGGTCATAGACTCCGTTTCCAGCTTCCCCCCGTCAAACCGTGCATGTGGTTCTCCCACACACGGCTTTCCGACATCGTTCACCGTCAGGCATGCGCAGTCCGGTA
>JALZHU010000245.1 GCA_030860695.1 Actinomycetota bacterium
ATGTAGGGCGCCACCCGCTCGCCGAAGCCGCCGGGCGCACCGGCCTCCCCCGGTCAGCGGTAGCAGTAGGAGTCTGAGGAGGCGTCGCCGCCCTGCAGGCGCACTTGATGCACCCGAAGGCCGCGGAAGTCCTCGCCGTGCGGGAAGAACGTCTCATCGATGCTGAGCCCTCCCGTAGCGGCTGAGTCAATCTTGGCCATCCAGGCGCCCACGCCGTCGGGGTACAACTGATCGTCCCAGGCGCCGTAGAGCGAGTTGGTGAGGTAGACCCGCCGGCCGTCCCGGCTGACCTCGACCATCTGCGGGCCTCCGGCCAGTGGCTGGTCGGGTTCGGCCGGATGGGCCGTGCGGCCGATGATGCCGCCCAACCGCACTGAGCAGGTCTCGCGGGGGTTCGCGGGGTCAGACACGTCGTACTGCTTGAGCTCACCGGTGCCCCAGCACGACACGTACAGCTGCTGGTCGTCGACCGACAGGTTGATGTCGGTGACCAGCGGGGGTACCGCACCGAATGGCTTCAGTGCCGGGGGCAGCGCCTCGGCGTCAGCGGGCTCGGCGGGAATGGTGATCACCTTGTCCACGGCCCAGGTGCCCTCCTCACGATGCCAACGCCACACCGAGGCGGACAGGTCCTGGGTGGACACGACGACCCCGACGAATCCCCAGGTCGCTTCGGGATCGTGTGCCGGGCGCAGCTCGAGCACCATCTGGTGATGTGCTCCCAGGTCGACCTGCTGGAGATGCTCCCCGGCCGCTAGATCCCAGAAGTGCAATGCATGGCCGTATTTGTTACTCAGTAACAGCTCTGGATTGACCCCATCCTCGATCATTGATGGGGTGCCCCACTCGCTGGTGACCAGTGTGTTCTGTTTCAGGTGCCACCAGGCGTCATACGCCAGGTACTGCGGCCCGCGGTCGTTCTCCCAGGGCCCCAGCACGTTGAAGGTGGAGTGGTCAAGCAACGCGATCCCGCCTGGACCGTCGGCACCGTTGGCACCCCCCAAGCAGGACAGGAAGATCCCCTCGGGGCCGCAATGCAGCGTGTGAGGCCGGGAGTACCCGGCCTTGGCCGCCAGTTCTTTGGCATCGATCGTTTTGACCAGGGTGGGGTTGGTGGGATCTGGGCGGGTGTCGTAAACATGCACGTTCGAGCTGCGCAGCCCGGGCAGCAGCAGGTAACGACGCTCCAGGCTGTTCGCGTCATGTCCCTCGTGGGCAAGCGCACTGCTGCAGGCGTTCCAGCCGAAGTGGTGCAGCTCGTCGCCGAGGGTGGGCAGATCTGACCAGCCGACCACTTGCCCGTACCGTGGCGAGCCGGCGTCGACGTCGATGACGGTCAGCGCGTCCGGCCGCTGACCCGCGCGATCGAACGCGACGACGTAGGCGAGCTTCTCGGCGGGTGCAGCAGCGGCCTCGGCGGGGTTGCGGTAGAAGGTCGGATCTGGGGATGTCCGGGTCGGTGCGCTCATGGCGTTCTCCTTGGAGGTGGGTCGATTGGAGGGGGTCGACCAGCGGTCATGAAGCGCGACACATCGCGCTAGCCAGCCAAAGAAGATCGACGTATAGCCGCCTGAACAGCCACACGTTCGCCAGAGACGGCACTGTAGAACACTCTGGATGCCGCACCGCGACAGTATAGAACCCTACTGCCGCCAAGATCGTCGAAAGTGAGTGGTAGGCGTGCAGATTTGCACCGCTACCGCTCACTTTCGACGATCAAGCTCACAGCACTGTAACCGGCCGGTTCTCACCGCGCAGAGCGGGCACAGCCGCCATACTGGCAGGTAATCCCAGCGCTGGGCCGGCCGCCCGGTGCCGCACGCGACGAAAGGTGCTCTCATGGCCCGGCTCGCTCAGACCGCCGGTCTCACCGAAATCCAGCAGGAGATCCTTGCCACGGTCAAGACCTTCGTGGACAAGGAGATCATCCCGGTCGCTCAGGACTTGGAGCACACCGACACCTACCCGCAGGAAATCGTCGACGGGATGAAGGAGATGGGCCTGTTCGGGCTCACCATTCCCGAGGAGTACGGCGGTCTGGGGGAGTCGCTGCTGACCTACGCACTAGTCGTAGAGCAGATCGCCCGAGGTTGGATGAGCGTCTCCGGCGTAATCAACACTCACTTCATCGTGGCGTACATGATCTGCCAGCACGGCACCGAGGAGCAAAAGCAGCACTACCTGCCGGAGATGGCCGAAGGAAGCATTCGCGGTGCTTTTTCCATGTCGGAACCCGAGCTGGGTTCCGACGTCGCGGCGATCAAGACGAGGGCCCGACGCGACGGGGATCACTACATCGTTGACGGCGCGAAGATGTGGCTGACCAACGGTGCCACGTCGACCCTGGTGGCGACCCTGGTCAAGACCGAGGAGGGCGCAGCGAAGGCGCACCACAACCTCACCACGCTGCTGGTGGACAAGCCCGCTGGCTACGGTGAGGTCGCTACCGGGCTCAGCGTGCCCGGCAAGATCGACAAGATGGGCTACAAGGGGATTGACACCACTGAGCTGGTGTTCGACGGCTACCGCATCGGAGCCGACAAGGTTCTCGGCGCCGCTCCCGGCAAGGGCTTTGCCCAGATGATGGACGGCGTTGAGGTGGGGCGGGTCAACGTCGCCGCTCGGGCCTGCGGCATCGCCATTCGCGCTTTCGAGCTCGCGGTCGACTACGCCCAGCAGCGCAGGACCTTCGGCAAGCCGATCGCGCAACACCAAGCGATCGCCTTCAAGCTCGCCGAGATGGCCACTAAGGTCGAGGCCGCGCACCTGATGATGGTCAACGCCGCCCAGCTCAAGGACTCCGGTGCCCGCAACGATGTCCAAACCGGGATGGCGAAGCTGCTGGCCAGCGAATACTGCATGGAGGTCACCGAGGACGCCTTCCGGATCCACGGCGGATACGGTTACTCCAAGGAGTACGAGATCGAGCGGTTGATGCGCGAAGCGCCGTTCCTGCTCATCGGCGAGGGCACCAGCGAGATCCAAAAGACGATCATCAGCAAGGGGTTGCTGCGGGAGTACGCTGCGCGAAGTTGAGCGAGCAACCTAGGGTTGCATTCAGTGCGCGCGTTGGCGCGATTGGTACCCCTTAGGGGAGGTGATGCACCATGACCAGTCCATTCAGCGGTCAGGGCCAGATGCCAGGCCTGCCCACCCCGCCCACCGGCTGGCCGATCGGCTCTTACGCCACCTACGCCGAGGCCCAGCGTGCCGTGGACCATCTCGCCGACAACCACTTCCCCGTCGCCGAGGTCACGATTGTCGGAGTGGACCTGATGCTGGTGGAACGGGTGCTGCGCCGGTTGACCTGGGGCCGGGTAATCGGCCAGGGAGCAGCGTCGGGTGCCTGGTTTGGTCTGTTCGTCGGGGTGCTGCTCAGCCTGTTCGCTACCCAGGCGGGGACTGGGATCATCCCGATCCTGGTGGGGGTGGCGACCGGTGCGGTGTTCGGGACGGTGTTTGCCACCGCCGGTTACGCGTCGACCCGCGGCCGCCGGGACTTCGCGTCGGCGAGCCAATTGGTAGCTGGTCGTTACGACGTGCTGTGCCAGCCGCGGCACGCGGAGCAGGCTCGCGACATGCTGGCCAAGCTCGCGATGGGCCCAGGCACCGCGACTGCCTGAGCCTGATTGTGGGTGCCGGTGGGCGGTTAGCGTGGCAGGCAGTGCCAGTGGGTAAGGGCTTCAAGGAGCCCGGCCACGACCGGCAGACTTGCCACAGTCTCCGCGTCGCACCACCGGGCATCATCAGCGTCGTCGCCTGCACGAAGCGTCCCCCCCGTGACGCGGCAGCTGTAGTCGTGGATGTCGAACACCGCCCCGCCCGGCGCGCAACGTTGCACAGCTCCCAGCAGGCGGGTGATTTCGACTACCAGCCCGGTTTCCTCGGCCACCTCGCGGATCACCGCATGATGATCGGTCTCGCCGGCCACAACCCGGCCGCCGGGCACCGACCAGCGTCCCCGTCCTGGCTCGTTGGCCCTCCGAACCAACAGCAGCCGGCCCGCGTCATCGAACACCACTGCTCCGACGCACCGGATGCACCGTACGGGTAAACCTGCCATCAGCAGTGACGGTAGTACCCTCGGGAGTGCCGGGAGGCACCGCAAACCCCACATGCGGTACAACGCTTGTGGACCGATGACAGACAACGCGCGACACGCGACGATGGCAACGTCCGCTGGCCGCAGCGGGGAGACAGGTAGGTTACGGTGAGTGCGACAATGTGCCTGGCAGCGCTGACATGATTGGTCGGCATCCCAACGTCCTGCTTAACCCCGCTGTGGAGCGGCGGGTGATTCGAGTGCGGCGGCATTGGGCAGTGCTGCTTAAGGTGTTGCTGCAGACTATTGGCATTGTGATCGGCGCGTTCTTACTGTCACAACTGGTCAGTAGCATGGTTGAGGGCCTGTGGCTGGTGCAGTCGTTGCTCTGGTACATCGCCGTCTTTGCGGTGCTGCGCTTCGCCTGGAAGGTGCTGGAATGGTGGATTGAGGTCATTATCGTCACCGATAAGCGATTCATGCTCACCAGCGGCATCATCGAAACTAAGAACTCCATGATGCCGATCACAAAAGTGACCGATATGAGTTTCATGCGGCCGGTGATCGGTCAGCTGCTCGGTTACGGCACGCTCAGGGTGGAGTCGGCCGGGCAGAAGCAGGACCTGGAGAGGATCGAGTACTTGCCCAGACCCGAGGAGGTCTTCCGGGCGATCTCCGAACTGATCTTCGGTGAAAAGAAGCAGCCACGGTCCCACTTGCTGGAGCCGCCGCGTTATAGCCGCCGCGCCCGCTGGCGGTTCGGGAGGTCGCCTGACCCCGTGGAGCAGTAGTCCCGGAGACTGGCGATCGTGCGTATTGATCTGCACGCCCACTCCACCGCGTCTGATGGAGCGGACACTCCTGCAGAGCTCGTCGCGGCCGCGGCTGCGGCCGGCCTCGACGTGGTGGCCCTGACCGATCATGACACCACCGCCGGGTGGGCCGAGGCTGTCGAGGCACTGCCGGCAGGCCTACGGCTGATCCGGGGCGCGGAGTTCTCCTGCATTGTGCCGGACGGCCGGGGGTGGGCAAGTTTCGGTGCATCTGCTCGGGTATCTCTTCGATCCCACCTCGGAGCCGATCATCGCCGAGCAGGCCCGGCTGCGGGACGAGCGACGCATGAGGCTGCGCACCATGGCCCAGCGGATGGCCGCCGATGGTTTCCCGGTGGACCCGGACGCGCTGCTTGGCGGCCTGCCACCGGAAGTTTCTGTCGGTCGGCCGCATCTGGCCCGGGTACTGGTGTTAGCCGGTGTCGCGGGCAGCGTCGACGAGGCCTTCCATCGATTCTTGACCGCCGGAGGTCCGTACTACATCGATCGGGCCGACACCGACGCCCGTACAGCGGTCCGGATGGTGCTTGCTGCAGGTGGGGTCCCCGTACTGGCGCACGCCGCAGCCCGCCGCCGTGGGCCGGTGGTCGACCACGGGGTCATTGCCGAACTCGCCGCTGAAGGGCTCGCGGGGGTGGAAGTCGACCATCCCGATCACGCCTACGACGACCGCACTGCGCTGCGCGACCTCGCGGCCGCACTGGGCCTGCTGATCACCGGCTCCAGCGATTACCACGGCACAAATAAGACAGTGTCGTTAGGCCAGGAGACGACTGACCCGGCGGCGCTGGAGCGCATCGAGGAGCTAGCGGCTCGCAGCTGCGTCGCCGCGGTGACAGGCTGAAGTGAGCGAGTCGGCCAGCAGCTGGGCGGGCCACCGGGCAATGAGTACGGTAGGCGTGATGGCACAGCAAGCGCAGGGAGAGCTGGACCTTGGCGGTCTACCCCGTCCGCTGGTTCGGGTGACTCCCGCCAAGCTCGCCACGTGGATCGGCTGCCCCCGGCGTTACCGGATGGCTTACCTGGATCGGCCCACGCCTGCGCGGGGTGGGGCGTGGGCGCATAACACGCTGGGCGCCGTGGTGCACACCGCGCTGCGGGCGTTGTTCGATCTCGCGCCCGGACGGCGCCGTCCGCACGCCGCGGCCGCCTTGGTGGGGACGCACTGGTCCGGGGAGGGTTTCGCGGACGACGCGCAGGCCGCTGACTATCGCAACCGCGCGCAAGACTGGGTGGCCCGATACGTCGACGAGTTGGATCCACACCTTGATCCGGTGGGGGTGGAGCGCTGGGTCTCCGCGCCGACCCAGCGGATCGTTGTGGAAGGGCGCGTGGACCGCATTGACGAGCGGGACGGTGAGCTGGTCGTGGTGGACTACAAGACCGGTCGCCAGGAGCTCACTGCCGATGATGCCCGCGGTTCGCAGGCGCTGGCGCTGTACGCCTTTGCGGCGCGGCGCACGCTGCGCCGACAGTGCCGCCGGGTCGAGCTGCATCACCTGCCCACCGGCACCGTCGCCGCGTGGGAGCACACCGAGCAGTCGCTAAACAGACACCTGCAGCGTGCCGAGGAGGTAGCCGAGGAGATCGCGCTGGCCACCGATACCCTCGCGACGGGAGGCGATCCCGAGATTCTATTCCCGCCAGTCCCGAGCCGGGCCTGCTCGTGGTGCGACTTCCGGCGACACTGCTCCGAGGGGCGGGCGAGTGCACCAGACCTCCCGCCGTGGGCGCTGCTGGCACCATGACCGTGCTGCGCCTCGGTGAGCAGGCTGTGCACCGGCTGTCTGGTGTGCTGGCAGGGGGCCTGGTTGCGCTTGCGATCGTGGTATGTGTAGCGCATTGGCTGGTCGGTACGTCAGGCCGTCCCGGGCCGGGCATGGCGGCCGTTATTGGTCACGTGGTCGCGGCATTGGCAGCCGTTGTGCTGCAGCTGGCTGCGGAGCGGTCCCGAGGCTACAGCGCGGCGCTGGCATCCTGGTCGGTCCTGGTGCTCACGGCCGGGGTGCTCTGGTTCGGCTGGTGGGCGTAAGCCCCGAGTGACGCGCTGACGCTGCGTGCGGGTCAGCTGGCGTAGGCCCGGAGCCGCTCCGCCCGTTCCCCATGGCGCAGCTTGGCCATGACCTCGCGCTCAATCTGGCGCACCCGTTCGCGGGAAAGCCCGAAGCGCTTGCCGATCTGGTCCAGCGTGTGCGGCTGGCCGTCGTCGAGGCCATAGCGCAGCCGGATGACCTTCTGCTCCCGGTCTTCGAGAGTGGCCAGCACGCGGCGCAGGTCATCCTGCAGCAAACCGGAGATCACGGCGGACTCGGCGTCGGTGGCCTCAGCGTCTTCGATGAAGTCACCTAGCGGCGCCTCTTCATCGGTGCCGACCGGCATGTCCAGGCTTACCGGGTCCCGGGAGTAATCCAGCAGGTCGGCCACCTTCTCCACCGGGATGCCGGACTCGTCAGCGAGCTCCTGGTGGGTTGCCTCCCGACCTAGCTGTTGGTGCAGGTCGCGCTTGATCCGAGCCAGTTTGTTCACCTGTTCCACGAGGTGCACCGGAAGTCGGATGGTGCGTCCCTGGTCGGCCATGCCGCGGGTGATGGCCTGCCGGATCCACCAGGTGGCGTACGTGGAGAACTTGAAGCCCTTGGTGTAGTCGAACTTCTCCACCGCACGGATCAGACCCAAGTTGCCCTCCTGGATCAGGTCCAGCAGCGGCATTCCACGGCCGGTGTAGCGCTTGGCTAGTGACACCACTAGCCGCAAGTTGGCCTCCAGCAGGTGATCTTTGGCCTTTTGGCCGTCGCGCACCAGCCGCTGCAGATCGGCCCGCCGGCTGGGGGACTGCCGCGGGGCGGTGTCCAGGATGTGACGTGCGAACACGCCGGCCTCAATGCGCTTGGCAAGCTCGACCTCCTGCTGCGCACTGAGCAGCGCCGTGCGCCCGATACCGTTGAGGTAAACCCGGACAAGGTCGGCTGCCGGGCTCTGCGCGTCAAGGTCTGCTTCGATAGCAGTGTCCGGTTCCACGGTAATCTGCGCGGCAGTCATCAGGTTCCTTCCTGCGACGGGATTCTCGTGCCGACTTCGGTGCGCTCGGCACATCGGCGCGCGACACTGCACGTGTCTGGCCATCGGGTACCCGCGGCTATGACCGTTGCAACGCCGGGAGCCCGGTTTCCGTTCCCGGACCCTCATCAGGCACGACGAACGAGTGCCTAGCGAAGTGCCCGATCCGCCGTACCCTCAGACACTTCTCAGCATCTGATGGCCCTGCGGGGCCGTGCGGTTCCGCGGTGAAAATGGGGTCTCCTGCTGTTCTGCGGGTGGTGATCGTGGTTTGGGTTTACCCGGGGGCAGGGCGGTGCAGCAGCATCGCTG
>JALZHU010000036.1 GCA_030860695.1 Actinomycetota bacterium
CGGGAACCAGCTACCGGGGACCCTGGCATCTCCCCGGACCGGACTCACACCGGCTGGCTGCCCTAAGCTTCTCGTTCGGTTACACCACAACCTCCTTAACTTGTGGCGCCCGAACTGCTGGACGCACAAGTCATTCAGCTTTTCCGGGACAGCCACCCGGTGCTCCCCGCTTCGCTGGAGATCGTCCACGCCGACTTCCGTGAGTACGTGCGCGAATTGGAGCCCGAAAGCATTGACGGTATCTTCTTCGACCCGCACGCCCCGCGCGAGCAGCGTGGCACCGATGCGCTATGGGCGGGGGCTGGTCGAGTCGATGGTGCGGGTGCTGCGTGTGGGTGGAGCCGTGATCCCCTTCTTCTCAGAGCGTCCCGAACTGCATGAGCGGTTTGCACCTGCCTTCCGCCGCGTCATCGTGGAGCGCCGCTCGTTCTGTGCCTACCCCAAAACCAACTACATGGCGACCCAGGAGGGTACGGCTTACATCCAATGCTACATCAAGGCGGCAGAGCCAAGCGTAGGCTAATGCGCCGTAGCTATCCGCTCGGCCCCATCAGTGGCAGTAACGCCTCGTCTGAAGCGCAGCGACGTTGTTTGGTGAGGGGACGGCGAGAGGCACGCCAGATGAGGATCATCGGAAGGTGCTGATTATCGCCGACTGTCCCGTCCTCCCGTTTGGTCGATCTAGGCTTTAACGCCTACTCCGCTTGAACGCCTACCCTGGAAAGTTTTTCAAGGTACTCTTTACTTAGTGATGAGTATCGAGTTGTCTCCTCTACGTAGCCAAGTGCCGCAGGCGACCAAAGACGGTCCAGGTAGACGTGGCCGTTCAGATGGTCGATCTCATGTTGGACAATGATCGCAGGAAAACCCTCAAGTCGCTGCTCGACGAAGTTCCCAAAGCGATCCATGGATTTTAATCTCACGGCCGGATAACGCGCCGCAACGCCGCGAAAATCTGGGACAGAGAGGCAACCCTCAGGGCTCATGACGCTGCGTTCTCCCTCGGCCTCAATCTCTGGGTTAATGTGAATCTCGAGCGGAAATTCAGCAGGCTCAGGTTGTTTAGAGTTATCGACTCGGACCTCTATTGCGAAGATCCTCAATGATACACCCACTTGATTGGCTGCGATTCCCACGCCTCCGTAATCCCGCATTGTCTCGACCATATCCTCGATAAGTCGCTGCATTTCTGGTGACTCAAGCTCGGCTCTTCTGCATTCCGAAGCGACAGCACGCAGCACAGGGTGCCCTAGCCGAACAACTCTACGAATAGTCATCATTACCCCTTCATGTAAGTCGCGTCATCACTGATCCGCCGGGCCTCCACACCAGGCTCTATCGACCGGTGGGGCCACCCTCTTGAGGAGGAGATCCACAGCCGGCCGCAGGCCAGGCCCCTCCATGATCCGCGCTGCGCACAGTCGCCGAGCTTGACCGTGCCCCGGCTTCGGGCGGTCCAATCGTCCTGCACGAGCTGGGTCTCGACCACGCTCAACGTTCGCCTGGCATTGCGTTTTGTCTCAAAGATCCGGGGCAAGGATCATAGCCGACTACCGGGACTGGACGATCCCGATCGACGACAGATCAGGGAGAGGCGATGCCGTTTCCGCTGGTCAGACCGTTCACAGTCATCCGACAGATGTAGAAGTTTTTCCAGTCTACATCATTTAATTTAGTGGAATTACATGACCTGGGGTATATGAAGATAACACATGGAGATGACGATCGGTCCTCGGGCGTCCGGCACCATGGATAATCAGCCGGGACCATCCCTGGAGGCAACTGTAAGGGTGACCATGGCAGAGGAGAAACCATGGCCGTCGTGGCATACCGGACGTGGGACGGGCTCACTGACTACGGCTTCTCGATCGGGTACCAGTTATGAAGGCCCGACGACGGCCCCTCTGGCCATGGATCGGGATGTTGCTGCTCGTCGCGGTTATAGCTGTGGCCCTGGCCTATATTCTCCATGCTCATGACCCAAAGTCTGCCGGCACGCTGATCCAGACACTCGTGGCTCTAGCCACCACCGCGTGCACTGTCGCGGGCTGGCTGTGGGCGCGGAGGCGACCAGCCCAAGCTTCCCGCTCGCAGTTGGAACGCGCAGCAGATGAGCTAGCAGAACAAGTGCGGCGGCAATGGGAACGAGCCGCTGGCGAGCGTCGGTTGATGTACCCGGCGTCGATTCCCATGCGGTGGCAGTGGTCACACCGGCAGGTGACAGGCCCGGTGACTGAGGCGGTGGGCGGGAACGGTGGGACACGGTTCGCACCGTTGACCGGGATGGCGGCGATCACCGCGGAACGGTTGCAGTCTGGCACGTTAAAGGATCTTCTCGAGGTGTACAGCGGCCTGGACTCCGGCCGGTTGATAATCTTGGGTGGTCCGGGTGCGGGCAAGACCAGCGCGGCAATTATGCTACTTCTTGACGCGTTGAGGCGCCGGGCAGTTTTGGGAACTGTCGAGGAGCGAGCGCGGGCTCCGGTGCCATTGCTATTCACTCTGCCTGGCTGGGATCCAAACAAGAAAAGCTTCGCCGACTGGCTGGCGGGCCGACTCGAACACAACTACGAGTTTTTAACGGCCCGCGAGTACGGGTCGGACGCCGCAGCACAGCTTATCAAGGGCAACCATCTTACGGTAATCCTCGACGGGTTAGATGAGATACCCGAGAAGTTGCGTCCGGTGGCATTGCGTGCGCTCGATGCGCAGGCAACTTTCCGGCTAGTCGTGTTGACGCGAAGTGACGAATTGGTGACTGCGGTCAGCGGTGCCCACCTGATCGGGGCTGCGGCGTTGGAACTTTGTCCGGTTGAGCCTTGGCAGGCGGCAGAGTACCTGGCTAGTTGTCAGATTGACTCGCCCTCTCCGGCGTGGCAGCGCGTGGTCGGGCATCTGCGTGATCATCCCCACAGCATCCTGGCGCAGGCATTGGATACCCCGCTGATGGTGACCCTGGTCCGGGACACCTATCGTCCCGGCGATCCGGTCGATGAACTCATTGACAGTAGCCGTTTCGCGAGCCGGGAAGCCATCGAAGATCATCTCCTCGATCGAGTACTTCCCATCGCTTATGCCCAGCACCCAGGCCAGCCCGCTCCACCGTGCACCGTCACTGAGGCGCGACAGCGGTTGGGATTTCTGGCCCGGCATATGAACGATGTGGGCACCCGTGATCTGGCTTGGTGGCACATCCCGCGCTGGGTACCTGCCTGGCCCCGTGCGCTGGCCACCGCGCTCGTGGTCGGGCTCGGGGGCTTACTCGTGTTTGGGCTCAGGGGCGTGCTCAGGGACGGGCTCGAGCATGGGCTCGCATACGGAGTCGCGGCCGGGCTCACGCTCGCCCTGGTTTTTGGGCTCGCATCCTTGATCTGTAAAGAGTGTTCCCGGCAGCCGGGATGGCTACCGTGGAGAAGAACAGATATTCGTACACTTCTCATGTTCGGGCTCATGGGCGGGCTCGTGTTCGGGCTTGCGAATGGGCTCACGGCCAGTCTCGTATACGGGTCCGCAAAGGGTCTCACGGTCGGGATCCTGGGAGGGCTCTCGAATGTTCTCGTGCTCGGGGTTGCATTTGGGCTCTTAACCAGGTTAACTGGGCCGTCGGCGGAGGCCGCTAGTTCAGTTGATCCCCGGGCATTGTGGTGCAGGGAACGTCAGCTCGGCCTCAAAGCTGGGCTCGTCTTTGGGCGCACGGCCGGACTCGTGCACGGACTGTGGAATGGGATCGTTTACGGGCTCGTGTTCGAGCTCGGGATCAACGCGAGTCTCGTGGCAGCGTTTGTGGGGATGCTCACGAACGCGCTCACGTTCGGGCTCGGAGTCATGTTGGTATCTTCGACAACGTGGACGGCTACGCTTGCGAACGCACAGCTGCGACGCCGGGGCGAGACATCTGTACATCTTCTGAGCTTCCTTGAAGACGCACATGCCCGCCAGGTGCTGCGGTGTGTCGGCCCGGTGTATCAATTCCGCCACGCCCGGCTTCAGGACCGGCTTGCCGGCTGTTGATCTGCTGGGAGAACGCGGATGTGGGCCCGAGGTAGTGCGCGAAAGCCTGCAGGGAGATCGGAACCCAGGCGCCCTGATGTGGGCTGTCGTAGGAGAGGTAGGTCTGCGTCTGGTGGTCCTCACCGTCGTATTCCATTCTGACCAGGGCATAGCGGGTGGCCAGCCCACCCATGCTGAAGCCACCGACCATCAGCTGGGCATTCCCATACCGCCTGTCGATCGCAGTCCGGATGGCCTCGATCGCGGTCTGGGCATTGGTCAGGATCGACGCGCTGCGGTCGTCGTACCCGAGGATGACGATGTCCCTGCGCCAGTGGCGCAGCTCGCTGATGAAGGGGAAGTTCTGGCACTCCAATTCGTTCCAGGACCAGTCCAGATCGGACGGGCCAGTATTGAAGCCGTCGGCCAGGATCACGGGCCGGACCAGGGCACTATTGCCCTCGCCGTAGTACACCCAGGCCGTGCCGCCGGACACCTTCCTTTATGGTCAAGGAGGCTCCCTTAACGTCGCATTCGGCTCGGGCCGGAGCTTGCGACGCTCTCGTCGAAGGACTCGCCGGCGTCGGCTTTGGCGATCAGTGAGGCCGGTGGGCTGAACCGGGCACCGTAGCGGTCAGCGAGCTCATGAGCCCGGGCTACGAAGCCGGTCAGGCCGCCGTCGTAGCCATTCATGAACTGCACCACGCCGCCGGTCCACGGCGGGAATCCGATACCCATAATCGAGCCGATATTGGCATCGGGCACCGAAGTGATCACGCCCTCGTCGAAGCACTTCACTGTCTCCAGCGCCTCGGCGAACAGCATCCGCTCCTTCATGTCCGCAAACGGGATGGCATCCGGGCGCGATGGGCCGAAGTACTCCGCCAGGCCGGGCCACAGCCGGGTGCGCCTGCCGTCGATGTACTCGTAGAACCCGGCACCTCCGGAACGCCCCGGACGGTCGAACTCCAGCACCATCCGGTCAACGATCGCGTCGGCCGGATGCGGGGTCCAGCTGCCGCCCGCCGCCTCGACGCCACGCCTGGTCTCCTCGCGGATCTTGCGCGTCAGCGTCAGGGTGAGCTCGTCAACTAGCTGCAGCACCGGCGTTGGGTAGCCGGCCTGCGAGCTGGCTTGCTCGATGGACGCCGGGGCCGCGCCCTCGGCGAGCATGGCGATGCCCTCGTTGATGAAGGTGCCGATGACCCGGCTGGTGAAAAAGCCACGGCTGTCGTTGACGACAATCGGGGTCTTGCCGATCTGCTGCACCACGTCCACGGCGGCAGCCAGCGCGGCGTCCGACGTCCGCTGCCCACGGATGATCTCCACCAACGGCATCCTGTCCACCGGGGAGAAGAAGTGCAGGCCGAGGAAATCGGCCGGGCGGTCGACTCCCGACGCGAGGTCGGTGATCGGCAGCGTCGAGGTGTTCGAACACAGCAACGCGGTCGCGTCGACGACACCGAGGAGCTCGCCGAAGACTTTCTTCTTCAGCGCCGGGTCTTCGAACACCGCCTCGATCACCAGGTCGCAGCCTTGGAGATCCGCCACGTCAGCGGTCGGGGTGATCCGGGCCAGCATCTCGTCGCGCGCCTCGGTAGTGGTCTTTCCCTGTGCCACAGCCTTGTCCAGCAGTCCGGCGGAGTAGGCCTTGCCCCGGGTCGCCGTATCGAGATCGATGTCCTTGAGAGCGACGTCCATGCCCGCCCGGGCGCACGTGTAGGCGATACCGGCTCCCATCATCCCGGCACCGAGCACACCGACCTTGTGGAAAGTGCGCTTCGGATACCCGTCGGGCCGGCTGCCGCCTTTGTTGATGTGCTGCAGGTCGAAGAAGAACGCCTTGATCATGTTCTTGGCGACCTGGCCGGTGGCGAGATCCATCAAGTAGCGGCTCTCGATCTGCAGCGCGGTGTCCACGTCCACCTGCGAGCCCTCCACCGCGGCGCACAGGATGTGGTGCGGCGCGGGCATCGGCGCGCCCTTGAGCTGCTTACGCAGCGTGGCAGGAAAGGCGGGCAGCAGCTTCGCCAGCGCCGGGGTGGACCCCAAACCTGTCGTAGACAGAGTGCCGCCGGGGATCTTGTAGCCTTTGGCATCCCAGGGTTGCTGCGCCTGCGGGTTCGCCGCGATCCACTCGCGGGCCCTGGCGAGCAACTCTTGCGGTGTTGCGACGACCTCATCGACGATGCCGACCTCCTTGGCCTGCACCGGGCGTAGCTGCTGACCCTTCAACAGCAGCTGCATCAGCGCGTTGGTCAGGCCCAGCATCCGGACCGTGCGGACCACCCCGCCGAGACCCGGCAGCAGCCCGAGAGTCACCTCCGGAAAGCCGATCTTGGTGTTCGGCGCATCCAGGGCGATCCGGTGGTGGCAGGCCAGCGCGATCTCCAAGCCGCCGCCGAGTGCGGCGCCGTTGATGGCGGCAACCACCGGGCGGCCCAGCCTCTCCAGCCGTCTCAGCTGGCTTTTGACCAGCGCGATACGGGCGGCAAAGTCGCCGGCGCTCTCCGGTGTAGCGCTGCGCAGCGCGTTGAGGTCAGCGCCAGCGAAGAAGGTCTGCTTCGCCGAGGTGATGATGACCCCGGTGATCGAGTTCCGCTCGGCTTCCAGGCGGTCCAGCGTCTGACCCATCGACGCGACATAGCGGTCGTTTATCGTGTTTGCGGAGCGCCCCGGGTCATCCAGGGTCAGTGTGACAATGCCGTCGGCGTCAGCGTCCCAGCGAATGGCTTGAGTCATTGCGGCTACACCCGCTCGATGATGGTGGCGATCCCCATGCCCCCGCCGACGCACAGCGTGGCGAGCCCGTAGCGCAGGTCGCGACGCTCCAGTTCGTCGATCAGGGTGCCCAGGATCATCGCGCCGGTGGCGCCCAGCGGGTGACCCATGGCAATGGCGCCGCCGTTGACGTTGAGCTTGTCGTGCGGCACGTCCATCTCCCGCATGAAGCGCAGCACCACCGCGGCGAAGGCCTCGTTGACCTCGACCAGGTCGATCCGGTCCATCGTCATGCCGGCCTTGGCCAGCGCCTTGCGGGTCGCTGGCGCCGGGCCGGTCAGCATGATCGTCGGTTCCTCGCCGGTGACCGCGCCGGCCACGATCCGCGCCCGCGGGGTCAGCCCGAGCTCCCGCCCGGCCTGCTCGGAACCGACCAACACCAGCGCCGCGCCGTCCACGATCCCCGAGGAGTTCCCGGCGTGGTGCACATGCTCGATGCGCTCCACCCAGTGATAGCGCTGCAACGCGACGGCATCAAATCCAGTCTGCTCGCCGAGGTCGGCGAAAGACGGCGGGAGTGCACCGAGGCCCGCCATGGTGGTATCCGGACGCAGGTGCTCATCACGGTCCAACACAACGGTGCCGGTGCGGTCGCGCACCGGGACTATCGAGCGCTGGAAGTATCCGTTGCTCCAGGCCTTAGCGGCGCGGTGCTGAGATTCCAGGGCGTAAGAGTCGACGTCCTCGCGGGTAAAGCCTTCGATGGTGGCGATCAAATCAGCGCTGATGCCCTGCGGGACGAAGCCAGCGGCGTAGGCGGTTTCCGGGTCCATCGCTAACGGGCCGCCGTCGGAACCCATCGGCACCCGGGACATCGACTCGACGCCACCGGTGAGCACCAGATTCTCCCAGCCCGAGCGGACCTTCATCGCGCCGAGGTTGACCGCCTCCAGGCCCGATGCGCAGAACCGGTTGACCTGCAGCCCCGCGACGGTGTCGGGCAACCCGGCGGCCAACGCTGCAGCACGCGGGAAATCCCCGCCCTGATCACCCACCGGGCTGACCACCCCGAGCACCATGTCATCGATCCGCGCCGGGTCCAGGCTCGGGTGGCGGCTGCGCAGCTCATCGATCAGCCCGATGATCAGGGATATCGGCTTGACGCCGTACAGCGCGCCGTTCTGCTTGCCCTTGCCCCGCGGGGTGCGCAGGGCCTCGTAGAGGAACGCTTCAGTCATGACGGGCTCCTGCTTTCGGTTGCTCGGCCTTATCGGATGAGAGCGCGGATTCACGGATTGCGCGGTTGATGGCGAGCTGGAAGTTGGTCACAACGCCATCCACGGTGATCGGTTTGAGCCGCTCCAGCAGAGCGATCAGCCGGTCGCGCAGCTCGGCCGGGCGCCCGCGCTCGCGGTACTCACGTAACACGGTGTCGTGGAACAGCGCTACCAACTCGGTCGCCAGCGCGCTGATGTGCCGTTCGATGATCTGCTTGGCGGCCAACTGCACCGCGAAGTCCATCTCGGTGTCGAGCAGGCTCAGCCCGTAGCCCAGCATGTCGGGACTGGTCAGTGTCCAGGTCTTGACATCGTCACAGGCACCGTCGCGCCGGATCACGCCCAGTCTCGCCAGCTGGGCCAGCTCATCATCGTCGAGCGTGCGCCCGGCGCGAGCGTCGAGCTCGGCCCGGTCCACCACCGTGGGCTCCTCAGGCAGCCAGGGGGCGAGCAATGCACGGTGCAGGGCGAGGTCCTCGGGGGAACGGTCCAGCGGGATCCGGGCGAGATAGCCCTCGATCGCCGCCAGCGTGAAGCCCAGCCTCTGCAGGTCGCGGATCACCTCGAGACGAGCCACGTGGCACTCGTCATACAGGCCCAGCCGACCTCGCACCGCCGGTGGCGGGATGAGGCCCATTCCGGTGTAGAACCGGATGGTGCGCACGCTGAACCCGGTGCGGGCGGCCAGCCCCGCGATGGTGAGCTGCTCCGTCACTGATCACCTTTCCGACGTGACAGTGAAACTGTCATAACAGTACCACTGTCACGTAACCCGAATAGTGCGTATCTGCCGTGTCAGACGCCTGCGGTTACCGCCGTATCGGGGAGGATGCACCGGTGACCTGGTTGCCGGAGGTGCTCGTCGGTGCCACGTGGCATTGTGTGGACCTGCAGCTGCACCCGCCACGCGACAGCGGAAGTGATCGAGTTCCTGGCAGCCGGCATCGCCGATTTGCGAGCTGCTCGAAGCGAGCACGCCACCGTGCTGAGCGACCTTGCCGCAGCGGTAGAGCAGGCACGAAACCAGATCGGATCCGCACTCACCAGCATCGATGTCGATCTTCGCGCGTTGCGCGACCAGGTAACTGCCGCGGCGCATGGGTGGCCGGCGCTCGTGACCGACCTCGAAGCGGAGCTGCGCCGGATCCAGAGGGGGCTTGGTGGACAGCTCGATGCACAACGCTATATCAATGCGGTCCAGCAACGGACCGCTCTGCAGCCGATCGTGGACAACCTTGCTCGCCACGAGCAGGAACTGCAGGAACTGCAGACCCAGCGGCAAGAGCTTCTGCGCCGCCTGCAAGATCAACGGCGGGATGCATTTCAGAGGAAATTTGGGATGTCCGTTGCAGTGCTAGCTGGGCCACCCATGGATGAACTGGGTCCCCAATCGGGACACCCATGCCCACAACAGTAAGCGAGCTGACGATCAGCGGGAACGTATTCACGGCCGCCCGAAGCGCAGCGTGAAGTCGCGCAGCGAGGTCGAGAACGCCGGGCGGGCGTCGGCAAGCCACCCGAGTGGACCACCGGGCGCGAACTCCCAGTTAAGCCCGATCAGCCGCACCCCGAAGGTGCAGCGGACCGGGATGAGCATCAGCTCACCGGCGCGCTGCTGTGCCACCTTATAGCCGCTGCGCCAGCGTCCCGGTAGTGCACCGATCGGTTGGATGGCGGTGCTGGCGAGCAGGTTTCCATCAGGGTCCTTCGCTGCGCAGGTGGCTCCGTCGACGTGGAAGGACGCCCACTGCTTGGGAATACCCCACAGGTTGCGCCCGCCGTGCAGCGAGGGAGCGCTGTCCACCCAGATATGCGTGATCGTCACGAGCGGTCGCCCGCGCCGGTGCGCGAGGACGGCCACGAGCAGTTCACGATAGGACAGCACCCCGCCCGGCTCGTAGATCACCCACGCGGTGCCGACCAGCGCGGTGCCACCAGCTCGCACCGGTTTCAACCCCACCGCAAGCCGGGGCAAGTGAGCCGACGGCACCCGCCACGCCGTCAGGTGCAGCTGACCCCGCAGCTTCCAGGGCTCCGGTGGGTACCCGGTCATCCGGCGATCGTCATTAACATAGCTTGGCGTCAACCTCACCCGGTGGGCAGGTTATCGCAGAGGGAAAGCGGTTCACGCTGGCAACGACGCATCTGGCCGGCCCGAGCTGGGCGCCGCTTACCGCAGTGCCACTCGCATCCATCTCAGATACGGTCACAGACCGTCCGGCGCCGAGTGAGTTGCCGACCGTGTTGATCCTTCCGATTGGCGCACCGCTGGCGTCGTTGACCCCGATCGTCGCCAGGTACGTTTGCGTCTGGTCCGTGTTGTTAGTGATCCTCACCGTGGCGTGAACAGATGAGACACCATTCTCGCTGGTCAGAAAGCATTCCAGGATGGCCACGTCACCCATGGCGGCGGGAGTGTGGCCGACGTCATGGGGATCCTTGCTGAGCTCGCCGACGGCTCCGAACACGATTCCACTGCTCCAGACCCCAAGCACTGCGGTGCCGATGCCAAGCACGGTGCCGATCACGACCACCGTGCGGTTGGTGGCGACTCCATGGCGGGTACGTGACCAGCCCAGCAGCCGAACACCACGGCCAGCAGGCCGAGGATCAGCGCGATGAACCCGGTGAAGGGCACCAGACCGATCACGGCGAGCACGACCGCGGTGATACCAAAGCCGTTGCGTGGGACCGTCGGCGCGGCGGACTGGGTCATGGCCCCGTTCCTGTCTGTTCAGGTTTTGCATCAGGACCCCGGCCTGGTCGCCAATACTAGGCCGGAATCCGTTGTCACAACAGTGCGCTCCAGCCGCATGACGATCTTCTGGTATCCAGCTCATGCGGAGGTGCTACATCAGATGAAGTAGCGCAAGAGGGTTCTACATCTGTGGGATGACTGTAGTTGATCAAATCCGTGTAAATGACGCCGCCATCTCCCGCAAAGGTTGCCTTCGGCCAAGCCAAGTGGAACAATCAACAACGACCAGCGGTGTCCGGCGTGGTGACACCGAGGAGAAGAGCACGATGATCATTCTGGGGACTTCGCACATGAGGGGGGCACCGAGAGGCGCTCCTGCAACGCTTCTCCTGATCATTGCTTTCGTTCTGGTAAGCGCATCTGCTACCACAGCGGCGCCAGTACTCAGAAACGATCTGACAACATCCGTCTCGGATCCCCCTCTCCCCTGCAAGGGAGAGAAGCCTGGTACGTGTCCCTGATTTTGGCGTTCGTGCAGTAAAATTGCACGGCAGCAGTACATCAAACTCTAACGGCGAATGGCAAAGTTCATCGGGGGCATTGTAGTTCGTGCAGGAATGTCTCCCGCTCTTCGCAGGTAAGCTCACGCGTACTCCGGTGCTCAGCCAGCGTGAGCACCTCCTCAAAAGAGCGGCATACCTCGCACTCCCAGATCCGCACGGTGCCATCGACACTGGCGCTGGCTACCCGTTGCCCATGGGGGCTGAACGCTACATTTTTCATCGTCCGGCGGTCACGCAGGACAATAGGGTCGCCGGTGCCGGCTGCGTCCCAAATTCGCACCGCGGCGTCTCCACCAGCGCCTGCTACCCACTTTCCATAGGGCTGAATGCCACGCCATACACGCCTTGGTTGCCCGTCAGCACGACGGAGTCGCCGGTGCCGTCCACATTCCAGACCCGCACCGTGGTGTCTCCGCCAGCGCTGGCCACCCGCTTTCCATCAGGACTGAACGCCACGCTATACACCGTGCCGCGGTTGCCCGCCAGCACAACGGGCTTGTCAACGCCGTCCGCACCCCAGATCCACACCGTGCCATCGGCGCTGCCGCTGGCTAACCGATTCCCGTCAGGGCTGAACGCCACGCCAAGCACCGCACGCCGGTGGCCCTTCAGGTCGACGGGCTTGTCAACGCCGTCCGCATCCCAGATCCACACCGTGCCATTTCCGTCACCGCTTGCTACCCGCTGCCCATCAGGACTGAACGCCACCCTGTACATGCCGTGGAGGCCTCTCAGCACGACAGGGTCACCGATGCCGGCGGCATCCCAGACCCGCACCGTGCCATCCTCACCGGCGCTGGCCACCCGCCGCCCATCAGGATCGAATGCCACGCCAAGCACCGCGTCTTCGTGGCCCGTCAGCACGACAGGGTCACCGATGCCGGCGGCATCCCAGACCCGCACCGTGCCATCCTCACCGGCGCTGGCCACCCGCTGCCCATCAGAACTGAACGCCACGCCAAGCACCGCGTCTTCATGACCCGTCAACACGACGGGCTTGCCAACACCGGCCGCATCCCAGACCCGCACCATGCCGCTTCCGCCGGCGGTGGCGACCCGCTGCCCATCAGGACTGAACGCCACGCCGAAGACCTTGCCCTGGTGGCCCTTCAGTACGACAGGGTCGCCGGTACCGGTGGCATCCCAGACCCGCACCGTGCCATCCTCACCGGCGCTGGCCACCCGCCGCCCATCAGGATCGAATGCCACGCCAAGCACCGCGTCTTCGTGGCCCGTCAGCACGACAGGGTTGCCGGTACCGGCGGCATCCCAGACCCGCACCGTGCCATCCTCACCGGCGCTGGCCACCCGCTGCCCATCAGAACTGAACGCCACGCCAAACGCGCTTTGGTGGCCCGTCAGCACGACGGGGCTGCCAGCACCGGCGGCATCCCAGACCCGCACCGTGCCATCCTCACCGGCGCTGGCCACCCGCTGCCCATCAAGGCTGAACGCCACGCCATACACCGTGCCCTGGTGGCCTCTCAGCACGACAGGATTGCCGGTGCCGGCGGCATCCCAGACCCGCACCGTGCCATCCTGACCGGCGCTGGCCACCCGCTGCCCATCGCGGCTGAACGTCACGCCAAGCACCGCACGCTCGTGACCCGTTAACACCACGGGATTGCCCGCACCGGCCGCGTCCCAGACTCGCACCGTGCCATCGGCACTGCCGCTGGCCACCCGCTGCCCATCAGGACCGAACGACACGCCGTACACGGGTTGGCGGTCCTTCAGCACCACAGGGTCGCCAGCACCGGCAGCATCCCAGACCCGCACCGTGCCATCCTCACCGGCGCTGGCCACCTGCTGCCCATCAAGGCTGAACGCCACGCCAAACACCGTGCCTTGGTGGCCGGGGAACGTGGCGCGCACTTGCGAGTCCAACACTGCTTGGCGCAGTGCCGCCTCGGCTTCTGGGGTTGGTCTGACCTTATGTGCCTCTCGGGCCAGCAGCAGGCTCCGCTCTGGATCGATTGCCAGCTGCTCTTGGGCGTTGGCCGCGAATTGGCGGGACAGCGCCAAGTTGCGCTGATCGGCCAATTGTATGGCCATGACTCCAGCGAACGAGCCGACAACAACGGCCAAAACAAGCAGGACCACAAGCAGGTGGACGCGGCGGCGGGTGCGGCGCTGGCGTTCGGCGTCGTCGCTGCGTTGGATGAACTCCATGAACTTGTCGCTCAGCACGGGCCCACGCAGCTGGCGCCAGTGCAGCGCGTGTTTGAGAGCGCTGCCGCGTAGCAACCGCTCGGGGTCGGGCGGGGTTTGGGCCTTCCACTGCTCGTAGTCGGCCTCAAGATCGTGACACCAGGTCAGAAAGTCGTGGTCTTCGGCCAACCATTGACGCAGCAGACCCCACTCGCGGATTAACGTATCGTGAACAAGCTCGACGATGGGTTCGTTGCTAATGGGATCGCGGCTGGTAATCAACAACCGCCGATTGGCCAGCGCGGCGACCACGGTATCAATGTCGTTGTCGCTATCCTCAACTGTTCTCGCCTTCTCGGAGCGTAGATCGGCGAGAGTGCGCCGTTGCCGGGTTGACGGAATGTTGGCGGTTTCATCGCCAAGTCTCACTAACGACGTGATGATCCGGCGGGCGAGTGGTTGCTGGTTGGGTGGCAGGGAATGATAGGCCTGGTCGCACCAGCCGGCCAGCCCACCGATCACCCCGCCGATCTGCTCGTAGGCGTGGTGGGTTAACCGGCCGTCCTTACGCCGGTTCCAGAGCTCAGTCAGGGCGGACTCCAGCAGGGGCAGCACGGTGATGGCTGCACGGCCGCTGGGCCCATCCGGCGGTGGTGCGGCCTGCGCCGCGTCCCCGGCAATGCGCTCGATGAGGCCCGGCTCAAGGGTCAGACCAGCGAGATCGGCTGGCGCCTTGATAATGGCGTGCAGCTCGCCGGCTTCCACCAGCGCGGGGACGTTGACCAGCGCCTGCTGCACCAGTCGCATCAGACCGGGAGCGGCCGCAGCCAACCGACCGTAGAAGTCATCACGGAGCACCACGATCACGGTGACCGCTGGCTGTTGCTCGGCCATGGCGGTCAGCTGGTCGAGCAGGTCCTGCCGCAGCGCCGGTGGCGTGGTGGTGAGCAGCTCCTCGCACTGGTCAAGCACCAGCACCAGCCGCTCGTGGTCCGGGTGGTCGTCAAACCATCGCTGGACCGCTACCGGTAGCGACGCAGCGGTGGCGCCGGAAAGACCGGCCTGCTCCAGCTGTACGAAGGGCTCAGCCCCGGGCCGCACGCTGACCCAACCCCAGCGATCACTGCCGGGGATCTCCCCGCGAGCCAAGGCGGGTAGCACACCGGCGTGGATCAGCGAGGACTTACCGCTGCCGGAGGGACCCAGCAGGGCAAGGAACCGGCGATCGCCACGCAAACTGGCCAGCACTGTGTCCACTGCGTGGTCGCGGCCGTGAAACCACTCCGCGTCGGCGACGGTGAACGGTTCCAGCCCACGGTAAGGGCAAATCTCCGAGACAGTCAGCTCTGGGCAGACCGCGCGAAGCGTCTCGGTGGGTGTGACGAAGGCGGTTTCCTGGCCGCGGGCAAGCCGATCAGGCGAGGAGACCGAGCTCACCATCCCCACAACCAGCCCGGTGAGCTCATCCAGCACCGGGCCACCGCTAAAGCCCTCAGTTACCGCATTGCCCTTGGTCAACTGCAGCAGTGGCACATTACCGTCATCAAGGATCCGATCACCGGCGACGCCATAGCCGTAGGCACCCGCGCTGGGCACATTGCCAGGAAAGCCGTACGTCTTCACATCGTGCCCACGAATTCCCCGGGAGGAACCCAACGCAAGCGCCCGGGCTTGCCTTGGCGGCGCACCCTCCAGATGGAGGAACGCGACATCCTCACCGTCCGGGCTGCGCCACAGCTGCGGCTCGACGCGAGCGACCCGGGCAGCATTGTCCAAGGGGTGAATGAATCGCACGGCTACTGGGTCGGTCGGGGGGGCCCATCCCCGTGATAGCTGGACAGGACATGGGCGCAGGTCACCAGCAGCCGCTCGCCAACGAGAAAGCCAGCCCCCGCACACCGGCCGTCGATGTCGAGAACCTGCACCGTGCCGAGAGTGAGGTCGATGGGCCAGCCGGTCTCTGGCCCCGGCAAGATCGGCGGCTCACCGGTCGGTGTCATCGCCTTGTCTCCAGTGCAGTGTCACCTTCAGATGGCACCCACCGGCAGTCTTGGCGATCACGGCCCCTTCGATGTGATCCATCTCCGCGACAACCGCGCCACCACTCTCCAGCGGCACCGCAACCAGCCCTGTCATCTCCCCTCCAACCGACCAGCCGCACGCAGACAGAGCGATCACATCCGCTCGGTGATACAAAGAGTAGGCACCTTCAGCTATTTCAGTGACGTGGCCTGACCCAGTGCAGGAAGCAGCGCGGCGGGCGACGTCAATCAGCGGGAACCTGGGCTTGATGAGGCCGGTGGGCCAGCGCCCGGGTGTGCATCCGCGGGCAGGTGACAACCGGTGCTCACCATCAACACCGTGTTGGCGGCGGTGCCGAAAAGGTAGTGCCCTCCGTACCGGTCGGTCGCGGTGATCTCGTGGTCGTTCGGTCGATCCACAACCACCCGCGGGATCCGAAGCCGTACTCGCTGGTCACCTCGGCGACAATCCGAACCGCGGTGTCCCATTGCGTATCGGGAAGGTTCCCCTCCGATGTCCAGCGGTCCAGGGTCAGGCTCTGCCCACCGACATTGGGAAAGTCGGCGCAGCCTGCTCCACTGAGGTTCTGGTCATTGACCCACTGCAGTAATCCCACCTCGGCGGAAAGCCGGTCCCGAAGCCGCGCCTGCATGTCCTCGTAGGTCGCCCTGATGGCCTCGATAGTCGGACGCTGCGCGAGCGTGGCAAGTTTCTCCTCCATGTCGTCCCTTTCCGATCCGGCAAAGCCGCAGCCCACCGCCAGGACGGCGAGCGCCAGGGCGGTCACAAATCGTCTCATTAGTAAGTTCCCGGGACCGGCCAGGACGCAATGTCGCCCAGTCCCCGGCCGTCGTCCTCGACCCGGCGGTCGTGGAGGCCGGCCACTATCACGCTCATGTTGTACTGGCTGGTGGAGTCCGGGGTCAGATAATCGCTGTGGCCAGTCGACTCGGTGAGGCGGCGACCATCCGGAAGCGTCTCCTCCCGGGCGGACAGCCCCGTCACGCCGTCGACGTACGTCGGATCGATGCCGAACTGGCCAGTGTCGGCGACGAAGTCGTTGCGTGCCTCGATCCGGTAGGTGTGCCCCTCAGGGACCTGGACGTCCTCGATACGCGATGCGCCGATCCCGGGCGAACCGAAAAAGACCGCGTCGTCCACCCCAGCCTGTTCCTGCAGCGCAAGCCCAGTAGTGGTCGACCCGTAGGAGTGGCCCAGCGCGGTGAGGTGCGGGTCCGTGGTCCGCGAGGCATCGATACCCCGGTAGAAATCCGCCAGATCGGCCCTGCCAGCCCGGGCCGAGTCATCCTGCAGCACTGAATCGGAGTCGAACGGGTTGAAACCCTCGAACCCGGGTTGTGGGGCCTGGTAACCAATCCAGGTCACCGCCGCCACCGACCCTCTGTCCCCATACCGCCGGGACTCGGTCTCTGCCTGCTGCCTAAGCCGGTCCATGTTGTCGTCGTACCGCTCCAGGTCGCCGTCCACCGTGCTGCCGAGACCGGGGGTGAACACGGCGACGTGATCGGCAGTGTCGACGTTCCCCACTGCGACGGCAGCCGCGGCGCGCTCCCCGGACAGGTCGAGCAGCAGCAACTGCCGCTCGCCCGACTGGCCCAGGGTGGCCTCGATCCGATCCAGCGACGCCAGCTTGGCGTTGACATGATCGAGGGCCGCGTCAGCGTTGGTGAACAAGCCGCCGAACCAATTGTCGTCCAGGTCCGCCTGCAACCGGTCCCGTTCGGCTTCCAGGGCAGCGCGCTCGTCGTTGAGCTTGGCCCGGTTGGCTTCGTCGCGCACTGCGGCCGGTAGGCCGTCCAGATTGCCGAGCGCCCCCGGGTCCCGGTCGATCAGCGCGCGCCGCTCCTCGTCGGACAGCGACGCCCATCAGCCCGCGTTGTCCGCTGGAGTGCCGTTCTCCGGTGGGTCGAGGACGGACAGACCCCCGGCCCGGTCACCAGTGGCCGAGGCCGCAGCGAGAGACAGCTCGGTGCCATCGTCAATCTCACCGCGAGCTGCCCGGCCGAGAACGGCGGCGAAGTCGGCGTCGACGTCGTCTGCGCGGCGCAGGATCTGCTCAAGCCGGTCCACGACCTCGGCCTGCACCCGCGCCCGCTCCCGTTGCACCTCCTGCGCCTGCGCGGGATCCGAGATGGCCGGCGGGTACACATCGATCACCGTGCCGTCGTCGGACACCGCAAACCCGTACGCGCCGGCCAGATTCACCGCCTCGCCGAGTGCGCGCTGGATAGCGATCACCGCGTCGGAGATCTCACCAGTGGCACGGCGGACCGCTGAGATTCCCGCGACGATGCGGCGCGCCCGTTCCGACAACGCGCCATGCGCGCCGGCCGCTTCCCCCGTCCATCCATCAGGTGCCCTAGCCGCCGCGAGCTCGTCATCAAGCCCGATCAGACTGTCCCGCCGCGCGCCCAGGGTGTCGAAAGCGCTGTCCAGCTCGTCGAACCGCCAGGCTCTGATGTCTCCGATGCTGACCATCTACGACGCCCTGTTCGGGCCGGTACCCCGAAACCTGTTCTCGCTTTCGGCATCGTTGCTCTCATAGGTGGTGGCGCTGTCATTAAGGCGTTGCGCGTGGGCTACCACGTCGGCGCTCCACGTCGAGATCGCGGAATTCCATGCTGTGGACAGCTCGGCGGCGCTGTGGACAGCTCGGCGGCCGCAGTCGCCGACCGCGTCCCGCGCAGCGCCTGGCTGATCGTGGTGGCCACCGCACCGAGTCCCATCGCACCGTAACCGAGTTCCCGCGCATCCTCACCGACCGCGGCAGCTTGATGCGCTGCAGTCCGGATACCGTTAACGATGGCTGAGAAGCCCCGGCTCGCCATATTCCACTGACTCCTCACTGACACTCTCATGTCGTCGTTGCTCAGCAGCACGGCGGCCCACGCTACACGTGAACTCGACAGCAGAGCTGTTGGGCTAATCCCGGGGAGCTCTGCTGTCGAGTTCGCCGAACTGTAGGCTCACGTATTGATGGTGGTGCGATTAAGAGACACCTCCATGCCTGTATCCACTTAAGCCAGGTGGCTGATCCGCAATCACGTTATTCTCACCATGAGTGAACAGAGGGCCCAACCGGACACGTTCGGGCGACTGTACGAGCCTTGGGAAACGCTGCTAGCCTTCGGACTTGCCGGCAAACGGACCGACCAAATCTCATCTGTAGATTAGCCGTCCGTGGGGGGAAGGTGCCGTTGTAGTTGAGAGATTCTGGACACTCCTCGATCGAGGGATGCAATTTTCGCATGTCCGTTCCCGACTACTGCCGGCCCACATCGTAATATATTTTGTGACGGGGGGACGATGATCAATGGCTACCTGGGCGGTAACTACGGGCCGGTGCGGCAGGAGCACACTGTCACCGAGTTGGCAGTGACGGGTGTCATCCCGGAGCATCTCGACGGGCGGTATCTCCGTAACGGCCCGAACCCGTTCGCCGAGATCGACCCGCAGACTTACCACTGGTTCATGGGCGACGGCATGGTGCACGGAGTGCGCCTGCGGGATGGCAAAGCCGAGTGGTACCGCAATCGGTGGATTCGCACGCCCACCATCGCCAAAGCGCTCGGTGGGCCAACCTCCCGGCGCCACCACCATGCTGGGCTGGAGCTGATTGGGGCGAACACCAACGTGCTCAGTCACGCTGGTCGCACCCTGGCTCTGGCCGAAGGCGGCGTCGCCAGTTACGAACTCACCGATGAGCTGAACACCGTCGGACCCTGTGACTTCGATGGCACGCTGCGCGGCGGCTACACCGCCCACCCTAAGCGCGACCCGGACACCGGAGAGCTGCACGCGGTGTCTTATTCGTTCGGCCGGGGCAACCACGTGCAGTATTCAGTCATCGGCGTTGACGGGCGCGCTCGGCATACCGTCGATGTCACGGTCACGGGCAGCCCGATGATGCATGATTTCTCGCTCACTCAAAACCACGTCGTTTTCTACGATTTGCCGGTCACATTCGATCCGGGTCAGCTTGCCGAGATCGTCGTCCCGCGAGCATTGCGGGCACCGGCACGGCTGGTGCTCTCCGCACTCATCGGCCGGGTCCGGGTGCCCAACCCGATCATTGCCATGGCCGGGAAGGCGTTGCGCGGGAACGCGAACTTGCCCTACTCGTGGAACTCCAGCTATCCGGCCCGTGTCGGCGTCATGCCGCGCACCGGCGGCGCCGAGGACGTCCGGTGGTTCGACGTCGAACCCTGCTACGTCTTTCACGCGCTCAACGCCTATGACGACGGCGACACCATCGTCCTAGACGTGGTGCGGCACCCGAAGGTGTTCGACACGGAATTTCATGGACCCAACGAGGGTTTCACCACCCTGGACCGCTGGACCGTCGACCTCGCTGACGGCAAAGTCCGCGAGAGCCAGCTTGATGATCGCCCGCAGGAGTTTCCCCGCATCGACGACCGGCTCGTCGGGCGACCGCACCGCTACGGGTACGCCTTGCAAGCCACGTCCGGCACCGGTGCCATTGCCGTCGACTCCGTGCTGAAACACGACCTGCACCTTGGGCGCACCATCGTGCGCCGGCTGGGCCAACACAGACACCCCAGCGAGTTCGTCTTCATCCCGACCGCTCCGCATGCTCCCGAGGACGACGGGGTGCTCATGGGGTTCGTCTACGGCGCCACCACCGATCGCAGCGACCTGACCATTCTCGACGCCGCCAGCCTCGAGACGATCGCCGCGATCCACCTGCCCGAGCGCGTCCCACATGGCTTCCACGGCAACTGGGCACCCAGCCCTACCTCAGCCCCCGAGCTCACCAGCTGCGAAGTAGCTGCCCGCGTCAGTGGGGAAGGTCGGAAAGTTTGGTGACTGCAGGTATTGGCCGCCGCGGCCAGTCGGCTGCCCGCCAGCCCTCCAGCCAGTGATCCGCGGCAATCGCCGGCAACAGCCCTTGCCACAGGTCTGTGACAGCCTCCCACAGCTGGTCGTGGCCCCGGAGCAGGTCACAGATCAGGTTGACTCCAGTGATCATGCCGACGATCACGCGAGCGATCCGGTTCGGATCGACACCGGGTCGCAGCAGCCCCGCCGCCGCGGCGGCGGTCAGTTGCTCCGTGGCCGCCGCCTCTCCATAGGCATAATGCGCGGCGGCGTCGGCGCAGACCGCGCCCCGGTCAGTCAGCAGTTGGATACCGCCGCGGGCTATGGGATCCTTGATCATGCGCGCCACTACCTCGTCGGTCTGCGCGAGCAGGGTCCATAGTGGGTCCAAGCCGCGGGCATTGACTTCGGCAACCAGCACCTTCCAGCGGGCGATCATTTCGGCCACCACCGCGTCGGCGAGGGCCTGCTTGGAGGCGAAATGAAAATACAGCGCGCCCTTGGTGACCTTGCTGGCAGCGATCACCTCGCTCAGTGACGTGCCGTGGTAGCCCACCTCCGCGAAGCGGGTCGCGGCCGCAACAAGCAAGGCCTGCCGGGTGATCCGTGCCCGGCCTTGGAGGGGTGCGACTTGCATCATTGCGTCCACCGGCTCCCGTTGCGTCACTACCACCAGATCCCCCGTATCCACTATCCACTGTTGACGACCCGGAGCGCCATGCCACCGGGACATGACACCACGCTAGAGCATCCGCCTAGTGGGGCGTTGGAGTGAACCACCTTGCTCCACAAGCCTACCAGTTGGTACTTTTTGTAACGTCGCCGAGTTACTGGTCCGGGACGATTGGTCAACGATCAGCAAAGGACGTATTGTACACGGCGTTTTAAATGAATGTGACAGGCGCTCGGGGAGGGGTGCCGGGGGTGGTGCGTTTGCCGAGTCTAATATTCTAGGAAACACATTCGAACGCGGGTTGGGCAGCCGGCAACTAGCGGCTGCGCCACTTCTGCGGACTATCGAGCTGGGCTGTCCTTGACACGGCTCTTGTAACGTTTAGAACTTATGATTCACCTTTCCGCTCGTGCGGATAGAGATTCTCGTGTGGATAGAGATTGGCGGTGTGTGCTGTGACAGAAGCGGTACAGTCGGAGTCGGTCGTTAATGGTGAGCGGCCGCGGTTGAGTTTGAGCACGACAGCTGCCCGTAACTTGGCGACGACGACCAAGTCCGAGCCGCAGATGCAGGGGATCACGTCACGATGGCTGCTGCGGGTATTGCCGTGGGTGGAGGCTTCGGGCGGAACTTTCCGGGTGAACCGCCGGTTGACTTATGCGGTGGGGGATGGGCGGGTGACGTTCACCCAGGAGGGTTCTGAGGTGCGGGTCATTCCCGACGAGTTACGTGAGTTGGCGGTGCTGCGCGGTTTCGATGACACCGAGGTGCTGGGTGCATTGGCGGGCCGGTTTTCGCAGCGGGAATTTGAGGCCGGTAACACGATCCTGCAGGAGGGTCAGCCGGCGGATCAGGTATTTTTGATAGCCCATGGCAAGGTCAACAGGATCCGCACTGGGGAATTTGGCGATCCAACGGTGTTGGATGTCTTGTCCGATGGTGATTATTTCGGTGTTCGAGAATTGGTAGAGTCCCACGACAATTGGACCTATAGCGTGCGGGCAGTGACCCCGTGCACGGTGCTGGTGTTGCCCCAGCAGGCATTCGAGGAGATGTGTGACCAGTCCGAGGCGTTGCGGGCGCATGTCGATCGGTTCCGGGCCCAGCTCGACCTGCCGCGGAACGACGACGGCGAAGCCGCCATCGAGTTGACCTCGGGCCATGCGCAGGAGGCGGACCTGACGGGGACCTACGTCGATTACGAGATCAGACCCCGGGAATATCAGCTCAGTGTGGCTCAAACCGTGCTGCGGGTGCATACTCGGGTGGCGGATCTGTACAACAATCCGATGAATCAGGTCGAGCAACAATTGCGGTTGACCATCGAGGCGCTACGGGAACGCCAAGAACACGAGATGATGAACAACCGTAGCTTCGGGCTGCTGCACAACGCCGACTTCTCGCAGCGCATCAGCACGCGCACCGGGCCGCCTACCCCCGATGACATGGACGAACTGCTGGCCACCGTGTGGAAGGACCCGACAGTTCTCCTGGCCCATCCCCGCACCATTGCCGCCTTCGGACGAGAATGTAACCGCCGGGGCGTCTACCCGCAGGGCATCGACATGGGTGGCCACATGGTGCCAGCCTGGCGCGGCATTCCCCTCCTGCCCTGCAACAAGATCCCCGTCAGCAAGACCCGCACCAGCTCCATCGTGCTGATGCGCACCGGTCTGGAGAAGCAAGGAGTGATCGGCCTGCATCAAACCGGTATTCCCGATGAGGTCCAGCCCAGCTTGAACGCCCGCTTCATGGGCATCGACGAAAAGGGAATCATCGCCTACCTGGTCAGCGCCTATTATTCGGCAGCGGTCATGGTGCCTGACGCACTCGGCATCCTCGAGAACGTCGAAATCGGTCGGAACGGCTAGCGCAACAACATCGGGAAGGTTAGGGGCAGAGCATGCAACCCTATGAGCTGCCAGACTTCTACATGCCGTATCCCGCTCGGTTGAACCCTCATCTGGACACGGCGCGCGTGCACACCAAGGCGTGGGCCCGTGAGATGGGAATGCTGGACGCACCACAGGACGAGTCCGGCGCAAATATCTGGGATGAGGCCAAGTTCGACTCCATGGACTTTGCCTTACTCTGCGCGTATACCCATCCCGACGCGCCGCGCCGCGAGCTCGACCTGGTGACTGACTGGTACGTCTGGGTATTTTATTTCGACGATCACTTCCTGGAGATCTACAAACGCAGCCAGGATCAGGCCGGCGCGAAGAAGTACCTCGACGGGCTGCCCGCGTTCATGCCGGTAGAACTCGGTCCTACGCCGGAGCCGACCAATCCGGTCGAGCGTGGACTGATCGACTTGTGGGCACGTACCGTTCCCAATAGGTCGCCGGAATGGCGATTGCGGTTCTTCGAGAGCACCAGGAATCTCCTCTATGAATCGACGTGGGAACTCGCCAATATCAGCGGGAACCGGGTCCCAAACCCGATCGAGTACGTCGAGGTGCGCCGTAAGGTTGGCGGCGCACCATGGTCGGCCGACCTCGTGGAGCACGCCGCGTTCGTCGAAATCCCGGCCAGGATCGCGGACACTCGGCCGATGCGTGTCCTCAAGGACACGTTTGCTGACGGCGTGCATCTACGCAATGACCTCTTCTCCTACCAGCGTGAGACCGAGGAAGAAGGCGAGATCAACAACTGCGTCCTGGTGCTGGAACGATTTCTGAACGTCACCCCGCAGCGCGCCGCTGACCTGACCAATGACATCCTGACCTCTCGCCTGCACCAGTTCGAGAACACCACTTTCACCGAGCTACCCTCCCTGTTCGAGGAGTACGGCCTTAACCCGCTTGAACGCGAGAGCGTCCTGCTCTACGTCAAGGGCCTGCAGGATTGGCAATCGGGCGGCCATGAGTGGCACATGCGGTCGAGCCGTTACATGAACGAGTTGGCGAACCGCGAGCCGTCGGTAGCGGAGCGGCTGCTCAACGGACCCACCGGCTTAGGCACTTCGGCAGCGCAGATCACGCTGTCACCCGGCTCCTTGGGCCTACAAAGAGTCAAATATCACACGTACACGCCATACGAGACAGTGGGGCCGACTACCCTGCCCGAGTTCTACATGCCGTACACCGCCCGGATCAATACTCATCTGGAACAGTCCCGTCAGCATTGCATCGACTGGGCCCGCGAGATGGGAATGCTGGAGTCACTCCCCGGCGGTATCGGCATCTGGGATGAAGAAAAACTCGCGTCGTTCGATTTCGCGGTCTGCGCAGCGAGGATTCACCCGGACGCATCCGGTCCTGAGCTTGATCAATCCTCGGCCTGGTTGACTTGGGGTACCTACGGCGACGACTATTTCCCGGCAGTCTTCGGTCCTACCCGCAACATGGCGGGCGCGAAGGTGTTCAATGCACGACTGCCGGAGTTCATGCCGTTGGATTGTGCCACCACGCCACCGCCCGCCAGCCCGGTCGAGGCGGGCCTGGCCGACCTGTGGATGCGCACGGCGTCCCCGATGCCCATCGAACAGCGACGTCAGTTGCGGCACGGTGTCGAGAATATGACGACAAGCTGGTTGTGGGAACTCGCGAACCACATCCAGCATCGGATCCCCGACCCGGTCGACTATATCGAAATGCGACGCAAGACGTTCGGTTCAGATCTCACCATGAACTTTGCCCGCATCGCGCGGGCTGCGCGGATCCCACCCGAGATTTTCCGTACTCGAGCGATGCGTGGGCTGGAAAGCTCGGCTGCCGACTACGCCTGCTTGACGAATGACATCTTCTCCTACCAAAAGGAGATCGAGTTCGAAGGCGAGCTGCACAACTGTGTGCTGGTCGTTCAAAAGTTTCTCGAAATAGATCGGCAGCAGGCGGTTTCAGTGGTCAATGACCTGATGACCTCACGACTGCTGCAATTCGAGCACATCAGCGCTACCGAGCTGCCCCTGCTTGCAGAAAATTTCAAACTGGATGCAGATGCCTGCGAGGCCCTGGACGCCTACGTTGTGGGACTGCAGGACTGGATGGCCGGCATCCTTGACTGGCATATGCTGACCGGCCGGTATGACGAATCGGCATTACGGCGACGCTACCGGACGCCACCGCAACGGTTCGGTGGCCCAACCGGGTTGGGCACTTCCGCTACTGTTATTGGCTTACCGAACAGCATGAGGGCTCCAGTATAAATAACTTAGTCGACTTTTTTGATGCATGAGTGATTGGTGGTGTGGTGTGACGGAGTCGGTACAGTCGGAGTTGGACGAGCAGCCGCGGTTGAGTTTGAGTACGGCGGCTGCCCGTAACTTGGCGACGACGACCAAGTCCATGCCACAGATGCAGGGGATCACGTCGCGATGGCTGCTGCGGGTATTACCGTGGGTGGAGGCCTCGGGCGGGACCTATCGGGTGAACCGCCGGTTGACTTATCTGGTGGGGGATGGACGGGTGACGTTTGCCACCACCGGGGCGGAGGTACGGATCATTCCCGGCGAACTGTGCGAGTTGCCGGTATTGCGGGGTTTTGATGATCCCGAGGTATTGGATGCGTTAGCGGGTCGGTTCACGCAGCGGGACTTTGAGGCGGGTGACACGATCGTGCAGCAGGGCCAACCGGCCGATCAGGTGTTCCTCATCGCCCACGGCAAGATCAGCAAGATCGTTTCCGGGGAATATGGCGATCCGATGGTGTTGGATGTCTTGGCCGATGGTGATTATTTCGGTGATCGAGAGCTGGTGGAATCCCAGGACACCTGGGGCTACAGCGTCACGGCGATAACGGCGTGCACGGTGCTGGCGTTGCCCCGGCAGGCGTTCGAGGAGATGGTCGATCAGTCCGAGGCGTTGCGGGCACACCTCGAGCGGTTCCGAGCTCGGGCTCAACGGCCACAGAACAAACGTGGTGAAGCCGATATTGAGCTGATCTCGGGGCATAGCGGGGAGCCGGACTTGACGGCGACCTTCGTCGATTACGAGATCAAGCCCCGGGAATATCAGCTGGGTGTGGCGCAGACCGTGCTGCGCGTGCACACCCGGGTGGCGGATCTGTACAACAATCCGATGAACCAGGTCGAACAGCAACTCCGGTTGACCATCGAGGCGCTGCGGGAACGCCAAGAACATGAAATGATAAACAACCGCGACTTCGGGTTACTGCACAACGCCGACTTCTCGCAGCGCATCAGCACACGCACCGGGCCCCCCACTCCCGACGACCTCGACCAGCTGCTCAGCCTCCGCAGGAAGACGAAAGTCGTCCTGGCTCATCCCCGTACGATTGCCGCCTTCCGGCGAGAATGTAACCGTCGAGGCGTCTACCCGCAGAGTGTCGACGTCGACGGCCACATGATGACGGCCTGGCGCGGTGTACCCGTTCTGCCCTGTAACAAGATTCCCATTACTAAGACCGGCACCAGCTCGATCGTCGCGTTCCGCACCGGCGTGGAAGATGAGGGCGTCATCGGCCTGCACCAGACCGGCATTCCCGATGAAGTCCAGCCAAGCTTGAACGCCCGCTTCATGGGCATCAATGAGAAGGGGATCATCTCCTACCTGGTCAGCGCCTACTACTCCGCGGCTGTGCTAGTCCCCGACGCACTCGGAATCTTGGAAAACGCCGAAATCGGTCGTGCGGAGGAAACGTCAGCACCATGACAATTCACCTGATGACCAAAAGCCGGTCGGCCAGCGAGGTGCTCGCGTGGAGCCGCATCACTGTTGAGCCCGCCCTGCGGGCGGCGGTCAACACGCTGCCCTCTTCAATGCGGCACGTCGCCGGCTACCACTTCGGTTGGTGGAACGAGCACGGCCAACCGGAACAGGCCAATGGGGGCAAAGCGATCCGGCCCACACTGGTATTGCTCAGCGCCGCGGCGGTAGGCGGTGTGCCGACTGCGGCGGTGCCGGCCGCAGCCGCGGTGGACCTGGTGCACAACTTCTCGCTGCTGCACGACGACGTGATGGATAGCGACCTGACCCGCCGCCACCGGCGTACCGCGTGGAGCGTGTTCGGGATCAACGCGGCGATCCTGGCCGGGGACGCATTGCTGGCACTGGCTTTGGACCTGCTCGCTGCCAGCGGGCATCCAGCCGCGACGGACGGGATCCGGATACTCAGCGCCGCAGTGCAGGATCTGCTGGACGGTCAGTGCGCGGACCTAGACCTTGAACAACACACAGAGGCCGAGCTTGCCGATTGCTTGAGCATGGCCAAGCGCAAAACCGGCGCCTTGATGGGGTGCGCCTGCGCGATAGGCGCCTCATTCGGAGGTGGCCGGCCGCAGCAGGTTGAGCAGCTACGCCGCTTCGGTGAGCACCTGGGCCTGGCATTCCAGCACGTGGACGATCTGCTCGGCATTTGGGGAGACCCGGCGGTGACTGGCAAACCGGTCTATTCGGACCTGCTCAGCCGTAAGAAGTCCCTTCCCGTAGTGGCCGCGCTGAGCTCCGACACTTCGGCCGGGCGTGAGCTGGCTGAGCTGTACCGCGGCATAAGGCCGCTTTCTGACACCGATTTAGTCCATGTCGCCGAATTGATCGACATCGCGGGCGGGCGCGCCTGGAGCCACACCCAGGTCGACGATTTGCTGAGGCAGGCAATGCGCGAGCTGCGGCAAGCCACTCCGGCCGCGCCAGCCGCCGAGGAACTAGACGCGCTGGCCCGGCTGGCCACCCACCGAGACCACTGAGCTTCGCCGATTCCCGGAGGTACCACAGATGTCGACCACTGCGGACAACCGTGGGGTGTCCCCGGCGGTGCGGAGTGAGGCCGCCGGCCGGGGGCTGGAAGTGATCGACGCGACGTGCCCGCTGGTGACCAAGGTGCATGCGGAGGTCCGCCGGTTCACCGCTCGCGGTGACACCGTGGTGTTGATCGGCCACGCCGGCCATGAGGAAGTCGAGGGCACCCTGGGTGAAGCCCCGGACCAGACCGCGGGTGCCTCAGCCCCTCCCCGGCTGGTGGAGGCCGTCATCGCCGTCCTGGCCGAGCTGCGCCGGATTGCCGGCTCCGCCAGCGGTGACCGGCTGACCGTGGTCGAACGCGAAATCACCCGCGAAACCGTCCACTTCACCCTGCCCGCAGCGGTACGGCAATCGTGAGCCTGCTTGGCCGCATCACCGGCCCCACCGACCTCAATGGATTACCCATTGCAACGCTTGCTGTCCTGGCGCCCACGGCCGGTATCGCCACGGCTGTGCTCAAACGACTCGCCAGCACCCATCGGGACAAGGCCACATCTAAGGAGAGGCGATGACACCTGTCGAGCTGGGCATGCCCACACCGCCGAGCCGGCCGGCCCTGCCGCGTCGGGCCTCCCGCCAGGTCATGGTCGGTAGCGTGGCCGTCGGCGGTGACGCGCCGGTGTCGGTGCAATCCATGACCACCACTCGCACCTGCGACATCAATGCCACGCTGCAGCAAGTCGCCGAGCTCACCGCGGCGGGTTGTCAGATCGTGCGAGTCGCCGTACCCAGCCAGGACGACGCCGACGCGCTGCCCGCCATCGCCGCCAAATCACAGATTCCGGTCATCGCCGACATCCACTTCCAACCCCGATACGTCTTTGCCGCCATCGACGCCGGCTGCGCCGCGGTCCGGGTCAACCCCGGCAACATCAAAAAGTTCGACGACAAGGTCAAAGACATTGCGCTGGCCGCTGCCAGCGCCGACGTGCCCATCCGCATCGGAGTCAACGCCGGCTCCCTGGACCCCCGGCTGCTGGCCAAACACGGCCACGCCAGCGCTGAGGCCCTGGTCGAATCGGCCCTGTGGGAATGCTCCCTGTTCGAAGAACACGGATTCCGCGACATCAAAATCTCTGTCAAACACCACGACCCACTGGTCATGATCGCCGCTTACCGCCTGCTGGCGCAGCGCTGCGACTACCCTCTACACCTCGGCGTCACCGAAGCCGGGCCGCTCTTCCAGGGCACCATCAAATCCGCCGTCGCCTTCGCAGTCCTGCTCGCCGAGGGGATCGGCGACACCATCCGCGTTTCGCTGTCCGCCCCACCCGTCGAGGAAATCAAAGTCGGCAATCAGATTCTGGAATCCCTCGGCCTACGACCCCGCCGCCTAGAGATCGTGTCCTGCCCCTCCTGCGGACGCGCCCAAGTCGACGTCTACACCCTGGCCGACCAAGTCACCGCCGCCTTCAACGACTTCCCCATCCCCCTGCGCGTCGCGGTCATGGGCTGCGTGGTCAACGGCCCCGGCGAAGCCCGCGAAGCCGACCTCGGCGTCTCCGCCGGCAACGGCAAAGGCCAGATCTTCGTCCGCGGCAAAGTCATCAAAACCGTTCCCGAACACCACATCGTCCAAGCACTCCTCGACGAAGCCCGACACACAGACTGGTCAAACACAACACCCGATCCGGCAACCGCAGGAGGCTACTGACGGCCCGCCGCCCGGTTCACCCCAGCCACTCCGTCAGCGTGTCGCGAAGCACACCGGCTCCGGCCTGATCCAGCGTGATCACGCAGGAGCCCGTGACATGCGGATCAAAAACGATCGTTCCGTTTCTCATGCACACCAGCAGATTGGTGTAACCCGCCGGGCCTCCATGTAGCGTACATGTTGCGGGTATCGCCTTGCGGCGATTGATGGGTGGCTGCTCCTTACTGGTCACCGGGTACCTACTTCCGCGGTCAGGCCCTCGCACTGAATGACGGGCGGTTGTCCATGGTGAAACTTTTCCGTGGTGACATCCGCCAGGACTGTGCTGTGTAGCGCGCTACGTCCTCAAGCGATTCACCAACCACTTCGGGCAATTTACCGATCTCCAAGTATTGACTGGTTGAAGTTGAACACGTAAACTCTCCCCCCTTTTATGATCAAGCTAGCGGCGCATCGCTCCCAGCCATATTCACTGTATGCGATCACTAACGCCAGTCTGGCCACCCGTTTGCACTAGTATGGTGACCGTAGTATCGGCAGAAGCACGCAGAGGGTTACTATTTCGGCGTTAGTGCCGAAGACGTCGAAAGTGGGATAGAGCCGGAATCGGATATTCCGGAGGTTGCACCGACGAGCCCGGCTCTGCACAGCGCGTCCGCGAGGGCGACTGGATCCGGCTGGCCGCCAGGAGCAAGCAGTGGCGGTCGCTCGACTGGCGGCCAGCCGGGGCCTTGAGGGAATCGAGGATCTGGCGAGGTGTGCCGCCACCGGCGTCGCGGCGGCAGGGACCGTCGCACACCGCGCTGCCCGTACGGTCCCTCCATTCCCTGGCATCACGTACCCCTCATGGCGTGGAGGATGGCGGCTCCGGCCGGATAGGTGGGCGGGGTCGGCCGAGGCCGCCATCGGGTCATTGGGACTGGTGGAGCACTGGGGCGCGCAAGCTCAAGCGCTCCACCAGGGGCTAGAGTCGATATGGGAACCGACACTGCCCGCTACGTATAATGCCACGCATAATGCGTAGCATCGAGTCCGCTGATCGGGTAATCGCGCGCCGCCCGAGAAAGCGCCCGGCAGGCAGCGCCCGTCCCCGCAGACCCAAGGGAGGCGGTCCATGCGCCCGACCGTGCGGAGCCGACGACTCGGCGCGCGGCTGAGCCGCTACCGCAATGAGCGCGGCATGTCCGGCGCAGCGCTGGCCGCTGAGCTCGGCATTGGCCAGCCGCAGCTGTCCCGGATGGAAACTGGCAAGGCGAAGATCACCGCGACGGCGTTGGAACGCCTGGTCGAGGTGCTGGGCATTCCGGAGGGTGATGCGTGCAAGCTGGATGAGTTGCGTAAGCGGTCGGCTGAGCCGGGGTGGTGGCAAGACTACGGGGACATTCTCAGCGAGCCGGTGGAGATGCTCATTGAGCTGGAGGTCGAGGCGTCCTGGATCCGCAGCTACGAGGGGCATGTGATCCCCGGTCTGCTGCAGACCCGCGAGTACGCCGAGCGGATCATGACCGCTGGCTCCATGCACATCCGGGTGGCTGATATCGACCGTTACCTGGAGCTGCGGATGCGCCGCCAGAAGCGGCTAGCCGAGGGCATGCGGTTCACCGCCATCGTGTCCGAGGCGGCGATCCGCCAGCAGGTCGGTGGTCCCGACGTGCTGCGCGAGCAGCTGCGCCACATCAACCGGGCTGTTCGTGAGTTCGATGTCACCGTCCAGGTGGTGCCCTTCACCGCCGATGCCCACGCAGCCCTCACCGCGTCGTTCGTCATCATCCAGTGGCCTGACGAGGACGACGCCGAGGCCGTCTATGTCGATGGCGAGACCAGCTTCACCGTCTATGAGCGTGACGGTGTCATCCGCCAGTATGTGCACGCCTTCGCCTCCGTGCAGGCCCAAGCGCTCCCGCCGAGGGAGTCCCTCGACCTGATCCACACCGTCATCAAGGAGTTGTGACCATGACCATCCCGCGCGTCGCGCCCCTCGCCACACTGGCCGACGCCACCTACCGCAAGTCCAC
>JALZHU010000246.1:0-6284 GCA_030860695.1 Actinomycetota bacterium
TCCTTTCGCGTTCGGGACACAACAATGCCACTTAGCTTAAGTTGATCACACTGCTCGTGGTGTGATGGTGTGAAGTCTGATAGTGGCCGGTCCGGGGTGGCGTGTGCCGGTCTTGCCGGGTTTTTTGACGCGGTAGCTGTTGTGGCGGGCGCGTTTGACCGCGCGGGGCCAGGTGCGCTGCTGGCGCGCCGGATTGGTCTTGTTGATCGCTTCTGCGGTAATCCGTGGGAGGACGTGGTCCCAGCCGTCAGGGGGAAGGGCCGCCGTACCGGTGGCGGTACGGCGGACGATGCGCAGAACGCGGGTGAATGACACTTGGTCGGGGTCGATGTCTGCGGTCTGCGCGGCCTGGGTGATCAGAACGCTGAGGGCGTGGTGGACCAGCAGCCAGGGCCAGATCTCCTGGTAGACCAGGTCCGGTAGCCGCGAACGCAGGATCGGCCCCGGGCCGCGGAGGTGGGTCTTGAGCTGATCGTTGCCGGTCTCTTCCTCCCACCGCTGGTGATACGCCGCGGCCAGCTCGTCGGCGCGGGCGTGGACGGGGTCGGTGATCGTGGTCAGCAGCACGATCAGCTCCCCGGTGCCGTTCCCGTCCCGGTCGGGCACGTCGTATTCGATGACCCAGACCAAGTGCGCGGGTTCATCAGCCAACTCAGCGCCGTCATGGGCTGCGGTGATGATTGCGGCGCGGCGCCGTGTGCTGCGGATCTGGGGATCGATCAGGACCGAGGTGTAGGTACCATCGGGCAGAACTTTGATCACCGGCAGCTCCAGCTGGGTCGGAGCCCGCCACAACAGCGCCGCCCCGGACCCCACAGCCAACTCCCAGGCGTCGAAGCTGTAGAAGTTGCGATCCGCGGTGAGCAGCTCCTCGGGGTTCAGGCGCTGATACAGCCGGTTGGTTAGGGTCTTCTCCCCGGTCGACCACGCCCCGACCTCGGCGGCGAGAAACGCGTGCGTGCCGCACTCGGCCAACGCCACCACCCGCGCCTTTGGAAACGCCGACCGGTTCGCACCCGACCCGGCATAGCCGAACTCCTCGGCGTTGGCGGGAGTGTCGGGCAGGTCCACCGCAAACCCGTCGATGGCCAGCAGCCGCCACTTCCGCAGCCACGCCCCCCGCGTCCCCCCCGGCCACCGGACCCGCCACCTGCTCGAACACCTCGGCCAACACCTGCTGGCCCAGCCGCTTACGGGCCTGACTGATCCCTCCCGCGGTCGGCACCGACCACGCAGCATCCCAGCACCCCCACGCGCTCAACACCCCGGTCACCTTCGTCGCAACCTCTTCATCGTCGTCCTCAGGAAACAGGCACAACGCCATCGTCAGATACGCCACCACATGCGCCGGCAGCTTCCCACCCGCACGCCGGTCACCGACCCCGCACACCGCGACTGCCGCGTCCACCGCATACCGGGGAACCGCCGTGACCAGCACTCCCAACGACACCTGATCCGGACAAACCACCACACCCTGATCCACACCCGGGGACAGTGCCACCGACCCCAGCAAAGACCAGCTCGCCACGCCGTCCCGAACCGCGAAACCCCTCCGTAACACTATGATCAACTTAAGCTAAGTGACATTGCGACTGCACCGCACCAGTCGCACAGCCTCCCGCCGGCTGATAACCCGCGCCGCGACGCCCTCGAACCTCAAACGGAAGCTTGGTAGCTAGCCGTAGTTGTCCATATTATTGTTCACTATCTACATTTATTCCTCATCATCTACCGGCCGAATTGACTTAGGCGGTTCACCCGGTACATCTTCTGAGCCGGGCCTGATTCTCCGCGCAATATCGACAAGCCTAGTAATCTGTTGCACAGTGTCCGGAACTTCATCCAAGCTCTCCACGTAAGACCGGAGGTAAGAGATAATGGCGTAAATCGTTCCCGCTTCGATGCCAGGCAACGACGTTGTCCGGAAAAACACAAAGACCGACAGCACGATCACAAAGATCTCCAGGATTCCCCAGTTTCGCGCTTCAGCGTCAGAGAGTTTGATCTCCCACTTCCGTAACAGGCCATAATGCCGGCGGACCGCCGTATGGTCCTGTTCGGTCAGGACCGTTACTTCTCGCTCTTGTTGATCATTAAGCTCTACGTTAAGCCGGTACGAACGACGTATATACCACCAGTTGACGGCGATCAGCGGAACGAGCAGCACCGCGCAGTACATTGCGCTTCGCTCATCGTAGAAGAGCAGCATGACAAAAGAACCGACAAGGGCCAGGACCCCACTCAAAATTGCTGGAACCTGAGTCTCGGCGAAGTCGACGAACTCTCGCGATAACGTCGAACGAGCGATGATCGTAGATGGCGGCAGGTCACGCGCCCGTTGCTCCGCCACCACCGTCGACGCCAGCTCCGCGTACATTCCCGTAAACACCCGCGTGTCGTACATTTGACGGAAGATGCCAACAATGGTGTGCGCCGCCCAAATGCCGATGAACGGGATGATGTGGCTCGGCTCCCCATCGAGCAGCCCGTTAATTGCGATACCGATTGTGAACGGATAAAGTAGCTCGAATATCTCCTCAACGACGACCAAGCCGTATGTTATTGTCAGCTTTTTCCGGTTTCGTCGATAAACACGACGCAACGCACTCGGCTCTGGAAGCTCCGCTTCCGCCGTACTCATTACTCACCCATCTGTACGGTGGAGCCCGATATGGATCGTCGTAACATCTCGTTCTTGAAGGAAACGGGTTCGGCAGAGTCGGACTTCAGGAGGCTCATCCCGGGTCACCGACGGACAAAGTTCTTGAGTGACAAATCCAACATTCCCAGTAATCCCTATCCCAGTCGAACATGCCCGCGTGTTCGAAGATCCTCAGCGCGCCCGTCGGATTTTCGGAATCTACACTAAATACAAGACTGTCATATTTTTGCTCTCTTGCGCCTTCCTCCACAGTGGCGATCAAATATTTGAATAGATTCAATCCACGCCATCTCCGCGGTGTTCCGACGTAGCGGATATGAAGCTCCCGCTCACCCGTCGCCTTGGCATCTTCCTCGGACGCGAACGTGATGATATAGGAGGCGATCGAGCCCGCAGCGTCCACGACTAGATAGGAAAGATCGCGCTGCAGCGATGAATCTGATATGATTTCTTTCTCCCATCGTAATGACGACATAGCGCCATCTTCGGACTGACCTTCGAAGACTCCGTTGTGGACTCCGCGCAAAGCGCTCATATGGTCGTTCCCGAGCGGCACTAGCTGAAGTCCCTCCGGTAGAGGCGGCTTTTGCAGCGGAGGCATTTCGTCGAGTCGTCCGTAAATATCATACCACCAGCGGGTCGGCGCTAGCCCGGCACGGTCTAAGAGCGCTCGCAATTCGATGTTCTCTTCAAGCGCCCACGCCCGCATGATAGCCGATCTTCGGTGAGCGACCTGCGACCGTCGTTGGAGCGCACGGGCTACAGACCAACGGAGAAGTTCAGTGCCAAGGCCACGTCGGCGATGCCTCGGGTCGACACATCCTTCAAGGTCCAACTGGAAGACGCCCTCGTCAGTCGTCTTGGCACGAACGATGGCGTAGGCAACGAGAATACTCTTCGAGAAGACCCCGACCGTATCGCATCGTGGGTCAAGCCGGCCATCTAAAACGTCTTCCAAGAACTCTTCTGGATAATAGTTGATGCTGGACGGATCGGCACGTTCGAATCTGCTCAAAAATTGTTGCCATCCCGGGATATCGGCGGTCGAAAGCGCCCGACGTTGATATAATGCAGCACCATGCAGTGTGTTCGCAACCATCATCATGTTCTTTCATGGTTGGGTTCGACGCGGCAGCTTGCGACGAAAAGGACAATTACATAGACCGAGAACTTCCCGGCGCCACCGGCGATACCCAGTTGGTCGCAACGGATGGCCAATGCCGACCGTTCACCCGTGATGTGGCCCTAGCCTGCCGAAGGGAACTCAGAGTAAAAACCTGCGACCGCTTCGGCTCAACTCGCAAAAGTCGGTCGACACCCGCTTGCACGTGATCGGTGTCTTCATGGACGAATGTAAAGTCGAAGCGCTCAGACAGCGGCACGATGAGGTCGACTTGTGAGCCGCGGCGAATCTGCGAAAAGCGCGCGCCCTGCTGAACTCTCACATTCTGTTTCAAACGGAACGGTGTGATGCAATCGACATCGTAGTCAGCGATTTGCAGGACGTAGTACGATTGACGAATTATCGGAGATTCGATCCGGTTGACCATCCGCTGATTAAATCGCAAATACCGCGTGTTTGAAAGATTGACCCTTAACTCGTAAAGAAGTTCATTTTCGAGGTCTAGCATTGGCCGATTGTAGGTTTCAATCGGCTCTAGTTCTCGATACGAAAGTGTGCCTCTGTACGGAACACGATTGATGTGAACATCGAAAAACGTCATAAAGATGCCTATGACGATACTCTCCTTGTTGTAGTTTGGATCGCGCAGTGCTTCGCGGAGACTGTATGACTTGCCCTTGATATCGACGATGCTCTCGCCTGGTTTGACCACTTTTTGGTAGAGTATCACACCGTCCGCAGGAGCGAAAAAGTGAGACGTGTCGACGAACTGAGGCCGCCACGGGTCCCGAAAAAAGTACATCTCATTAAGCCATGATGGTGCGCGATCGTCAACCCGCAGTACCTCGTTCTCGACCCACTCTGCAAGACGTTGCGCCATGTTTGCAAACCCCCATGCTTGGGTTGACTTTATTTTCGATTCCGTAATTTGGACGATAAGTACTGGTCAGAGATCGGCGCCATAATCGACCACACTCAGGAGGTTAGGGCAACCAGCCGCGCTGGCCTACGACCACCCCTGCTTGGAATCGACTGTCAACGTTGAGTTTTTTCATGATTTCCGCGACACGACGGCGGTACGTACGCAATGAGATTGCCAGTGAGCGCGCTGCCACGGTATCGATCAGGCCGATGCTCATCAAGCGGAGCACCTCAAGGTCTCGGTCTTCGAGCTTTTGTGACTCTTTGAGACGCGGTATCGTGCCGAGGTTCGGTGCCGGAATCCCATTAATACGTGTGCTTTTGCCGTCCAGCGCCTTAACGATCACCTTACGCGCCTTCCCCGACAGTACCGTCGCGGTCCTCGTCTGCTCATTACCGACCTCGTGTTCTTCCCTGGCTATGGAGCCCGCGGCGGCCAAGGCTCTGACCGAGCAAAAAGCACGGAGGTTCCTCCTAGCAGATCTGCCGAACTTCTTCACCGAGTTGCGTCGAACGATCAGAGCTCGTGAGCGTGTATACAACGCTTAACCTCCTGGTATCTCGGCAATTAAGCTACGCAGTTCTAGCGTCGATGACTCAGGTATATCCTCGGTACCGTCGGTCGTAAGATTTTAAGCTCGGGGGAAATCACTACCAGGCCAGCCGAAGTGTCCATTCAGGGGTCTGGTTGAGCCGGATGTGCGTGGACCATCCATCGTGGGGCACGGTTTCCGCTGCTTGACTAAGCCAATGCTTCGTCCCATCCGGTAGGTTTGGCATCACGACGTCCCTTCTGCGCCCGCGGGCCCCAAACCAGCGACTACAGTAAAAGAGGACGAGCAAGGCCCTATAAATACATCATGGTCAACCCCGATCGGGTGAACTTGCCCGCGCTGACCACCATCCATGTCGCCCTGGCCGCCCCACTGCTACCGGCACATGCCGACCTGGAAGCCCTCGTGGCTGACCAGGCCACGCTATGGACGGCAGCCACACTCTCCGCAACCTCAAATGGCTGTTCCTGAACCCTCATCCCGACATCACCGTGGCACCCAAAACCGACGAGCCTCGCCTACGGTGGCGCGAGAGCACGCGTAGGACGAGCAGCACGGATCGCATGGCCAGTGGCCGCTGTAGCGGGAATAGCGCTGTTTTTCGCGCTCACACCAGAAGCTGAACGCTTTAAGCCGCTTGTCGCACCGGGGCCATTTCTAAGCTATGTGCTGCTGGTAGGCACCTACATGATCGGCGGAGCTGCCGCTGCCCCATGGGCGATGTGCCGTCACTTTACCCATGTGAAGGGCAAGACCCTGTACGCGGGGTTGCTGATGGTGATGATCGGTAATGCCGCTGAGGTGCCGTTTATGGCCATTCGCACTCTCCAGCGCTGGGCTGACTTCGCCACACCAGAGCTAGCACAGGTGGCCCTGATATTCAGTACTGCGAGGTTTACTCTTCTGCCATTGGGTTGCTTAGTTGCGGCCATCGAACCGGCACGAAAGATGATTCTCTACTGCTACCGCCGAGCCCGACTCTATTCTTTGTGGGCGCCTGCTGTGTAGCGCGACCAAAGAAATC
>JALZHU010000246.1:6294-8116 GCA_030860695.1 Actinomycetota bacterium
CCCCCCCCCCCCCCTCCCCGCGTTCTCGTCGACAAGACCTATTTAGCATCGACAACGCTTGGGAACGGCTACACCACCAGGTGATCGAGATACGTGACAGCATCTTTTACCTCCACGATACCTGGGCATGGAATGAGCTAGTCGAGCGGGCCAGGCGGGAGGCGGAAATCATGGACCAAGGCAGCGGGCGACGGCTCGTCACGATCGCCTTCTGGCTGGAAGTCACCCCCCGAGCAGGTCTCCGGGACGCTGCCAAACTTAACCGTGACCTCGATAAGACTTTACTCCCGAGCTATTAGCGGACGAAGCAACCATGCACGTAGAGATTCGCCAACTCCTGTAACTGTATCGAGTGCTCCGTTCTCGACCGGTGCAGGACTTCGCCGACAAGATCACGCAGCATGAACCAGCAATCCGAGTCATTAGAGCAGTTTATCCGTTTTGCGTCGACTGTACGGTCTTGCTGTACCGCGCCCGCGTGATGGTGTTCGGCTCTGGTTGGGACACGCCGACTCGCCTCCACCGCATCCGCTGCCGCCGGTGAGATCGTTGCAAGGTGGAGACGAACCAGGTGTTCACGGTGGCGATGATCGAAGCATACTGCCCGGGATGCGCCGCACTCGAGGCGTTCGAACAGCCACCCTGCGTTGACGGGCACGGCGCGGACTGCCCCGAATGGCTCTGCCTGACCTGCGGTACAGCGCTGCTGATCGGCGTGCCGGTCGAGCCAGTGGAGCCGCTGCCGCGCACGTTCAGCTCACGCGCCGCGTGAGCGGCGGCTGGCCTCGGTTGCACAACGCACTTTAGAAGGGCGGTGGCTCGCCAGGGCCTAGCGGCGCGGTTAGTGGTGGGGAGTTTGGCTGGGGTGGTGGTCGTTCCAGAATGGGACTGTCGTCGTCGGGAGTTGCGAACGAGGGATAGCCGGAGCAGCCGGACCTAGGTCGAGGTTCGGGCAGATCGTTGATGATCGGTGGAGGCTGAGCGCAGTATGTCCGGCCCAAAGGGCTAATCCACGTGAAATGGCCAGGTTCGGGCTGGTGCAGCCGCCACCGGCCGACGTGTTCGAGCCGGTGATCGTGCTGGCAAAGCGGCTTATGCAATAGATCCAGTACACACGTTCTCGCGGACTGGAGGGGCTGTTGACCACGCAGGTGTCACGGTCAATGGTGCGGTCGGGCGTTGGGTGGCGACTGACAGCCCGATGTTGAACGCCTGCACCATGTTGAGCAGGGTCTTTATCGTCAGGCTCGTGTGGCCGGTTCGGCCGCCGACCTGTTCATCGGCGAACAGCACATGCCCTTCATAATAATCATGAACAGCGGGTTAGTCCGAGGCCTTTTCGGGTGGCCAGGTGCTTGGGCACTTTTGTTGGCCCTTGGCCGTGACGTTCCAGAGTTTCGGCGCGGCGTTGCATCTCGGCGACGAGCCATTTCAGTTGGTCGGTGCAGCCGGTGATGATCTCGGGACCTATCCCGAACAGCAGCACGCTGGCCTCGTCGCCATCGAGGCCGAGATCGCCGACGCCGGGCGTGTGTCCGTGCTTGGCAGCCTCATCGGCGTTGAGGACGTCCGTGACACGTGGGAAGGATTGGACCTAGTACTCCAGCCGTAGATCGTGATCACGTGAGCTGAGCTTCTTGGCGACGGTAGTGGCAGGTGCGGGCTTGGTGTTGGTGGTGGCGTCGCCAGCGTGATCAAGCGTGCGGGTCGGGGAGTCGGCGGGCGGGTTCGGTGATCAGCTTGGTGAACAGGTGTCGGATCTCGTTGTAGGTCAAGGCGATCAGACCGTCGGGTGGTGGACGCTGGGCACGGTCGGTCGCGG
>JALZHU010000474.1 GCA_030860695.1 Actinomycetota bacterium
TGATGAAAATACGGGCCACGACCACCCCTATAGCGTCACCGAAGACGATACATGCAAACCACAGACAAACAAACTGAAATTTTATAATTATAGGTCATCGCCGGAGCAGGGTCAAACCGCTGATCTCCCGATTCGAAATTGAACCTCTCGGTTCATGCTGGATGCTACACAACACTGCCACCGAACCGGAATATCGTCGGACAAGAACGTCTTATCGACGGTAGTCATGCGCTCACATTATCCACTGCAATAGAGTATAAAGGTAGTTGTCGATCTTAAGTTGATTGCTACTGTAGATAAGCTCTTCGTCCCGAACTGCGGGCAGGGCGGTCGATAGGGGTTATTTCCGCACGTCGTTGGACATTGACGGGCGTTCTGGGACGGTGTTGGTCAGCCTCGTTGCTGTATTCCGCAGCTGTACAGCTGAGCTCGCGCGCAGGGCCGGGACTAGCCATGTACCGGCGACACGGACCAGGAGCGGGACCTGGTGTCGCGCCGGATGACTCAGTGACATTAGGGGCGCACCCGCCGCCCCTAATTGAGGCGGCCGAGGGCTGGTGCTGCCAACACCGGCCCACGGCCTTGATCACCAACCCTGGAGTGGAGGGGTGGAGACCCGATGCCAGACCCTACGCAGTTCGACCCGAACCCGATCCGGGTGCCTTTAGATCACGGTGAGGTGGTGGAACTCGACGGCGGCACGTTGATCCTCGGCGGCGAGGAGTCCCCAAGCGTGGTGCTGCGGCTTGCGCCCTGGCGTGCTCGGTCGGTGGCCCGGGTGCTCCAGGAGTGGTCGTCGGTGTCGCAGATCTTCCACCAGGCGAGTCGGCCACCCCTGGACGAGCTGGAACTGTCGCGGACGCTGGAGTTGGCCGCCGCGGCGCTCGGTGATCTGGACGAACCGATCATAAAGTCCCCCCGCGGCTCCCGCCGCGTTGTCGCCAACCGGCAACGCTTGGCCGCTGTAGCAGTCCTGGGCGAACGCGAGCCGCAGCTATCCGCGATACAACGGCTTGCCCTGGTTGATGCCGCCGCGTGGTGGCTCTCGGAGCCCAATGGCGGCGAGCAGTTTGCGTACGCTTTGCTCGCTGCGACATGTTCGGAGGCGGCCACGACGGAACACGCCTACTTCGCCTTGATCACTCCATCCGACGGGCCAGGCGATCACGACGAGAGCCCTTCCGCGTAGTTACCGCGACCGACAAACCGCGCGTCGATTCCCGACCTTAGTGGTCGGGCTATCGGGGTATAGGACTACCGCCTACTGCGCCGCTGCCCAATCAGCCGTCGCTCCTAGGTTAACCTGACAAATCGCCAGTGCGAGATGGTCACCTGCCCGTGGTTGAACCGCAAACCTTCCGATTTTCAGGACTCGGGATAATAGTCCGCCGAATACCGTTCACGTCCGTGACCTGCATCGCTGCATTGATCCGGATACTGATGAACATTGACGAACGTAGACGGATGAGGCCAAAGATGAGACCACCAAGGTTCCGTCGCCTCACGGAGACCCTCGCGTATGGTGATAGCGTTCCCAACAGGATTTCCTGCGACACACGGTTTAGGAATGGTTCGTCAGTAACAGACCGTATATGGGGTCTGACGCGCTGTTTTGTCTCGGTCGCCGGCGCCCGGACTAGCAGTCATTTCGCGTTGGCTTCGCGTTTCGCCAGAACGAGTAACGTGGAGTCTGGGTACACACCATGCGGTGGCTTCAAGTGCCGGAGGAGGGATGCCAACGGACGTGTCCCTGGTCCTCCGCCGTTCCTCGTCCTGGCCGCTTTGCTCGTCGTGGTGGTGGTGTCAATGGTGGCGCTTGCGCCATCGCAGCGCGACGCCGTCAGGCGCCATTGACTCCGCCAGCGCGACGTGCACAATTTCGGCCGAGGGAGCGGCGACCCCGAATCCAAGGATTCTAGGACCATGGTAATGGTTGTTTGTGGATAGCACCGATCACCTGCGACTTTCGCGATTGTAGACGCTCGTTGGCTGTGGTTATCTTGGGTTGGGTTTTGTGACCGTAAAGTGTCCAAACGATCATCAACTCAAGGTGATCACCGACGATCTTGGACGCTGGAGGTTGTGGGGCATCCCGTCGGCCTGGCGCAGCCGACCACGCGCTGCCCCGGGGGCAACATCACTCCCCAACCATCGGCCGTATTTGCCAAGCTTGCCCCGGGGGCAGCGTGTGGTAGCCCTCGGGGAGGTCGACGGGACGCCCCATCCCACATCCCCACCCCCCCGCCGGGCTTGGCAGGCGCATCAGCCATCCCGGAGGCCTTGCCGGGGTGTGGGGCGGCGAGCGCCCGCTGTTGACTCCACAGAACCTGCTGCCCGGCTCGGCGCAAAGCGCGAACCTGCGAGCTAGCGATTACCAGAAGCCACTACCGACAGTGCCGGTCATGACGGAACCCTCCTGCTGACCAGGTCAGACGCTTCTCGCCAGTACGTACCGGTGCCGGACGTTGACGGTTATTTCGGGTAGGTAAAGGGTGGAGATGATCATAAAGTGGTCTCCCTGCTGCCGCAGGACATGAGGGGCGAAGCGGGTATCCCGTCGCGTCGGCGAGCTTGCCTCGTAGCGGGCCAGGGGCAGGGGG
>JALZHU010000247.1 GCA_030860695.1 Actinomycetota bacterium
AGCCTCCTCCGCCTGGCCGGCGCCACCAACATCGCCCATGCCCTACGACATCACGCATGGGACCCACTCAGACCCGTAGAACTACTCCTCACCAGCTAAGAGAGGACTTTGCCGGGACCCTGAGGAACTCCCCCGCCACAGCGTTGATGTACCGGAACTGGTCGTCTCGGTCTGGATGCTGGCTACCCTCCATCGTCTTACGGGTGCTTTGGAGGCTGTAGCCCAGAGCATGGAGGAGCTTCGCGACGGCACTGTGACTGATGGAATGACCCATCTTTGTCAGTGCCGTGGCGAGATGGCGTGTTGATTTTGTGGTCCACCGCAACGGTGATTCGGATCTCCCCGCGTGTCCGGCTCGATCAAGCCATCCAGCGCATCCACCAGTTCCGGATCAGCCACCTCGGCTTTCTTGCGGCCACCTCCCGGAGCCCGAACCCGATCGGAGGTTTCCTCGGGCGGATCATTGGAGAGCTCGGACATACCCCGCCGTATTGTTTTTGGTGACGCACCAGTGGCTTTATGCACTGCAGTGATCCCGCCGTAACCCCACGTTCTCGCCTCGGCGGCCAGCGCTAGGCGGCGATCGCGTTCGTTCAGTCGGGGCAACAGATCACCCAAACGCGTCCGCATCGCCCGGAATTTCTCGTCGTTCCCGGTGGTCACAAGGTTGATTTTTTCATGGACTCAGATAGCCGAATCGAGATGACACGCGACACAGCAAAGGGTTCACTCGATCAGGTATGTTATTTAATTACGGCTACTTAGCCAATCATCAGATAGACAACGGTCGACAACCGAAGAAACGCAGCATCCATCAATATAGGCACACAGGACAAGATTGTTTTCGTATACAACCGCTGAGTCCCAACTTGGAAGATCGGGCCAAGGTGCTGACGAGCGCTGATGTTGACCTGCTGGGATAGGCGGGCACGTGACACGAGTGACCGCTGTTGACCCCTCGTGACCCTGAGAAGGGCATGCGGGGGCACGCGCTCGGTCAGACACGTAGGTCTCTGTCCTGGGCAGGAAAGGGCGGGGGCCTGCGATTAACAGATGCAGGCAAGTCCGGGATCGGACCGTGTGACGTGGGCGTGCAGCGTTCGCCGGATGGTGTCCGAGTGCAGCAGGGTGCTGCTCGTTGCGGTCAAAACTGCGGTCACCTGGTGGCAGGCCAGCGCATTACGTGATGACCGAGGCGGGAGCCCCACTTGGCCCCCAGAAGCGAGCGAACTCTCTCCGACTCCCGATCTGCTACGCAACCCGGCTTTGCACGATGCTGTTGGTGCCTGGTTGTCGTCTGCGTTGTCGTCATCGCTGTCGTCAAACCAGCCACCCGGGTCTGCACATTTCCCCGTTTTACGTCTTTCGCCGTTCTCCCCAGTTGGGCCGTGTAGGTTGACCACCAGGAGGTGAGTGCTCAATGTGGCAGTGATTCCCAAAAGTCGCAGTTGCTCGTCTTGGCAATGTCGACGGTGCGTACCCCACCCGGGCCCAGGCCAAGGGCGAGCACGTCCGCCGCTGACCGGAACTGCGGCCACCGAGGCCCATCGCCGCCGTTGGGATTGCCGGCGTGGGCGAAGTTCGTCCAGTACTTCACCATGATCGCTGCCAATGCTTGCTGCTGAGCATTTAAGGGACCACCGAAGAGGTTCGGGAAGAGGAAGTTGAGCTCGACGGCGTGCTCGGCGCCTTCGTCGAAGTTGGGCACATCGACAAGCGGTGGCGCGGTGCGGTCAACGAACTGGTAGGCGTAGATCGGCACCGAAAACGGGCCAGCCGAGGCCAAACGATAGCTGGTCAGGTGCTCGCAGGTGGACAGCTCCGTTCCGGCGTCGGTCTGTACTGTGGCTAACGCGATGCTCGGTGACGGGTAGTTCGTGAGTGGGTAGCGCTGCAATACCTGGTCGGCGTTCGATCCGTAGGTGCTCCGAATGATCTGCTCGTACTGTGCCGGCGTGACCGGGTGCCCGGTGGCGTCGTACTGCAGGCTGATGAAAAGTCGCATCTCATCGAGGGTGTTCCCCAGCATCAGCGGCACATGGTGAAAGCGGTCGGATCGCAGGGCATCTGGCGGCTGCAACGGCAGCTCGCGGCCACCGACCACCGGCCTACCGCCGGGCCACCCGGGCCACGCCCGCAACAGCTCAGCTACCGGCTTAGTCCGCAGGCAGTCCGCGGCTTGGTCGGGATTGGTACACCCGAACCGGGCCGCCAATGTGGCGCCGGCTGCTTCGGCGTCTTGCCTGGTGGCTACCCGCGTAGCGCAGCTATAGCTTTGTGCGATGGCCCGGTGGAAAAGGCCGGCGGCGGTTGGTGACACCAGATGTGCGCAGACACTGCCCGCCCCGGCTGACTCACCAAAGATGGTGACGTTGCCGGGATCACCCCCGAACGCCACGGCGTTGCGCTGCACCCAGCGCAGCGCGGCCTGCTGGTCTTCGATGCCATAGTTGCCGGACTGGATGCCGGGATTCTCAGTGGTCAGCACCGGCAGGGCCAAAAATCCCAGCGGTCCTAACCGGTAGTTAATGGTCACCACGACCACGTCACCCTCGACCGCGAGCCTGCGCGAGTCGTAGACCGCGCCGCTTCCATTGGTGTACCCGCCTCCGTGAATCCACACCATGACCGGCAACCGGGACTGCGATCGGCTCGGTGTAGTGATGTTGAGATACAAGCAGTCCTCGTTGTCAGACTCGGGCAGGCCGAAGGCGGCCAGCTGCGCACACTGGCTGCGCGGCGCGGTCGCCTCCAGCGGCTCCCGCCATCCCCGCGGTGGTTGCGGTGGGCGCCAACGAAGGTCACCAACGGGCGCGGCCGCGTACGGAATCCCCTGAAAGGACCGATGATCGCCGTGCACCACGCCCCGCACCGGGCCCTGATCGGTGTAGACCACCTCTTCTGAGGTGTCCGGCTGGGCAACAGTCGGCATGACCAAGCCCGCTACCAGCAGACCGGCCATCATACTTATAGCGAGCAGCACGCTTCGATACCAGATCACTTCTGCTCCCTCGTCATGCCTGGCTTTTCGATCTTCTCCGCGATTTTGGGAAGTTGCATTATTAGGAACTGCTGAACCTCCCGAAGGAAAACAAAAGAAGTTCTGCCATCAATCAGAGAAAGTAGGACATAACCCACAATCGGCAGCACGTCACGGACCCCGACCGCGCTTTGGATGCGGCCTCGTCGTGGACCCATTCGGCCAGTACGCCCAGATCGTCGATTCGCGCCGGACCTGGCACACCCACCCCGGCGCCGCCCCACCAGCACCATCCCCCGAGTGTGCACCACGGCACCGACAATCCCCAGCCGGTATTCAGCACAATCCCCACCCCAGGCCGCCGGACGGCCCAGCAATCTGTGCGACCGCCTACGGCGAGGCGGTCACCCTGCCCCGCGTTCAGTGTGGCCCCCCGCGCCCACCTTACGAAAAGCCAACCAGCCCGATGGCCCCTCCGGCCTACGGCCACCCCGGAGGAACCGCGCTACGCGGGCGCTACCCGCCTCTTCACAAACCCAAGACGGCGCAAGCCGGCCACAAGCCGAGGCAGGGGAGGCCGACAAGGCCAACCCATCACTACCCGCTGCACGAACTGGAGGAGGCCACCGATGACCACCTAGGCGACCACCACCTATGACGAGCTGTGCACGGCTGTGACCAAGCCGACGGCGCCTACTGGGTGCAAGCACACCGACCGTGGACACCTGAGCCTGCCACCACTGCGGCACCGAATGGACGATTAACGGCTTCATCAGACAGGAACCGCAATGCCTCCTCTTACGACTGCCTTATTCCTATTGCCGCAGTGCCTTCCGGCCGGACACGGGCCCACTGGGCGCCCGCGGCGACCGAACCGTCGATCCCGCTGCCGGCGCTGGTACGCGCGATAAGGAGCCGATGGGCGTGTTCCTCGACGAGGCCAAGCGAGAACTGCGCCAAGTGATCGAACAATCCAGTGATCTAACGGTGGACGTGAAACCACCGATTACCCGGCGAGCCACCCGAACTACTAACGCGCTAAGACCCCCACAAGCACTTCCGTGAACACTGATCGACCGTGTGTCCTGTTTGCCGTTGAGTGTCTTTGCGTGCCGCTGAACTGCGGCGACGTGGCGGTGTGAGCCGACCTGTGCGGACTCGTCACGCTGTTTCTGCTGACGATCCACTGACGCGCGATCGTCAGCAGAAACAGCGTGGTCAGGGAACCGTTCTGCTGGCGGTCCGTGACCTTGACCTTGACCGTGATCATCAGTGGTTTCTTTGTAGTGTTCGTCTGAATGGGCGCGCGAGGGCACGAATCAAAATTATTTGATCGTTGTCTCCGTCTGGTCCGAAATTTCGGGCACGGCTGGGTGACGGCGGCTTAGGAGGTTTGAATTCCTTCCCGTGGGTGGTGAGCCAGCTCTGGAATTCCCGGTGTCGGAACTGCACCGCAATGCCTGACAGCCGCACTAGCCCCGCGTCGTAGGCCCAGTCCAGGAATGCCGCTGGGCGCGGCGGTAGCTCATCCCGCCGGGCCAATAGTAGACACGCAACGGCGTAACGCGGCCATGGTGAGTTAGACACAAACGCGAGCCCGATCACGAACCCGAACGTGAGCCCGCCCCCAAGCCCGCCCGCAATCCCACCCGCGAGTCCGCCGGCGAGCCCAGCCGCGAGCCCTAGCGCGAGCCGGGTTGCAGCGTGGGCTAGACCTTGGGATACCAGGCGGTGAGGGAGGTCGATCGCCGCCGGTCGAACTTCGAGCCCAACCGCCAGCCCAACCACGAGCCCGAGCGCGAGTCCGCCCCCCAGCCAGCCCACGAGCCAGCCTGCGAGTCCGCCCCCAAGCCAGCCCGCGATCCCGAACGCGAGCCCGACCGCGAGTCGTCGTCGGCCGGCGGGCGTGTGCAGTGTGCGGATATTGAGCCGTTGCGGATCAACGGACTGAGTCAATGACCCCCACACCGTCGCAGTGAGTAGCCCGACACCAATCGCCACACCGAAGAGTGCGGGAAGTACGGGCAGGCTTTGGGGCGGCCCGACCTGGACCAGGTAGCTGATGCCGTTGACCAGCAGTGCCGCCGCACAGGCAGTCGTCAACACCGCAGCGGTCAGGTAGCGCGCTGCACGGTCTCCCGCGATCCGCCACAGTTCATCAAGCCGCAAGTCGCTGCCGGAGCGGTCAGCTTGGTCTTCCTGGTGCAGGTGATGGGCCAGGGTGTGTAACCACCGCTAGACATCCCGGGCGGGATAGTGACCGCCGGATCGTCGCGGCTGCTGGGCTGTGACCGCGGGGACCAGCAGCGCAAACAAATGGTCATCGAGTTCGGCGGTCGTGGTGTAGCGGGTCAGGACCTCGGGGTCAGTGGCGGGGGTGCGGTAGCCGGTGGTGGCCAAAAACAGCCGTAGTGGGGAGCGCAGTGCGATCACCAGCGGATCATCAGCGGCGTGTGTGTTCAGCCAGTCGACGATCGGATGCCACCGTGGCTCGCAGCTAACAGGTCTGGCTGGGTCAGGAAAGCGATAATGCAGGTAGGCGGTCACGTCGGGCACGGTCAACGGCTCGACGCCGACCACGGTAGCATCTTGCACCACCAGGGGCTCACCGCTGGGCCGGACACCGTGGTCACTCTCAGCGGCCTTCGGGTCAGGGTCAAGGTCGAGGTGGCCGGTGAGCTGGGCATAGCGTCCTGTTCGGCAGGTCAGGACGACCGGGCGAAGCCCGACGGGGGTGGGGTGGTTCAGCGCGCGCAGCACCGCCGCCGCCCGGAACGGCCACGCCCCGGGCAGGTCCATCTCATCTAGGCCATCGAGTACGGGCAGGATCCACCCCTGGGTCACCAGCGCCTTCGCCGTTGCTTGCGTTACCCCGTACACGGTCAGCAGGTGGCTAGCCAGCCATTGCTCCAGCTGCGTGGCGATCTGCTCCGCGGGGATGTCGTTGAGGTTGTTCTGGCCAGGCGCGGGGTCGAACGCGGGCAGGCTCAGCCGCACCGGCACCAACACACGCCGCCCGGATTCCTCCTGCGGCGATGGGCTGTCCACGATCGCAGCGGCCAGATCACGGACCAACGCGATCGCCAGCACCGTCTTGCCTGCCCCAGCCTGTCCAAGCACGACCAAACGGCCCCGCCGCAACTTCTGGTAGTAGGATTTGATCTGAGCCAAGCTGCCCCGGTCGGTGCCGCCATCGGTGCGCCAATGCAGCAGCCCAGGCTGGGCAAAGCCCACATCCGCCGGACGCGTCTCCCCGGTATCGGCCACCAGCCGCGCTAGCACAGCCTCCTCCTGCGCCCGAACCTCACCGGCCAGCCGCCGTGCCGCAACGGCCAACATTCCCCCCTCTGCTCGGCTCGACCGGACCGTGACCACAGTGGCGGCAACGGCCGCGAGCAAGCTCAACACCGCCACGGGCAACGCAAGCACCGTGGCAACGTCCGTGCCCGCGGCGGCCGAGTCCTTGGCCAACAACCACCAAGTACCCGCCACCAGCGCGACGGCCACCGCCACCCCGGCCACCAGCCACCAGCCTCGTCGAAAGAGCCCACGTTCCACTCGTCTCACACCGTCAATGTCTGACAACCAAGTGCCACCGTTACCGACGAGCGCCAATCAGGATCCCTGATCGGCAGCATTAGCGCCCTCGTCGCCGCCGCAGTCGTCAAATAGCCAGCAAGCTTGAGGAGACGAACGAGCGAGGCAGCAACGAGCAGGCTGGCCAGGCCGGGACGACGATCTGGCGGCGCGTAATTACACGTAAATGGAACTACCCAAGACGGCAGCCCTCCCATAATCGGAAGAGGTCGCCGTCTGTGCTGGTGGAGGATGTGGAGCGGGCGACGGGAATCGAACCCGCATAGCCAGCTTGGAAGGTCGGGGGAACGATCAAAGGGCTGACATGCGCAATGCGGACCTGGGGGTATGGGCGAATAAGGGACGTAAGTGACCGCTGTTGACCCCTGGCGGCCCTGACTACGGGCACGCGGGGGGCACGTCCCCGGCCGGGATGCAGGTCTCAGCGTTCGGCGGCGGGAGCGGAGACACCCCACCGGAGTTGGCTGTCAAGTCAGGTGGCGCTGGCTTGTGTCGAGTCCTGGGATGGCCAGGCGCGGGCCTCGTCGTAGGAGGTGTGGTGGCGTAGGCATCCGTGCGCCGACTGGGAACACCGACGCGCGCGGTCTAGTACTGCAACACAGATCGTTCAGTACTACGAGCTGAGTGGAGGAAGGTACACTTTTCATTGCACCGAACGGGTGTTCGTGAATACCAGTCCGCCGGCAGGTGACCCTCTCCCGTGGGGTTTGCCCTGTAACAGTTGCCAGTCGCCCCGCGATGAACATATGAACAGGCGAGGAGGAGCTGGGAGCTTCCCCCGATGACCCCTCCTTCGACCTTCGAGGATGACTTCCGTTGGCAGGAGCGCTTCCGCGGCCATTTCAGTGAGATCGTACGTCTAGCCAGCCGGGTTGAGGTCGCAGCACGTGAGGACGACTGCAGCGAAACACTGACTTCGTCCTCACGCTGAGGCAGAATCGCCTCACTTTCTCAGCGCGAGCCCGGCGCGTTCGGTACGCGGAGCGGTATGTCAGCAACTTCTCCATCAGGCTGCGACGAGCATCGGGCGCCAGGACAGAGATGGCGAAGATGCTCGACGGTCACGGCGACATGTTGATATACGGCTTCGATTCTGCGCCTGGCTCGGATCGCCTCTACCCCTGGCTACTTGGGAATCTTGGCATTCTGCGTCAGTACATACGTGATGGTGGCTATTACGAGGGTGGTCTCTAGTGGTCATCGCGACACGGCTTGACCTGGGACCCTCGCGAGGGCTCACATCGAGCTTTGCGGGCAGGCCAGGGGCGTGCCCGATGCGCGGGGCCAGCTTACGAGCCCTCGCCCCAGGTCAAGCCGTGTCGCGATGACCGTTTGAGCTCAAGGACTGAAACCGGAGGGATTGAGTACCGTGGCGGGCGCGCGGTCGGACTGACTCATAGTAGTGGTGAATCTCCTGCTTGACGCGGTGGGAGCCGAGCGAAGGGGTCAGGTCATTTGTGGCTGGTTTGTTCGATCAACCGGGGCGTGGGTCCTGGGAGGAGTCGCGTGAGCGAGCTGAAGTCACCAGGCA
>JALZHU010000248.1 GCA_030860695.1 Actinomycetota bacterium
GCGTTAGGAACCGTCATGATCACCCCAGGGTCATGCCCGCTAGCGCACCTCAGTCCCCGGCGTGTCGCACACCATCACCGCAGCTCACAACAACCCATATCCGACTTTGCCGGGGCCCTGGGTCGTGCTCGGGATATTGGACAAGATCCGGCGGCGGAGGGGGCGCCTGCTAGATGCGCTCGGGGTGGGACCCCGAACGACGCCGTCAACAGTGGTGGAGATAGCGGCGGGAGCACGGCTGCGCACCTACGCGTCAGCCCCGGCAACGGGGCCGCCTGTGTTGCTTGTGTCGGCGCCGATCAAGCGTTCCTACATCTGGGATCTGGAACCTCAGGGCAGCGTGGTGGCCCGGTGCCTGCAACATGGCATGTGCGTACACCTTGTGGAGTGGACCGATCCGGGACCGACCGAGCAGCACTTCGGCCTGGACCAGTACGCCGATCGCTTACTGGTGAACTGCATCGAGGCGGTGACCGAGCGCACTGGCGCACCGCGGATAACGTTGATCGGCCATTCGCTGGGTGGAACGCTCACCGCGGTCTGCGCGGCCCGTCATCCCAATCTTGTGGCCGCCATCGCGCTCCTTGAGGCGCCGCTGCACTTCGGAGCCGATGCTGGCGCATTCGGATCCTTCATCGCCGCGGCGCCGCCCGCAGTGTTAACGCGTGTCGCCGTCGGCGGGGTACCCGGCTCGTTCCTCAATCTCGTTGCGGTAACGGCGGCACCCAGGGAGTTCCAGCTGGATCGTTACATCGACCTTCTGCGTAGCGCCGGTGACCGGGCCGCGCTTATGACTCATCTGCGAATTCTGCGCTGGATGGACGATGAGTTCAGGCTGCCGCAGCAGCTGTTCTTCGACGTTGTCGAGCGGCTGTACCGGCGCGATGAGTTTATGCATGGCACGCTCGAAGTGGCCGGCCAACAAGTCGGACCCGGCACCCTGAGCGTTCCCCTGCTGACCGTGGTTGATCCGCGCAGCCGAATTATCCCCCCACGCTCGATTATCCCATTCCACGATGCGGCCGCGGCTCCCGTTAAACGGCTACTCGAATACCACGGCGACGTCGGCGTGGCCCTGCAACACGTGGGCGTCCTTGTCGGGCGCAACGCGCACCGGCGGCTGTGGCCCGAGATCCTCCGCTGGTTGGCCACACAATCCACGTCGACATGACCGTTTCAGCGTTGGACCCTGGCAGCGGGCGGCCGTCGTATCATTTTAGTGAGCGTGCACAGCCCGTTCGATTGCGGAGTAGGACACGCGTTCCTGCTCTAGGCGGACAGTTGTTCCGAATGCGCCTTCGACAAGGTCGGTGTACAAGGCGGCCTCATCGGTGCGCAGCCGTTCGAGATGCGCGTTCACCGGGCTGGGTTCGCTCACCCATTGTCCTTCGTGAGCCAGCAGGGTTGTCCGGTCCATCAGCATAGACCGGACATGCCCGAATGTGCGCCGGAGCTGGTTGAGGATGGCGAAGCCATGCGTGTCGATGTCGCCCCAGTACACCAACTCACGTTGGGTTAACCAGCTCAATTGCTCAAGCGTCGACGACGAGTAGCCACCGCCGAAGACCACAATGGACTCTTCGACTGGCGGGAACGCCAGGTAGGTCACCTCATTTTCGACGACGAACACAGTCGAGACGTCCAGCGGTGTCGCGGCAAGTTCGCTGACCCGCACCGACAGCTCGGTGAATCCCGCACTGTGCCCGAGATGTCGAAAGCGGACGTAGTTGGGTTTCTTCCGGAAGCGGTACCGGCCGGCGAAATCCGACGGTGGCTGCGTTGCATCAATCCGGTCTTGAGCAAGCTGGCGGTCCAGCAGCGCAGACAGAATCTTTCGGTGACCCTCTATGAATTTGGTGTCGACACCGGGCACATCGATCTGGCGCAGGTACATGTCGTGATTTGCCTGAGTATCGATCCACAGCACGGTATCCACCAGTTTGCCCCACGCTTCCCGGAAGTGAAGGACCTCAAGGGGCTTGATGATCATCCATTCGGCGAGCCGGGGGGCGCGGTGCTTAGTAATCTTAAGTAGTTCGGTGAAGTGACGCACCTGGGCGGTGACACCCAGCAAGGACCAGAGCTGATCGTAGGAGTCGACCCATACCCGGCTCGGGATTTCGTTGACGCCGACGACCCTGCCGCCGACCATCTTGGTCTCGATCCGCAGCGTCTGATGGTTGGCCTGCCGCCATTGGTGGGCCCAGGCCTGCACGGCGCTGAAACTGGTGGCCAGTTCCCCTGGGGTGGGGCTGCGCAACGGGACGTCGAGGGGAATCCATTCCTGGCCGGACGCGAACTTGGTCAGGAAGCCACCGGTGTCCCAACGACGCCGCAATTTGCCGACTACGTCGGCGGGTGTGGACCATATTCGGCTTGAGGCTGCCTTGCTCGTGCGCACCATGTCAGTTACCTACCGCGGATGCTCGGTGCAGGGCGTGCGCCAGTTGCTGCTGCTGGTACTCCTCGATGGTGAGATTCTGCAAGCGCGAATAGCTGCCACACCTATTGTCCACAAAGCCCACTGCGGACACGTACGGCTCGATCACGTGGATCTTCTGCAGTGGTGTCACGATCAGCAGCTGCAAACCTAGCTGCTCGAACAGTCCCAACGCGAACCGGGTGGATTCGTCGGAACCTCGGCCGAATGCTTCGTCGATGACGACGAACCGGAAGGTCTTGGATTTCTCCTTACGGAAGTCCAGTTTGAACTGGTAAGCTAGTGATGCCGCAAGGATCGTATAGGCAAGCTTTTCTTTTTGTCCCCCGGATTTCCCGCCCGAGTCGGCGTAGTTCTCGTGCTCGGTGTCGTCCTCGCGCCACCGCTCGGACGCCGAGAACACGAACCAGTTGCGGACATCTGTCACCCGCTTGGTCCAGGCGCGGTCAGCTTCGGTCTGGCCTTCACGACCTTTGAACCGTTCGATGATCCTCTTGACCTGAAGGAATTTCTTCTCAGAGTACTGGTCGGAATCATCGCCCCCCAGGGCTCCGCTCGTGCAATCACGAAGTTCATTTTTGAACTCGCGTATCTCGACGTTGATCGTCGGCTGCAACTCCAGCCGTATGTACCGACCTGCGTTGTAATCGATTCCGACTAGCGAGCCGTTGATGGTGTCAATGCGTCGTTTGATCAGTTCAACCTGCTTGTTGAGTTGTGAGTTGAATCCGGCGATGTCTCGGATCGTGTTGGTGTTCAGGTAAGTCTTGAACTCGGCCTCGAACCGTGGCAGGTCGTCGTTGACGAGGCGATCATGGAACACTCGGTACTCGTCCGCTGCGAGCACTGAGTCGTCGAAGTCGACGGTCTCGAGTGGGTACTTCTTACGGAAGTCGCCCATCCTGGTGATGACCTTCCTTCCCACCCCTTCCCGCCGGTCCCTCCGCTTGTTCGCCAGGCCAGTGAGCTTGGTGCTGAGCTCGGTCTGGCAGTGGTCGTAGTCCGCGGGCTCGGTGAGCGGGAGCGATCCGACGTGCTCGTCAATGAGTGCGAAGAACTCACGGGATCGCTGGAACCCCGACTCAGTCAGCGTCTGTTCCGCGGTGCGCAGGCTATTCTCGGCCAGCTCGACATCTCGTTCGAGACTCCGGATTCTCCCGATTAGCTCATCTTTCTTCGTGTCGGCTGCAGCGATTTTCTTTACGACGATCTCGAGTTCGTCGCTTATTCGTTTCAGCTCATGTGAGGCTCGTTCAATGGTGCGCTTCTCTTCTTTCAACTCTTCGATGCGGTTGACCACCGACTGCCAGTTGATGTCGGTGTAGGACACGAACTCGGCCAGTTTCGCCAACGCGTCCTTGCGGTCACTTATGCCGGTCAGGTCCTGGTTCAGCTTGCTGCGCTTACCATAGAACTCACTCTGTTGCCGATGCACGCGATCTGCCTGAGCGAGCAGGGCGTCAATCTTCTGCTGGTTGCTCCAGCCGAGCACGTAAAATCGCCGGTCATCGATGCGCCTGGCATCGTCCTTCTCGTGACGCCCGCGTGCCCCCTTGATCTGCCCTGCCCTGGTGACGGCCTTGGACGCGCGCCGGAACTCGTCCATCGTGTCGACGCACTCGTATTCGGCCCGGTGCGACAGCTCACGCTCAAGCCAAGCGTAGAACGGTGATTCCTTGATCTCCAGCTTCGCGAACAAGGAGCGTTCGGTGATGATCGAGTCGGGGCCGGGGCGGCTTGGATGTTCGGGAACGCGGTAGTAGACAAGCCGGGTGCCCAGGTGATGATCGTTGATCCAATTCGATACCGCGATATAGTGCTCGTTCGACACCAGCACGGACAGCCCGAATCCGTGCAGCAACCGCTCAGCGGCACCCTCCCACTCGGCACAGTCGGCCCGCACCTGAATGAGCTCGCCTGCGAAGGGCAGCGCAGACTCGTCGACGCCGAGCTCGGCGCAGAGCCGATCTCGCAGGTCAAGGCTTCGCTTGGGGATGTTGCTGCGGCGGTTTTGCAGGCTCAGGAGCTCGGCGTTCAACTCCTTCGCCTCAATGTCGAGACCGCTGAGCTGTACCGCAATGTCGGTGAGCTTGTTCTGCAGGTCGGCTTGCATCTGGTCAAGTCCGTTGGCCGCGTCGGCGATGTCTCGCCGACGGACGGCGAACTGCTCGGCGTCCTGCACTGGCCGCAGCCCTACCTTGGCCAGCAGTTCATGGAAACGTTCGAACCGACCCTGCCGCCTGCCGCGCTCGGCGGAGCCGTCCTCAATCTGACGCTCGATTTCGGTCAGCCGATCGCCGCCGTAGCCTGCCCTCTGCAGGGTCAGGTCCAGCTTCTTGTGGTCAAGCTCCTGCAAATGGATTTTGACCTCGTCGAGCTTCTCACCGTAGCACTTGATGTCGGCTTTCAGCGTGTCGATCTGCCCGCTGAGCAACTGCGACTTATGCTCTGCGCAATAGAACCGCAGGGCGTCGCGCTGATCTTCGAAGGATTGGATCTCGCCGGTCAGCTGATCATAAGTGTCACAGTCCGCCAGCAGCGGGCCCAGGTCGGCAAGTTGGTCTTGCGCCTTGCGCACCGCATCGTGGGCTCTCGTCAGGTCCTCAAAGTGGGCGACCAGCCTCTTCGTCCACTGCTCCGCGTCGAACGGTTCCAGCATGTGGCAACGCACAAAGTCGTTGAGGTTACCGACCGACTTCATTGACACCGTCTGGTGAAACAGCTCCATCGCCTGTTCAGAGTCGATGCTCAGCTTTCGCCGGAAATCAGTACCGTACTGCGTGAAGTGGTCATACGTTGCCGCCCCGTTTTGTCGCAACCGTCGCTTAAGCGTGGCGATGTCGCTGCCGAAGCCGGCGAAATCAGTCGCGATCGCTAACGCTTTGTCCGCGGTCACAAAGAAACGGTCCGGCTGCCCCTGGCTGTTGTCTTTAAACCAGAAGACCTGCGCGAGCGTGACCGTCGAGCCGTAACCCCAGTTGGTGAATACACCCAGAACCACTGAGAATGAGCGACGATCACGCAGACCGACCGGCTTTGATGTTCCAGTGGCCTCGCTGCGCTCGGATTTGTAGTGCCCGAGCACGTAGGAGTGCAGACTCCGTTCCCTGGTCTCCGCGCCGGCTGCCTTGTTGTAAGAGATGCGGTTTGCTGGCAGCAGCAGCGTCGTGATGGCATCGACGATGGTGGACTTGCCCGAGCCAATGTCTCCGGTGAGCAACCCATTCTGACCGTGCAAGTCAAATGCCCACACTCGCTGATCGAACGTACCCCAGTTGTAGACCTCAAGCCTCTCCAACCGATGGCCTGAGCCTGGGCGATCGGCTGCACGGCCACTGTCCACCTCGATGGCGCCGAGCACGCCGCTCATCAGTCCTCCCCCTCCGCATCCGAGTAACCGAGCAGTGCCGCGTACCCGGCAAGGTGCTGATCGAATTCTGAAAGCCACTGCCCATCAACGAACGCTTTCAAAATCCGGCGAACCTCGAACGTCGCGTCTTGCCCTTTGATTCGGCGAAGAAATCCAAGCTCGACGACCTTGTTGATATAAGAGTCGATTTGATCGATAAGCCGAGCCTCGTTACTGCTCTCCGGCATGAACAGCCGCACCATCTCCACGATCTGCTCCCTGCTGAGGATCAGCCTCGTGTCGCTGTTGCTCGCGTCGAACTCGGCCAGCTTCTTCCGCAGCAGGGCGAGGAGCAGGCTCACATGGAACGACAGCGCCCGACGAGGGATCAACCGCGGGATCGCAGCATGCTCGTCATCATCGATGTCGGGTTTAGATCGCAGAAACGCATATCCTTCCGCCTCGTCGACGACCACGGTGAGACCCATGACGGCGACGTAGTCGTGCAGCTGCGCTTGCAGCGGAAGCAGGTAACGCCACACCTTCTCGTGGGTGTCGCGGTAAACCACACCCTTCATCAGGTGAATCACCACCAGTGGTAGATCCAGCTCGGCCCTGGGGAGTGACGCCTTCATCGCTGCCCATCCTTACTTACCAGAGATCGAGCGAAGCTAATCCTCGGGATCGTTGCGACACGTTTCCGGCCGTCGGGGTCGCTCCAGCGCACCTGTTCCCGCGCCTGCTCATCGAAGACCACCTGGAATGCGGTGTCGTTCAGCGACAGATAGGTGACCAGCTCGGCGAGCCCTTGCTCAAGGGGCTGCTGCTCAAGCAGCTCGGCCAAGCCGACCTGAGTTCGGCCTTGCAGCACACGACGCACCCCCTTGCATAAGCGTTCGGGGTCGACGTAGATCTGTTCGAATAGCAGGGACGCGTCGATATCTTCGTCACCGGCGGCGATGCCACCACTGTTGAGCGGGACTTTCTCGTTGGGTGTGTAGAGCGGACGTTCCATCGGCAGCACCACGGTCGGTGCGGTGCCGTTGATCTCAATTGTGATGTCGGGATCGCGATGCTCCCGTAGCGTCAGCGCGGTCGACTCGATACTGCGCAGAATGTCCATGACCCTGCGGTTTTCCAGCCATACCTGATCGTCGAGAAAGCGCCGAAGCTGTTCCGACAGCAACCGGACGGTCGCCTGCGTGCGTTCTGCCGCATCCAGCCAGTCGTAGTGGATGTGCCGCATCCTCGGATCGACGTCACCGATGGCTTCGAGTAAGTGCACTCGCTCGAGCAACTCGCTGAGCTCGACCTGCTTTTCATGGGAGAGGAGCAAGTCATAGAACGCCTGGAAGCTCTTGCCCTGGTCGGAGTCAGCGATGCTGCTGCGGTCGCCCAGCACCTCGTCGAGCAGTGCGCCCTTGGAGCCGTCCCAGGACGCGATGCGGGCACGTAGCTCACGGTCCAGTGCCCGGAAATTGGTCTCCACCTCCCGGAAGTCCGCGAGCAGCTCCCGCGCCGTAGTCGTGAACTGTTGATAACGGTCCTTCTGCGCCGATGCATCCAGCACGGAAATGTCGCCGCGCTCGACCTGAGCGATATCAGCGTCGATCTCGCGGCGACGGCGATGCAGTTCGGCAAGCCGGATTTCGGGATCAGCCTCCGCGCCAAACGCCATCTGCCGCAATAGCTCGAACAGGGTGTTGAGCCGGGACTCCGTGCCCACGAAGGACCGCGCCTGCAGCGAGTTGACCCACGCAAGCGCCTTCTCGACGGCCGGCGTCGCGTCGAAATGTACCTCGTCAGACTCAGCAGGATAATATTTCCGTAGCCAGCCCGTTTCTGGCGCCGCCCAGTCATCCAGGTACGCCTTCGCAGACTTCGGGAAGCTACCCTCGCCAAGACGCTCGTTCAGCGCGTACAGCTCGTCGTCAAGCCTGCTGATCAGCTCGGTGCTGGCGATAGACCGGACGTTGTCGTCAACGAACACCTTGCGGAGGAAGCTGAGGACGAACGAGGCATTGTCGGCGCGAAGCAGCTTCCAGGCAGGGCTGTTCTTACGCAGCGATTCAAGGCCCTCGAACTCCACGGCGCCCTCCCTTCGCCGTCACGGCGTCTGTGCGCGCCACATGGTAGAGACAGGGTCTGACAACAACAGGCCCACTGAGCCTGGATCCACCGCCCGAATTTGAGTGATCATTCCAAGCTTGTTTAACGATCTTCATTTGGCCGTGCTCGATTGTGGGCGCGTGGTACCTGCCGGCCTGTGGTCCGGCTTGTCCACGTGAT
>JALZHU010000249.1 GCA_030860695.1 Actinomycetota bacterium
GCCCGCCGCGCCCGATCTTGGTCGCCCAGGCTTCCTTCGCTTGGCTAGAACCGCTTCCCGACCCGAGCCGATCGAGCGCGCGCCAAGGGGTGCTGACGTGGAAAGCGCATCGCGCCGAACTCTGCGGTGAAAAGTCTGACCCACAGGCCGAGGGGGAGGGGGAGGTGGTCAGGTGCTGGCTAGCCCCAGGTCTTGGGCTAGCCAGTGGGATTGCCACTGCCGTTCGGTGTGGTAATCCGACTGGAACTTTGGGTGTCCTTCGGGGTGTACCGTGCCAAAACTTGATGTGAGGCCTTGACCAGGTGTTTCTATGGCCTGGTTAGGCTGCGCGGCGGTACTCGTTGATCAGTCCGCCGAGGACTCGGTGACGTCGGATCGGGGCGTTGTGGGAACAATGGTGGCGGGATCGTGGGTTGGTGGATGTTGGCCAAGGCTCTGGTGTGGGCCGATGGTGGTTGAAGTGCCGAGCAAATTCGTCGAGGACGGCGATGGCGTGTCGCTGGTTGTAGATCAATAGCCTGTCGGTGCACTCCTGGTGGACGCTGCGAACGAACCGTTCGGCGTAGCAGTTTGCCTGGGGCGTCCGGGGAGGGATCTTGACGATGTCGATGCCCTCGGAGGCGAACACAGCATCGAAGGCGGCGGTGAACTTGGCGTCCCGGTCGCGGATCAGGAAGCGGAACGAGCTGATCCGCTCGTCGAGGTCCATCAGCAGGGTGCGAGCAGCCTGGGTGGTCCAGATTGCGGTCGGATGGGTGGTCACACCCAGGAGGTGGACCCGTCGAGTGTGTACCTCCATGGTCAGACAAAGAGGACGTAGAGCCGGCGCAGCATGACGGTATCGAGGGTGAAAAATCGGTGGCCAGCAGGCCAGCGGCCTGAGCGCGCAGGAAGGTACGCCAGCCGGTGCCCGCTTCGCGTGGTGCCGGCCCGAGGCGGACTGCGGCCAGGATCCGGCGGATCGTGCCCGCGCCGAGACGGTATCCGAGCCCGACGAGTTCGCCTTGGATGCGTCGGTGGCCCCAGGCCGGATTCTCCTGCGCTAGGCGCAACACAAGGTTGCGGATCTCGTCACTGATGGATGGGCGGCCGGACCGGGTCGGATTGGTCCCACTTTTCGCAACCAGGCGGCAGTGCCAGGCCAGCAGCGTGGCTGGAGTAACGATCCGATGCCGACGCAGTAGGCAGGCCAGGGCGGACAGGATCGCCCGGTCCGGCCAGGAAGGACGAGCTCTGCGGGCAAGCAGTCTGAGCTGCGCTCCTAACCAGCTGGAGCCTTGGCATATCTGCTAGCCACTGCATTGCATTGCATAGGAACGCTGGCGAGTACCGGGAAGCGACGCGAGCTTGGCTGCGCGCGCGATTCGGAGGGTCGTCGTAAGCGCTGGCGGTAACCGATCACCGACACGATAATCACGAAGAATCACTAGGACGCCTGCTCGACGCAGGAGTCGCGCTTCTCGGTTTTCGCGCGGGGGCGGCTCGACACGTGTAGTTCATGACTGCGTGCGCGGTTGCCCATCAGTTCGGTAGCGCGCCACGTGAACGCCCATTGTCAAGCCAAGCCCAGCCATCACTACTGCCAGCAGGATACGGCAAGGAGAACATCCTGTTCGCCATCGCCGAGGCCTCGCTGGGCCGGCCGGACGACCCGGTGCGGCAGGTGGTCTACCCGGCGGTGGCTGGCGGTGAGCAGACGCTGCGGGAGCTGGTCGTACCCGCTGGGGCACGGTGCCGCTGATCGACATGCTCAAGGAGGCCGTGCTGCGTACCGGCTGCCTCGCCGGCGTGACCGCGGCGGCCGGGCGTGGCGACCTGGCCGCCGAGGTGCTCGCCGAGCGGCTGCTGCTGGCCATCTACGCTTACGGCACGAACACCGGTATCCGCGCCATCGCCGGCAACGCCGCGCACGGGCACAGCGAGGATGACATCCGCTACGTGCGCCGCCGGTACCTGACCACCGAGTGGCTCGCATGATCGCGGTGGAGATCGCCAACGCCACGTTCGCCGCCCGGGCGCACACGGTCTGGGGCGCCGGCTCGACCGCGGTCGCCTCCGACTCGACGCACTTCGGCGCGTTCGACCAGAACATCTTCACCGAGTGGCACTCCCGCTACGGCGGCCGCGGCGTGCTGATCTACTGGCACGTCGAACGCAAGAGCATGGCCATCCACTCCCAGTTGATCAACTGCTCTGCGTCCGAGGTCGCCGCGATAATCGAGGGGGCGATGCGCCACGGCGCCACGATGGAGGTCGAGGGCACTACGTCGACCCGCACGGCCAGTCCGAGGTCAGCTTTGGCATCACGTGGCTGCTCGGCTTACGAGCAGGAGTTGTCGGTGCTGTGCCTGCGGGTGCTGCAGGCTGCCCTGGTCTATGTCAACACCCTCATGGTCCAGGACGTGCTCGCCGACGATGACTGGGCAGCGCAGCTGACTGACGCCGACCGACGCGGCCTCACGCCGCTGTTCTGGACGCACGTGGCCCCCGTACGGCGAGGTCAAGCTCGACATGAGCAGCCGCCTGCAGCTGAGCGGATGACCGACGCCGGGGCAGGCCTGTCCGGACCGCGGCCGATGGCTGCCGGATGAAGCGGTGGAGTGGCGGGACACTCCTGGTCGTCGGTCGGGACACCCGTTCAGAGGTCTTCCGCAGGTCGTGGGCAGCGTCGTGGGGCAGCAGCCTCTGCGGTGTGCTGGTCGCTGCGCGCCTGATAGTCGTGGCGTAGGCGGTCACGGCGAGCGCGGCGGAGACGACGGTGACGAGTCCGAGCGGGACGGCGTTGTCGGCGCCGCTGAGGCCGACCAGGGGTGCGGCGAGGCCGCCGAACGCGAAGCGGGCTAGCCCGAGCTGTGAGGACGCGGTGCCGGCGATGTTGGGGTAGTTCGCTAGGGCGAGCGAGGTCGCGGGTGGGGAGGTGACGGCGACGCCGCTGACCATCGTGAACAGCGAGAGGATCACGCCGATCAGGGGCAGGTGCAGGGCTGCGGTGGCCAGCAGCCCGCCGGCCCCGAGCGCGCACATGCCGAGCCCGGTCGCCAGGGTGCCCTTGTCCGACCAGGAACACCCGGTCGGCGAGCAGGCGCCGGAAGTCGTGGGCCATGTGCGTCAGCTCCCCGGTGACGCGGTGCTCGCGGGGCAGCGTCTCGCGGAAGATGACGATCGAGGCGATGAGGATCGCGACGCCGACCGCGGCGAGGAAAAGGAACAGGCCGCGCCAGTCGGTGACGGAGGCAAGCTGCCCGCCGATGACGGGACCGATGATGGCCGCCAGTCCGCCGAGCACGGTCAGCTGGCCGTAGTACCGCACCAGTCTGGGCCCGGAGTAGAGGTCGCGGCCGGCGGCTTGGGTGATCACGATGCCGACGGCGCCGGCGAGGCCCTGGACGAACCGGGCGACGATGAGGGTCTCGATGGTGGGGCTAAGCGCGCACAGCGTCGAGGTGACGACGTACGCGACGACGCCGACCAGCAGCGGGCGGCGGCGGCCGAACCGGTCGGACAGGGGCCCGGTGATGACCTGTCCAATGGCCAGCCCGAGCAGGCACGCGGTGACGGTCAGCTGCGCGGTCGAGGTGGCCGACTTCAACTCGACGGTGAGCGCGGGCAGCACGGGCAGGTACAGGTCCATGGAGATCGGACCGAAGATCGTCAGCAGGCCCAGGACGATGATCAATGCGCGGCCGACCGCCTGCTCAGGCGTGCCTACCGTGTAGTCGGTCTTGGTCGCCGCCGGGTCGGCGTTCGTGAGCGTGGCCGTCACGCTGGTTCCTTCCATGTGCAAGAGGCGCCGCCCGGCCCAGCTTCCGCAGAGCGGGGCGGGCGGCGTCGGAGTGGGGTTTACAGGTGCAGCAGGGCCTTGATGGCGCGGCGCTCGTCCATGGCCTTGTAGCCTTCGGCGGCCTGCTCAAGCGGGAGGCTAAGGTCGAACACCTTGCCCGGGTCGATCTGTCGGTTCCAGATCAAGTCGATCAGCTCGGGCAGGAAGCGGCGCACGGGTGCGGGGCCGCCGTGCAGGTGCACGTGGGAGAAGAACAGCTCCCCACCGGGCAGCTGCACGTCGCGGGCGACACCGACGTAGCCGACGTGTCCGCCGGGCCGGGTGGAGCGGATGGCCTGCATCATCGACTCCTGGGTGCCGACCGCCTCGATGACCGAGTGCGCGCCGAGCCCGTTCGTGAGGTCCTTAATCCGGGCCACGCCCTCGTCGCCGCGCTCGGCGACGATGTCCGTGGCCCCGTACTCGAGGGTGAGCTCCTGGCGGGGCTCGTGCCGACTCATCGCGATAATGCGGTCCGCGCCGGGCTGCTTGGCCGCCAGCACGCCGAGCAGCCCGACGACGCCGTCACCGACCACCGCGACGGTCTTGCCCGGACCGGGCCTCGGCGGCCACCGCACCAAACCACCCAGTGCCGAGCACATCGGAGGCCGCGAAAAAGCCCAGGACCAGGTCGTCGGCCGGGACGTCCGGCGTGGCGACCAGGGTGCCGTCGGCCAGGGGGACGCGCAGGTACTGCGCCTGGGCGCCCAGCGCGCCCATGCCCTCGCGGTGAATGCACGAGCTCTGGTAGCCGGCCCGGCAGATCTCGCAGGTGTTGTCGGAGGCAAAGAACGAGCCGACCACGAACTGCCCTGGCCGCACGTTGCTGACCTCGCTACCGACCTCCTCGACGATGCCGACGTACTCGTGGCCCATCGGCGAGGGTCCGGTGATCTTCTCGATCCCGCGATACGGCCACAGGTCCGAGCCGCAGACACAGGTGGCAGACAGCCGGATGACCGCGTCGGTCAGGACGAGGATCCGCGGATCCTCGCGTTCCTCCACCCGGACGTCACCGGGGGCGTGCAGGACAGCACCACGCATGGTTCTCCTCTGATCAGGGCAAGGTCTGGCCGCGATGCACAGCAGGGCTGGCGTCGGCTCGCTGCTCGGCATGGCCGCCAGCGGCGCCGAGGTCAGCGAGGCCAACGACATCCAGCAAACCCGGCGCACGACGCGATGGGGAGTTCCTGCTGAAAGGTGTACTGGCAGGGCACCCCACCGCCGAGCCGCGGGACGTACCGTCGAAGCCGTGGACAACCGCAACGAGGTCCGCGAGTTCCTCGTCTCGCGGCGAGCCAAGATCACCCCAGAGCGGGCCTGCCCGCCGGGACCAACCGCCGCGTCCCCGGGCTGCGCCGCACCGAAGTCGCCACGCTGGCCGGCGTGAGCATCGAGTACTACTCCAAGCTCGAACGCGGCGTCGCCCGGTTCACCTTCCTCGACGACAACGCGCACCGCTTCTACCCCGACTGGGACTCCGCCGCCGACATCTGCGTCGCCATCCTGCGCACCGAGGCCGGCCGCGACCCCCGCGACAAGGCCCTCCACGACCTCGTCGGCGAGCTGTCCACCCGCAGCACCGAGTTCCGCACCCGCTGGGCAGCCCGAGCACCGGCTCGGTCGTGCCCACGCTGACCGCGAAGGCCACCACCGAGGCGGCGTACAACGACGGTGGCTGCGAGGAAGACGGCACATGCCACGGGAAGAGGTTGACCAGTCGCCGCCACCGACGCCCACCATCGTCGGTGGCGAGGTGGCGAACCAGCGCCTCGGCGACCACCACCGAACCAACACCCCGCACAGCAGTCCAACGACCGCGGCGCCGACCGCCGATGGCCAGCACCGTGGCAATAGCCCACCACGGCGAGCAGGCCTCGAGGCCACGCCGCATCGTCGGCATCCACCAGCTCAGGGCCGAGCGAGCTGGGCGTGGGACTCGATCCCGCGCCCGATGGCCACCGGCTGCGCCCCGGTCGTCACCGGCGATGATTTCGATCTTCATTCTCCTTCGCCTAGCGTGGATAAGAACTCAATTCAACTCATCGGCGGTGGTGATGGCCACCAGGGCTACTGTTCAGGGCTGCAGAGCCTTGACCAGGTGCTCGTCCCGGTCCTTGGTCAGGTTCGTGTGCAGCACCCTGGGGTGATACTGCTTGAGGGCCTCAGTCACCCGGTCCGGCGTGGAGCGGCGAATCAAAGCGAACACCGCTGCCTTGCCGGGCTGCAGCTGCTCTCCGATGCGCCGGATCAGATCGTCATTGATCCCGATGTCGCTAAGGGCACCGGCCGTCGCACCGGCTGCCGCGCCGGTGAGCCGCCGACCACGAGACCGGCCAGGGGGTCGAGAAACAACAGCTGTTCCGCGCGCTGAACCGGCGCGACGTGTTCGCCTCCCCCTCCAGCCGGTGGGCGGACCCGCGGGCGAGGCTGCTGGACGGCAAGCGGTGGGAGGCCGTCTCCGAGGACGTCCTGCACGGCCTGAGCCTGGACGAGCCGGTCGTGGAACACCTGGCCGGGCGGGTGCGGGCGCTGGACGCGGCCTGGCAGTTGATGGCCGAGCGGCTGGATGAGGCCGGACAGGACGCGAAGCTCAGCTTCGAGGTCCAGCCAACGGCCGCCTCAAGCTGAACGTGGACCGCCTCGGCGCGCTGGATGAGCCGAAGTCGCTACGCTGGCTCCGGTCGACCACCGCGGCGATGCTCCCGAAGATCGACCTGCCGGACCTGCTGTTCGAAGTCGATTCCTGGACCCGGTTCCTGGATGCCTTCGTGCACCTGGGCGACGGACGCACCCGCATGGAGAACCTGAAGACCTCCCTGGTTGCGCTGCTGGTCGCCGAGGGGTGCAACATCGGCTACACCCCCGTCATCGACCCGGACGACGAGGCGCTCACCCGGGGCCGGCTGGTCCACGTCGACCAGTACTACCTGCGCGCCGACACCATCGCCGCAGCGAACGCGGCCCTCATCGAGGCCCAGGGGCGGGTGCCGATCGTGGAGCACTGGGGCGAGGGCCTGCTCGCCTCGGTGGACGGGCTGCGGTTCGTCGTCCCCAAGCGGACCATCAACGCCGGGCCCTCGCCGAAGTACTACCACTTCAAGCGCGGCATCACCTGGCTGAACGCCGTGAACGACCAGGTCGCAGGCATCGGGCAGATGGTCGTGCCCGGCACCTCGCGCGACTCCCTGCACATCCTGGACACCCTGCTGAACCTGGACGCCGGGGCACGGCCGGAGATGGTGGCCACCGACAACGCCTCCTACTCCGACATGGTCTTCGGCCTGTTCTCCCTGCTCGGCTACAACTTCTCACCCCGCTTCCGCGACCTGGCCGACCAGCGATTCTGGCGGGCGGAGATGCCCGGAGTGGCCACCGGCGGGTACGGCCCGCTGGAGCCGCTGGCCTGCAACAAGGTCAACCTGAACAAGGTGATCACGCACTGGCCGGACATGCTGCGGGTGGCTGGCTCCCTGGTCACCGGACAGGTGCGGGCGTACGACCTGCTGCGGATGTTCGGCCGCGAGGGATGCCCCACCCCGCTCGGTACCGCGTTCGCCGAGTACGGGCGGATCGCCAAGACCCTGCACCTGCTGCGGGTGGTCGACCCGGTCGACGACACCTACCGGCGGCAGATGAACCGGCAGCTCACCGTACAGGAGTCCCGCCACAAGCTGGCCCGGGACATCTGCCACGGCAAGCGCGGGCAGATCATGCAGGCGTACCGGACGGGGCAGGAGGACCAGCTCGGCGCGCTCGGCCTGGTCCTCAACGCCGCCGTGCTGTGGATCACCCGCTATCTGGACGCCGCCGTCGAGCAGCTACAGGCGCTGCCCGCCGAAGCACGCGAGCACGACGTGCTGAACGAGGACGTCACCCGGCTCTCCCCGCTCAAGCACGCGAACCTCAACGTGCTGGGCCGCTACAGCTTCCGCGCCTCCACCCCGGCTGGCGGCAGCCTGCCAGCCCCTGCGCGACCCGGCCACCGCCGACGCCAACGAGGAGGGATGAGCCCAAGGCGTGTTCAGCTGGCGGCGGCATCGCCGTACGCGGCGCGTCACCGCTTCGGGAGGAGCTTGTCCGTCCACAGCGGACGACAAAAGGCAAAGGCAAGGAGGTTACCCACTCCTTGCCACTTTCAACGTATAGCGCACTGGGGGCCTTGCGGCAAGACCCGGGTCGTGCCGCAGAATCTCCGGCCGAAGCCAGAACCTGCGGAAATCAGGGATTCGCGAAGTAGGTGTGCTCGCGG
>JALZHU010000037.1 GCA_030860695.1 Actinomycetota bacterium
AGTCATAGTAGGGCTCGATGAGCAGCACCTCGTCGCCCTGCTGGACCAAGGCGAGCAACGCAGCGCTGATCGCTTCGGTGGCGCCGACGGTGATCAGCACCTCGGTATCTGGATCGTGCACCAGGCCATAGCGGGCTGCTTGGTGCTCGGCGACGGCGTTGCGCAACTCAGGCAGGCCCGACCCAGGCGGGTACTGGTTGTGCCCGCTGGCGATTGCTGATCGGGCGACCTCCAGCATGCTGGCTGGACCGTCGGTGTCCGGGAAGCCCTGGCCGAGGTTCACCGCGCCGGTGCGCGCAGCTAGCGCGGTCATCTCCGCAAAGATCGTCGAGGTGAATGGCTGCAGCCGGGGAATCAGTCCGTGGGTTCGCACGGCCGTTATCCTGCTGCAGGCGCAAGACCTGCTTGCAGGGTCGAGCCATTCAACACCGAGACCTGCTTGCAGGGTCGAGCCGTCTACACCGCCGGCGGGCACAATCGGCAGCGTGGAGCTGACCAGGAACGAGGAAGCCAAACAGCGAGGGCTGCGCCGGATGAAGGCCGTCGCGTTGGGATTCCTGCTGGGTGCCGCGGTGGTGTACGTGGTGGCGCGGCTCAATGAGGACGTCGCCCCGTGGGTGGGGTACGTACGGGCGATGGCTGAGGCCAGCATGGTCGGCGCGCTGGCCGACTGGTTTGCTGTGACCGCGCTGTTCCGGCACCCGCTGCGGCTGCCCATCCCGCACACCGCGATCATCCCGCGAAAAAAGGACGCGCTCGGGGAGAACCTCGGTGACTTTGTGGGTGCCAACTTCCTCGCCGAGGAGGTAGTGCTCGACAAGCTGCGCCGGGTGGGGGTCGGTGCTCGGCTCGGCCGGTGGCTGGCGCAGCCCCGCAACGCCGAGCGGGTCACCGCCGAGCTCGCCACCGCAGTGCGCGGCGCGGTCACCGTGCTGCGTGACGAGGACGTCCAAGCAGTGCTGGAGAACGCGGTAGTCAAGCGGCTTCTTGAGAAGCCGTGGGGGCCACCATTGGGCCGGCTGCTCGGTCAGCTGCTCACCGACGGAGCGCATCACAAACTCGTCGACCTGGTCACCGAGCGGGCCTACGAGTGGGTGCGCGACAACCACGGCGCGGTGTTGCGCGTGGTCAGCCAGCGCTTGCCGGGGTGGTCGCCTAAGTTCGTCGACGAACTGGTCGCGGACAAGCTGTACGCGGAGGTGCTGGCGTTCGCCTGGGCGGTGCACAGCGATCCTGACCACTCCATGCGCAAGGCGGTGGACACCTTCCTGATGGACTTCGCTCAGGATCTGCGCACGGACCCGGCGACGATTGAGCGGGCCGAGTTGGTCAAGCAGCAGATGCTGGCGCATCCCGAGGTGCAGACCTTGGTCGGCTCCGCGTGGGGTACCGCGAAGAAGATGCTCCTCGAGGCCGCTGAGGACCCGTCCTCTGAGCTGCGGCGCCGGGTGCGTGACGGGCTGGTTGTCTTGGGGCTGCGGCTGGTCGGGGACGCTGAGCTGCGGTCTAAGGCGGATACCTGGCTTGAGGGTGCGGCAAGTTACGTGGTGTCCAACTACCGCGGGGAGATCACCACCCTGATCACCGACACTGTGCAACGCTGGGACGCCGAGGAGACCTCCCGCAAGGTGGAGCTGCAGGTTGGTCGGGATCTCCAGTTCATCCGGATCAACGGCACCGTGGTCGGTGCACTGGCCGGCCTGACCATCCACACAGTCTCGCAAGTGCTGCTCTGACGATCGTCCGGCAAGCCCCGACATGGAGACATATCGGGGTTATCGGACCTGTCTTTGCCCCGATATGTCTCCATATCGGGACGGCCGCGCACGGCGGCTACAGCTCGGACTCTCCAGGCTGGCCGTTGTCTGCGTATCCTGGGCACGTGCTGCTGCAGTCGCTGGATCTTTGGGTATTTCTGATCCTGTACGCGCTCGCGATCCCCGTTGGGCTCTTCGCGTTCATCCACGCCGCGCTCCAGCGAGCCGACGCCTACACCGCCACAGACAAGTTGACCAAGCCGGCCTGGCTGGGCATCACAGGCGGTGGTGCCGTCGCGCTGATCCTGTTCAAGCCGGCTGGATGGCTGTTGTTCTGGCTGATCGGCCTGGTGGCAGTGCTGGTCTACCTGGTGGACGTCAAACCCGCAGTGACCGAGGTTCAGCGCGGACCGCGCTGGTGACGTCGCTGGTCCCCATGGCCGGACGGCAGGACCCAGTGGCCGGACGGCTACATCTTCGGCCGGCTCTGGACGCTCCCGAGCTCCTCGCCGAGCCGGTTCGGACGGCGCTGGCCGCGCTGGCCCCTGAGCTGACGGCCCGCTGCGCCGTCGCCGAGATCGATCCAGCCTTGGCCGATACCGCTGCGCTGTGCGAGCACTATCAGGTGTCGCTGCAGGCATCAGCCAACTGCGTGGTGGTCACTGGCAAGCGAGCCGGTGCGCCGCGCTGGGCCGGATGCGTGGTCCTGGCCACCACCCGAACCGACGTCAACGGCGTGGTCCGGCGGTGGCTGGACGTGCGGAAGGCCTCCTTCGCCGCGCAGGACGAGGTGGTCGAGCGAACCAAAATGGAGTACGGCGGTATCACCCCGCCGGGGCTGCCCGCCGGGTGGCCGGTGCTGCTCGATCCCGCGGTAGCCGCCGCTGACCAGGTGGTGGTCGGGTCCGGGCTGCGGCGCAGCAAGCTGCTACTGCCCGGCGCAGTGCTCGCCGCACTGCCGGGCGCCGAAGTCGTCGACGGTCTGGGACGTCCTGCCGTATGAGTCAGGGATCAGCCCCCTGAGAGCACCCACAATCTGACTACCCGTTCCCCTCCATGGCCGCTAACTCATGCGTAAGTATGCATGTACGGTGTGGCCCATGCAGGCCCACGGGCACGGTGCCGTACCATCGGACCGCCACCGGCTCACCTGGGCGCTGGCGATCACCTCCGTGGTGATGCTGGCCGAGGTCATCGGCGCCACCGTGACCGGCTCCCTGGCATTGCTGGCTGATGCTGGGCACCTGGCCACTGACGTGCTTGGTCTGGCGATCGCATTGATCGCCACCGGGCTGGCGCAGCGACCACCGACGGGTTATCGGACCTACGGGCTGGGACGCGCGGAGGTCCTCGCTGCGGCATTCAACGCGCTGATGCTGCTTGTGGTAGGCGGTGTGGTCGCAGTTGAGGCGGTGGATCGGCTGGCCGCTCCACCACCGATTCCCGGAGTCCCGCTGCTGATGCTCGGGGCCGTAGGGCTGCTCGGCAACATGGCCGCACTGGCGGTGCTCACCCGCGGCAGGTCCTACGAACCCCAAGAACAACGCAGCCTCAACTTGCGCGGCGCCCTGCTGGAGGTGCTGGGTGATGCGCTGGGCTCCGTGGCGGTGCTCGGCGCGGCGCTGGTGATGCTCACCACCGGCTGGCGCCAAGCCGACCCGGTGGCGTCACTCGCGATCGCCGCGCTGATCGTGCCGCGGGCACTAACGCTGCTCCGCGAGGCGGCGCACGTGCTGCTGGAGGGCACCCCGCGAGGCGTAGACACTGCAGAGGTGGACCGGGTGCTGCGGACCGTGCCGGGGGTGCGCGACGTGCACGACCTGCACCTATGGACGATCGCATCGGGCCGGCACGTAGTCTCCGCGCACCTGGTGGTCGACGAGGCCCGGTCGCTGCACTGTGGGGATGCCTCAGTCCTCGACACCGCCGCGAAGGCGCTACATAGCAACTTCGGACTCACCCACAGCACCCTGCAAGTCGAGCACGACAACCACGCCGACCACGAGCACACCTGTTAACTCCCCGCGTGTCGGGCCCTCGTGCCCAGTGTGCCGGCCCTTGGTGCACGTGACCCGTCAGCGGAACACCACGGTGCGGTTGCCGTGCACCAGCACCCGATCCTCGAGGTGCCAGCGCAACCCGCGGGCCAGCACGACCTTTTCGATATCGCGGCCCTTGCGCACCATGTCGGCCACGGTGTCGTTGTGGTCGACCCGGATCACGTCCTGCTCGATGATCGGACCGGCGTCCAACTCGGCGGTGACGTAGTGGCAGGTCGCACCCACCAGCTTCACTCCCCGGTCGTGCGCCTGGTGGTAGGGCCGGGCCCCGGCGAACGAAGGGAGGAAGCTGTGGTGGATGTTCAGCGCTCGACACCCCCAGGCCTGGCAGAGCTCGGCAGGCAGAATCTGCATGAAACGGGCCAGCACGATGGCGTCCGGCTCCTCGGCGTCCACCAGCGAGCGCAGCTGGGCGAACGCCGCGGCCTTACCGTCGAGCTGGGTGGGAAACGGCACGTGATGGAACGGGATACCGTGCGCGCACGTCACTGCGGCGAGTTCCGGGTGATTGCTGATCACGGCCCGTAGGTCAACGTCGAGCTCGCCAGCGGCGACCCGGCCGAGCAGGTCGTAAAGGCAATGTGCGTCCCGGGACACCAGCACCACCACTCGGGGCCGGCGCGCACCGTCGGTGACCCGCCAGTCCGAGTTGCTGCCCAGCTCGGCGGCGACCGCGCCGAAACGCTCTCGCAGCTTCGCCACCCCGAAAGGAAGCGAATCGGCGCGCACCACCTGACGGGTGAAAAACCAATTTGTGTCCGGATCGGCGTGATAGGCCGCCTCGGTGATCCACCCACCCGCGTCGGCCAGAAATCCCGCGATGCGGGCGACGATGCCGGTGCGGTCCGGGCAGCCCAGCGTAATCACGTACTGGTGGTCAGGCATCGCTCCCGGCCCGGGTGGCGTCCACTAGGGCGAGATCGCCGCTGATCACCGCGCCGGATGGGCGGCCCCAGACGGCGCGGTAGACGGCGTCGGCCAGCCCGACCACCGAGGCGTCCGGCTCGGTGGCCGTCTCGGCTGCGGTCTGTGGGAGCTGGCCGGCCACCAAGCGCACTGTCCAGGCCCGTCCAGCGTCCGCGGCGTGGTAGAGCACCGTGCCGGACAGCTCGGCAACAGCCCAGGCGTCGGTGTGCCGTTGGATCAGCCGGGTAAGCACCTCGTCCACCCCGTCGGCGGCGAAGTCCGAGTCCACCGCTGACTCGGTGCCCGCCGCGGCCTGCACGTCGATCCGGTGCACGGTCACCTCGTGGGCCATCCGGCGGGACCAGAACGCGGCGGTCTTCGGTGCGGTCGGGGTGGAATGCCAGACCGGGGTGGCCGGGTCGGTGATCGCGAGCACGTCAAGCAGGGCGGCCAACCGGTCGTCGAAGATGGCCATCACGTCGCCCGGCGACGGCTCCACACGGGTCGGCGGCGACTGCGGATCGGCAGTCTGCACCACCCGGATGACCATGTCGAAGACCCGGCCAACGTGCTGGATTAGCCGCTGCACGGTCCAGCCCGGGCAAGTCGGGACCGGAGTGTCCGCGTCGACGGATAAGGCGCCTGCCCGCAGCAGGGCGGCTTCGGTTGCGATCCGTGACTGGTAGTCCGCGAGCTCCACGGTCGGCCAGCCTAAGCCGTGGAGTTGCGTAGCCACTCCAGGGTGAACCGGTACTCGGCCTCCATCAGCGTGGCGACGTTGTCGGTGATGATCTTTTCCACCTTGCCACCGATCAGCGGTAGCCCGACCTCGGCCGTGAGCTGCGCGCCGAGCACGCAGCCGGCGGGGTCAGGCTCAAAGCGCATCACCCCGGTGATCGTCCCCGGAGCCCCGTCGACCACCGCGTGCACGCGGCCGCCGGAACTGGTCCAGGTCTCGGTACGGCGGATCGTCAGGTCACCGGGCAGCACAGAGCGGAGGAAGGATGGCAGCGCGTCCTGGGGCACGGCTTGGCGCAGCACGACGGTGACGCCGCGCTCGTCCTGCTCCCGCGACACCAGCTCGGCCCGTGGCCCACCTACCGCACGTAACTTCTCGCGCAGGTAAGCCGGGTCGGTGAGGACTTCCCGCATTCGTTCCGGCGGCTCGGGGTACCGATGCCGCAACGCCAATTGGCTGGCCATAACGTGCCAGGCTACCGTGGGTGCCCGTTTTTCTTGGGCTGCACTCAGCGTGTCACAAGTGTCATAACACAGGGAGAAGATCGGGATGCGCGTCACCGGGCTCGGGCACGCCGGGTTGTTCATCGAGACGCACGCGGGCAGTGTGCTCTGTGACCCGTGGGTGAACCCGGCGTTCTTCGGATCGTGGTTCCCGTTCCCGGACAACAGTGACCTCGACTGGGACGACCTCGGGCAAGCTGATTACCTCTACGTCTCACACTTGCACCGCGACCACTTCGACGCCGGGTTGCTGCGCCGCCACGTGCGCAAGGACGCCACAGTGCTGCTGCCGCAGTACCCGACCGACGAGCTGGAGCGCGAGCTGACGGCGCTGGGTTTCACGCAGTTCCTGCGCACTGACAGTGGCGTGCCGGTCGAGCGCGACGGGCTGCGTATCATGATCACGTCGCTGACCGGACCGAGTGACGGCCCGATCGGGGACTCGGCGCTGTCGCTGGACGATGGGCGGACCGTGCTGCTGAACCAGAACGACGCGCACCCGCTCGACATTGAGGCGCTGCGCGAGTTCGGGGACGTGCACGCCTACTTCACGCAGTTCTCCGGCGCGATCTGGTGGCCCATGGTTTACGACCTGCCCGGGGATGCGAAGCGGGAATTCGCGCAACGCAAGCGCGCCGGGCAGTACGATCGGGCACTGCGATATATCGACGCCGTCAACGCCGCGCACGTATTTCCCAACGCCGGGCCGCCGTGCTTCCTGGATGAGGAGCTCTTTGACCTCAACGGGCACGGTGCCAATGGAGAGAGCATTTTCACCGATCAGGCCGAATTCCTTGCTCAGTTGCGCGACGCACGGCCCGCAGTCTCGGCGCACCTATTGTTGCCGGGCACCGTCGCCGAGCTGGACGGCCCGGAGTGCACGCTGGTCCACGAGCGGCACACCGAGTCCGAGATCCGGCACATCTTTACCGACAAGACCGCATATCTACGGGAATTGCAAGCCCGTAAGCAGCCCGATCTGGTCCGGGAGCGGGACAGCCGCACCCCGGTGTCTGCTGGCCTACTCGGTCAGCTCAAGGCATGGTGGGAGCCGCTGCTCAAGCGCGCCGACAACATCTGCGCGGGGGTCGGCGGCCCGGTACGCCTCGACGCCGGGGAGCTATCGGTCGTCGTCGACTTCCCCGCCCGCGAGGTCCGCCACTACGCCGGGGAGCGCTGTCGCTATCGCTTGTCCACAGCCGCGGATCTCGTCGCGACCAACGTTGCCCGCCGCGAGGTCGACTGGTCGAACAGCCTTTTTCTCTCGTGCCGATTCACCGCCCGCCGCGTTGGACAGTATAACGAATACGTCTATATCTTCTTCAAATGCCTGTCCGAGGAGCGCATCGACTACGTCGAAAATTGGTACGACGAGCAAAATGACGATGGCCAGGATATCGAACTTGACGGCTGGCGCGTGCAGCGGCGCTGCCCGCACCTGCGCGCCGACCTCACCAAGTTCGGCAGCATCGAGAATGGCGTGCTGACCTGCGCGCTGCACGGCTGGCGCTTCGATCTCGCCACGGGCCGCTGCCTCGCCTCCGGGGGTCACGAGATCCGCGCGACGCGCACAGAGCCGTGATGTTGCTCGCCGCGCTCACGACGATGCGCCTTGGCGGCCCTGCCAGCGAATATGAGGTCACACGCAGCACCGAACACCTTGTCACGCTGATCCGGGAGACCGACGCCGCAGGCAAGCCCCTGCTGGTGATGGGGGGTGGCTCCAACCTCGTCGTTGGCGATCAAGGTTTCGAAGGGCTGGTCGTGCAGGTCGCCACGTCCGAGCTGAAAATCCACGGGGAAGATGTCACCGTTGATGCTGGCGTCGGGTGGGACACGGTCGTCGAAACCTCTCTCGATGCGAGACTCGCGGGACTGGAGCCACTGTCGGGCATCCCAGGCTCGACCGGAGGGACCCCCGTGCAGAACGTAGGCGCGTACGGCGCCCTTACCTCAGACCTGCTCCACCGCCTGACCGTGTACGACCGTGCGACAGGCGTGACCGAGCAGTGGGCGCCAGACCGATGCGGCTTTGGTAGCCACCGGCAGTCGGTCTTCAAACACACCGACCGCTACGTGGTGCTTAACGTGACCTTCCGTCTGACTCACTCCACCCAATCACGCCCTATCCACTTTGTGAGCCTCGCCGAACGGCTCGGCATCGCGCCCGGCGCCACAGCGCCGACCAGAGAGGTACGAGACGCCGTCCTCACCCTGCGCCGGGAGCGGGGCATGATTCTTGATGCCGACGACCACGACACATGGAGCGTCGGATCTTTCTTTATCAATCCTGTGCTGGCCTCAGTGCCAGACAAAGCACGAGATTGTCCGCAATATCCCGATCCATTGGGAATCAAGCTGTCAGCAGCGTGGCTCATCGAACATGCGGGATTTCCCCGTGGGTACGGCCACAACTGGGGTCGCGGCACAGTAACACTGTCCACGAAGCACGCCTTGGCTGTGACGAATCGTGGTAACGCCACGACCGCCGAGGTCATGAGATTCGCGGCACACATTCAGGAAGGCGTTGAGAAATCGTTCGACATTCGCCTCGGACCGGAATGCGATCTCGTGAACTGCAAGTTTGGCTAGGAGTTTAGCCCCAGAACGCCGTGATCAGGAACGGCGGAAGGAGCGCATCGCGGAGTGCTGGTCACGTGGCTTCAGCACGATCAGATCCAGGTTGACGTGCGAGGGTCTGGTTACGGCGAAGGCGATGACCTCGGCGACGTCCTGCGCGGTCAGCGGGGTGAGCCCGGCATAGACCCGGTCCGCCTTCTCGACGTCGCCGCCGAAGCGCACCAGGGAGAACTCGGTCTCCACCATGCCGGGCGCGACCTCGACGAACCGCACCGGCTGCCCGAGGTGCTCGCCGCGCAGTGTGCGGTGCACAGTCGCCTGCGCGTGCTTGGCGGAGGTGTAGCCGGAGCCGTTGTCATAGGCCTCCAGCGCGGCGATCGATGTCACGGTGACCAGCACGCCGTCCCCGGAGTCGATCAGCTTCGGCAGTAGCGCCCTGGTCACCCGTAGCGTGCCGAGCACATTGGCTTCCCACATCCAGCGCCACTGGCCTTCATCAGCCTCCAGCGCCGGCTCGAATCCCTTCGCGCCGCCAGCGTTGTTCACCAGCACCCTGGCGGCGGGCACCGCCGCGGTGAAGGTGGCCACGGAGTCGGGGTCGAGTACATCAAGCGCCAAGGCAGTGCCGCCGATTTCGTCGGCGATCTCCTGGCAGCGCTGCACCCTGCGCGCCCCGACTACCACATGGAACCCTTCGGCGGCCAGCGCCCGCGCAGTAGCCGCCCCAATCCCGCTGCTCGCCCCCGTCACCACTGCGACCGGACGCTCCTTACTCATATCCCCAACCCTAAGCCCGGCATTTAGCGGGCTCAGCGGGGTAGACAGGGCGGCGATGACCCCGCTGAATGCGGGTGAGGCGAGGATGGCGGCAAGATAAGCAGGTGATTGGGCGGATCGGGATGGCGCTGCGCCGCGCCGCTGTGCTCTCCGTGCACACCTCCCCGCTGGACCCACCGGGCACTGGCGACGCCGGGGGGATGAACGTCTACATCGTGCAGACCGCAACCCGGCTGGCCCGCCGTGGCGTCGAGGTTGAGGTGTTCACCCGAGCTACCTCCTCGGGGCTGCCCCCGGTGGTGGAGCTCGCCCCAGGCGTCACTGTGCGGCACATCACGGCCGGGCCCTACGAGGGTCTGGCCAAGAACGACCTGCCCGCCCAGCTGTGCGCGTTCACCGCTGGGGTGCTGCGGGCCGAGGCGCGCCGCGAGCCGGGCTACTACGACGTGGTGCACTCGCACTACTGGCTATCGGGCCAGGTTGGTTGGTTGGCCCGGGACCGCTGGGGGGTGCCGTTGGTGCACACCGCGCACACTCTGGCCAAGGTGAAAAACGCCGCGCTGGCCCACGGCGACATTCCAGAGCCGCACACTCGGGTAATCGGCGAGCAGCAGGTGGTAACCGAAGCCGACCGACTGATCGCGAACACTCCGGCCGAGACCGCTCAGCTCGTTGAGCTCTATGGTGCCGACCCGGCCCGTACCGCCACCATTGCGCCAGGAGTCGACTTGGAACTGTTCACGCCGGGATCCCGAGATGCCGCTCGGGCCGGGTTGGGTCTGCCACGTGGCGCCGTCATACTTGCCTTCATCGGTCGTATCCAGCCGCTCAAAGGCCCCGACGTGCTGTTGCGCGCCGCGGCCGAGATGGTGCACCGCGTTCCGACGCTACGCGACCGGCTGCGGGTGCTGGTGGTCGGCGGGCCGTCGGGTAGTGGGCTGGCCGAACCTACCGGACTGCACCAGCTGGCAGCCGAACTAGGGATTTCGGAACTCATTGTGTTCGCTCCCCCGCAGGGTGGTTCCGCGCTGGTCAGCGTGTATCGCGCCGCCGATGTGGTGGCGGTGCCCAGCTACAGCGAGTCATTCGGCCTGGTTGCATTGGAGGCACAGGCATGCGGAACTCCGGTGGTAGCCGCCGACGTGGGCGGCCTGCCGGTGGCCGTGGCCGATGGAGTGTCCGGTCAGTTGGTGGGCAGCCACCACCCGGTCGACTGGGCCGACATGCTGTCCGCCGTCGCGTTACATCAAGAGCGCCGCGAGGAACTTGCGGCTGGTGCCGCCGGGCATGTCCGGCGGTTTTCCTGGGAGCGCACTACCGAGGCGTTACTGCGGGTCTACGCCGAGGCGGCGGCCGCCTACCGGGTGGACGCCTTGGAGCGCGAGGTGGCGGTGTGACCCGCCCGGCGCAGCTGGACCGGGTCATCGTTGGGGTACTGGACGGGGCCGGGCTTGAGTACGAACACCGTGAGCCGGGCAGTTTCATCATTACCTTGCCGGGTAGCAAGAAGTTGCAGACCGCCTGCTGGATGTTGGTTGGCCAGCATGGGGTGCTGGTAGAGGCTTTTGTGTGCCGGCATCCTGACGAGGCGCACGAGGACGTTTACCGCTGGCTACTGCAGCGCAACGCCCGGCTATACGGCGTGCATTACGCGCTGGACAAAGCCGGCGATATTTACCTTATCGGTCGGTTGCCCCATCATGCGATGACCGTGAACGAATTGGACCGGGTGCTAGGTCAGGTGGTGGAGGCCGCTGATGGTGACTTCAATACCCTGCTGGAGATCGGGTTCGCCTCATCGATCCGGCGCGAATGGGACTGGCGGGTAGCCCGTGGCGAGTCCCTGACGAACCTCGCCGCGTTCGAACATTTGGTGCGCTGACTCGCCTTTGCTGACTCGCCTTTGCTGACTCGCCCTGACCGTGACTGACGGAGGGTGGCGGGGCGGCCCGGGGAGAGGGGGAGTCGCACACTCGGACCCGCCCCGCCACTATGTCCCGCGTAAACGGACCCCCTGGGCGAGGGGCACCCAGGGATCCTGGCGGGCCGCGGTCCGACGGGGGAGGACGAACCGCGGGCTTATGCTCACCTGCCGGGGAGTGCCGTGGGAGCGGCGAGGAGAGCGGTGACACACTCTCAGGCAGACGTGCGGATCTCAAGGCCTTCCTGACAGTTGATTCGAGCGTAACCCGATTGGCCTACATCACATGTCAGCACCACATGTCGGCGTCCGCTCAGCGGACCCGCCCCAGCCCTACCGACACGTACCCCTACCGACACGTACGGCTGGACCTGGCCCAATGAAAGGCCCTTGATGCGGAGTAACGCCCGAGACGGCTACAGCGATAACACAGTAAGTGCAAGCGTCAACACTGTGAGTGCAGTCACCTTGACCGCCCCGACACACGTTCTCAGCGTGCGGCGAGGCGGTAACTCGCTGTTCGGAGTGTCGACAGAATAGTCCAGCTAGCCGCCACGCACCGTATACCGTCAGTTACATACTGAGATTATCCCCCGATCGGCTCCTTCGAGGACCGCAATACCGCTGGTATGAAGTGCCACCGGACCGCCGGTTGTAGGCTGCACCAATCTCTGGGAGGTAGATGGACATGAGCATGGCAGCGATCCTGGCCGAGTTGCCGGACATGTGGCGTAGCGCGTTGACCACACATGTTCCTGACCCGCAGGGTCGTTGCTGGGCTTGCCGTGACGAGAACGGCGTCGCGGCGCCGTGGCCATGCCTGACCCGGGAGGTCGCCGAGGAAGCCAAGTATCTCTACGAGGGCGGGCTGCCGGGCACCTTCGGCGGTCGTCACGCCGCCCGCAACGGTTGACTCACCCCAAATCTGCACGGAACCGCTGCGCAGGGAACCGCTGCACAACCAGCCTTTCCCGGGGGGCGGGGGAAGCGGGTGGCCAGCGGTTCCCTGCAACGACGGTGGGGGTGTCAGCAGGGGGTTCCGGTACACCGTCGTCGCACGTTAATGTACGGGTAACCTGGCGGTCACGGCCAGCGCCCGTTCGGGCCATTTGGCCCAGCAGATCGAGCGCGTTCAGCAGTAGTCCAACTTCCGGCCTCCGCCGGGGGGTGTCAACTTCCGGCCTCCGCCGGGGGGTGTCAACTTCCGGCCTCCGCCGGGGGGTGTCAACTTCCGGCCTCCGCCGGGGGGTGTCAACTTCCGGCCTCCGCCGGGGGGTGTCAACTTCCGGCCTCCGCCAAGGGGTTCAACATCCAGCCTCCGCAGCACCTGGCAAGCTGCCGGTATGAGCCTGGGCACCCTGGTCCTGCTACGCCACGGCGAGAGCGAGTGGAATGCCAAGAACTTGTTCACCGGGTGGGTGGACGTGCCGTTGTCGGCTCGCGGCGAGCGCGAGGCGGTGCGGTGCGGTGAGCTGATGTACGAGGCGGGGCTGCTACCTGACGTGGTGCATACATCGTTGCTACGCCGCGCGATCAGCACCGCTTACCTTGCGCTCGACGCCGCCGACCGGCACTGGATTCCGGTGCGCCGCGACTGGCGGCTCAACGAGCGGCACTACGGCGCCCTGCAAGGCATGGACAAGGCGCAGATCCGCCAGGAGTACGGCGATGAGCAGTTCGCGCTGTGGCGCCGCTCCTACGACACCCGGCCACCGCCGCTGGAGCCCGGTAGTGAGTTCAGCCAGGACGGCGACCCCCGATACGCTGGCGTCGATATCCCCAGGACCGAGTGTCTGGCCGACGTGGTGGCCCGGATGCTGCCGTATTGGGAATCGTCGATCGTGCCTGACCTGCGGGCCGGGCGTACCGTGCTGGTCGCCGCGCACGGCAACTCGCTGCGCGCTTTAGTCAAGTACTTGGACGACATTGAGGCGCAGACCGTCGCCAACCTCAATATCCCGACCGGCGTCCCATTGCAGTACGACTTCGATGATCGGCTGCGGCCGATCACTCGCGGGGGGACCTATCTCGATCCCGACGCGGCGGCTGACGCCATCGCCGTGGTCGCCCAGCAAGGCCGGTAGCGCGATAGATCGGTGCGGCGCGGGTGGATGAACCCACGGTGAACGACGGACGAAGATTCGCCCTTTTGGCCGCGGATCCGGTCACTCCCAGTGCGTCGGGTCTAGGGTTTCCACCCGGTCCAGTGCTTACGATTGCCGCGTGACACTCGTAGCCGTCGTGTTCACCGCGGTCGGCGCCCTGATAGTCGGGCTGGTGGTGGGGATCCTGATCGGCCGGCGTGCCGGGATGCTGGTATCGCGGCCGTCCCAGGAGGGAGCGACGGTTGCTGACCTGGTCCAGCGGGTCGTGCTCTCCTCACACAACGGCGTGGTACTGCTCAACCGAAAAGGCGACGTGGTGCTGGCCAACCCTCCCGCCGTCGAATTGGGCCTTGTCCGCGGGTCACGCCCGGATGAGCGCGCGGGAAAGGCCGCCGAGCGGGTACGTGACACCGGCGAGGTGGTCCAGGTCGATCTTTCGCCACTGAACAACGATGCCCGATCTGGTCGCGGGCCCACCGCCGTGCTTGGGGAGGTCCGACCGCTGGGTGACGGGTTTACCGTTATCGACGCGTCCGACGAATCGGATGCAGTTCGGTTGGAAGCGACCCGGCGGGACTTCGTGGCCAACGTCAGCCACGAGCTGAAGACTCCCGTTGGGGCGGTCGCGCTGCTGGCCGAGGCAGTGCTGGACGCCGCCGACGACCCGCATGAGGTCCGTCGATTCAGCACCAAGATCCTTAACGAAGCAACCCGGCTGGGTGCGCTGGTCACCGAACTGATCGCGCTGTCCCGGCTGCAGGGCGCCGAGCGGCTCCCCGAGCTGGCCACTGTCGAGGTCGATGAGGTGGTGCGCGAGGCCCTGGCGCGTTGCCGGCTGGCCGCTGAATCGGCCAACATCCGGATCACTATCGACCCGCCCAGTGGGCTGTTGCTCGACGGTGACGCAACGCTGCTGGTGACAGCTCTGTCCAACTTGCTCGATAATGCGGTGTCCTACTCGCCGCCGGGCAGCCCGGTGTCGGTCAGCAGGCGTCTGGCGAATGGTTTCGTGGAGATCGCCGTCACCGACCGCGGCCTAGGCATCGCTCCCGAGCATCAGGAACGCGTGTTCGAGCGCTTCTTCCGCATCGATCAGGCGCGCAGCCGGGCTACCGGCGGCACCGGGTTGGGATTGGCGATTGTCAAGCATGTCGCTGCTAACCACGGCGGTGACGTTCAACTCTGGAGCAAGCCTGGCACCGGCTCCACCTTCACCCTGCGGATTCCCGCACACCCGGACAATCCGCAACGCCCGCCGCGCACGCCATCGATACCCGAGCACGTGGGAGGGTCGCTATGACCAGGGTACTGATCGTCGAGGACGAAGAATCCTTCGCCGACCCGCTGGCCTTCTTGCTGCGCAAGGAGGGCTTCTCGCCGGCGGTGGCCACCTCCGGGTCTGAGGCTTTGGAAGAGTTCGATCGAAATGGTGCCGACATTGTGCTGCTCGACCTGATGCTCCCCGGGATGAGTGGCACCGATGTCTGTAAGCAACTGCGGGCGCGCTCCGCGGTGCCGGTGATCATGGTAACCGCCCGGGACAGCGAAATCGACAAGGTAGTGGGGCTCGAGCTGGGCGCCGACGACTATGTCACCAAGCCCTACTCGGCTCGCGAGCTGATCGCACGGATCCGCGCGGTGCTGCGTCGCGGCGGGGAGGTCCCCGATAGCGACCCCGCCTTCGGGCCGGCGGTGCTGGAGGCTGGGCCGGTGCGGATGGATGTTGAGCGACATACCGTCACCGTGGCGGGGCGGGAGGTGGCGCTACCACTCAAGGAATTTGACCTGCTGGAGTACCTCTTGCGCAACGTGGGCCGGGTGCTCACCCGCGGACAGCTCATCGATCGGGTGTGGGGAGCGGACTACGTTGGCGACACCAAGACCCTCGATGTGCACGTCAAGCGGTTGCGCTCCAAGATCGAACAAGACCCCTCGTCGCCCCAACACCTACTCACCGTGCGCGGACTTGGCTACAAGTACGACACCTAATTCGCGCCAGGCGTAGCCTGACCTCTCGTGCGGCTCGGTGTGCTCGACGTGGGCTCTAACACCGTCCACCTGCTGGTGGTGGACGCGCACCGGGGCGCCCACCCGCTGCCCCAGACCTCAGAGAAGTCGGTACTCAGGCTGGCCGAGCAGATGGACGCCCGCGGGAAGATCACCCGCGAGGGAGCCGATCACCTGGTCCGCACCGTGCGCGATGCCGCCGAGTCGGCATCGGCGATGGGCTGCGAAGACGTGATGGCCTTCGCCACCTCGGCGATACGCGACGCCTCCAACGCTGCGGCGGTGCTGAATCGGGTGCAGTCCGAGACCGGGATCGAGCTCGAAGTCCTCTCCGGCGAGCAGGAGGCCATCCTCACGTTCCTCGCGGTCCGCCGGTGGTGTGGCTGGTCGGCTGGTCGGCTGCTCATGGTGGACGTCGGTGGGGGGTCGCTGGAGATTGCCATCGGGATCGACGAGGAACCCGACGTGGCGGTGTCACTGCCGCTGGGCGCCGGCCGGCTCACCCGGTCCTGGCTGATGCACGACCCGCCCCGCCGTCGTGAGCTCGAAGACCTCCGCGAGCACATCGTCGAGCAGCTCGAGGACCCTGCTCGAAAACTGCGTGAGGCCGGCACTCCCGATCGGGTAGTGGGCACCTCGAAGACAATCCGGTCGCTGGCCCGGCTCAGCGGTGCCGCACCGTCCTCCGCGGGCCCGCGGGTCCGCCGTACGCTCACCGATGCTGGTCTTCGTCAGGTGATCGCCTTCATCTCTCGGATGAGCGCCAGCGATCTGGCCGAACTAGAGGGTGTCAGCGCCAGCCGATCCCACCAGCTCGTCGCCGGAGCCTTGGTCGTCCAGGCCGCGATGCACGCCCTGGACATCGATGAACTTGATCTCTGCCCGTGGGCATTGCGGGAAGGTGTGATCCTGCAGAGGTTGGACTGGTTCGATGGAATCGACCGGACGGCGCAGCAAGGGCGCCGCCCACCTCAGCGGACTGGACGCATAGTGGCTCGGGGGGGACGGTGAGGAATGATGAGGCGCAGTAGCGAGCCTGACGAACGGGCGCAGTTCACCGTGGCTGAGTTGCTGGCCCGATATGGCGAGCCGGCCCCAAGCACCGGTCGACGGCACCGCCGGGCCGCCGAGGACGCTGGCACTGTTGCGAACTTTGCTGCGCAGTCCATGATCGAGCAGAACCGGATTGACAGTAGTGAACTGACGCTTCGACCGTCGGAGCCGCTGCCGGTCACAAACCCGCCTGAGCGTTATGGTGCCTCCCAGGGCGATCTATCGCAGGGTGATTCGTTGCACCGCAACTCGCTCCAACCAAATTTGTTCCAGTCACACTTCAACAGTCGCGGCGGCCGAGACTGGGCCCCGGCGGTGGGCCCATCGTCGGGAGCCACAGGGCGAGCTCCGGTCACCCCGCCGGTGGCCGCCAGACCAGCACCGGTCACCCCGCCGGTGGCCGCCAGACCAGCGCCGCTCACCAGTCAGGCACCACTCACGAGAACGGCGCTGTCTGACGACCCGGTCACCGACCAGCTACCACGGCTGGATCCGATGCCTGCGAACCCTGCTCCCTGGTCGAGCCGTCGTCCGGATAGCGCCCATCCAGCCAGTGCCGAGGCCCCTGCCGGGCTGGGTACCGCCACCCGCGCCGTTCCTGACGAGAACAAACCCGCGGTCGAGGAGGACCAGGCACAGGAGTCCGGCTCACCGTTGTGGGAATGGGTCGTGATGGTGAGCCAGATCGGGATTGGCGTCGTCGGCGGTGCCGCGCTGTGGTTGATCTGTGAGTGGCTTTGGCAGCAGATTCCGGTGATAGCGCTGGTCGTAGCCCTGGCCGTGATCACCGCTCTGGTCTGGGTAGTCCGCCGGGTCCGGCGTGCCGAGGACCTGCAGACGACGGTGATTGCGGTGCTTGTCGGCTTGTTCGTCACGGTGTCCCCGGCAGCGCTGCTGCTTGTCGGTCGATAGCCGGTGCCTCGGCCAGCTCCAATCCGGGTGGCTCTCTCCACCGCCTCGGTGTGGCCCGAATCGATCGCCGTGGCCTTCAAGCTGGCCGCCGAGCTCGGCTACGACGGCGTCGAAGTCATGGTGTGGGGCGACCCAGTCAGCCAGGATGTCGCCGCCCTCGCGGCGCTGGCAACTCGCCACCGGATTCCCGTGTTCGCCCTACATGCTCCCTGCTTGCTGATCACCCAGCGGGTGTGGGCGGCAGATCCGACCGTTCGGCTGGAGCGCACTGTGCAGGCAGCCACCGAGCTAGGTGCCGACACCGTGGTAGTACACCCACCGTTTCGCTGGCAGCGAGACTACGCCACGGGATTCGCTGAGCAGATCGCTGCGCTGGAGGCCTCTTCCGGGACCACGATCGCGGTGGAGAATATGTTCCCGGTGCGCCATGGCCGGCTCGGAGTGTCCAGCTACGTGCCATCACCGGACCCGACCGACGTCGGGTACTCGCATTACACACTGGACCTGTCGCATACTGCCACGGCTAGAGTCGACGCGGTGGCGATGGCACAGCGGATGGGATCGCGGCTGGCGCACCTGCATCTGGCCGACGGCAGCGGCGCCCCCCGCGACGAGCACCTGGTGCCCGGTCGGGGCAGCCAGCCCTGCGCCGAAGTGTGCCAAGCGCTGGCGGACCGGGGATTCACCGGCACCGTGGTGCTTGAGGTGAATACCCGCCGGGCCCGTACCCACCCAGAGCGCCGCGCCGACCTGACCGAGGCGCTACTCTTCGCGCGCCTGCATCTGTGAGCCAGAGGAGTGTGAAGGCCTGTCATGAGCGCGGTCATCGTCATCGAGATCGTGGTCGGAATCGTCGTACTTGCGGCCGCCGTGCGGTTCGCCATCCGGGAAACTCGACGGCGTAGCGGTGCCGGCCCGGAGCAACAATCCGGACCGGAGCACACCGGCGAGGAGCCGGCGCGCGACAGCGACCGCCAGGAACAACCCGTGAACGAGGCCGCAGATTAAGGCTGCAACGACACACGTTCCGATTGGTCCATTGCTGGCAGGGGGCCAGGTTTCCGGACGGTCGCAGCTCCGCAATCCATGACGCGAGTGCACCTCTGGGTGGGACGTCAAGCTGCTGGCGGTCGACGTTGTCGTCGGCTAGGAGTGGCCGCCATCAGGGGGAACAGGTGTTGGGGCATGGATCGCGAGGCTCCCCGCATAGCGTGGAGACGGGAGCGGTCAAGCCACTCTCCTGCCGAGCTCGGGAGTTCCAGAGCGCTCAAGACCCGGCTATCCGGCTGCGTTGAGCGATCATGGGACAGGCACGCGCTAGCGTGAGACCGTGCTGCGCTCCCTGATCCTGGCCGCTGCCGGCAATCCGACCGTACGCAGGCTCGTCGCCACTGCCCCGGTCAGCCGGTACCTGGTCCAGCGCTTCGTCGCCGGGGTGAGCACCGAGCAGGTGGTGGTGGCAACCGCCGCTTTAATAGCCGACGGTCTAGCGGTGACCCTGGATCACCTGGGAGAGGGCGTCGCAGACGAGGCCGGCGCGGAAGCCACCGTGCACGCCTACCTTGAACTGTTGGCGCGCTTGAAAGCCGAGGGCCTGGCCAACCGGGCCGAGGTCAGCGTGAAGCTGTCCGCTGTGGGCCAGCGGTTGGACGAGGCACTGGCGCTGCGCAACGCCTCCCGGATCTGCGCTACTGCCGAGCAGGCCGGCACCACCGTGACCCTGGACGCCGAAGACCACACCCTTACCGATTCCACCTTGCGGGTGCACGCCGAGCTACGCCGCAGCTGGCCCACCACAGGGGCGGTGCTGCAGGCCTACCTGCACCGCACGGTGGACGACTGCCGGGAACTGGCGGTCGAGGGCGCCCGGATCCGGCTATGTAAGGGCGCCTACGCCGAACCGCCTGAGCTCGCATTCCGGACGTCGCACGAAGTCGCACGCAGCTTTGTGCGCTGTGCCAACACCCTGCTGGCCGGGCCGGGCTACCCGATGTTCGCCACCCATGATCCCCGGCTGGTCAGCATCGTGAGCGAGCGGGCTCGCTGGTACGGGCGTAAACCGGGCAGCTTCGAGTACCAGATGCTTTATGGGGTGCGTCCGGCCGAGCAGCGACGGCTGGCCGCGGCCGGAGACACCGTCCGGGTGTACCTGCCCTACGGCTCGGATTGGTACTTCTACCTCATCCGACGGATTGCCGAGCGACCCGGTAACGTCGCCTTCTTCCTTCGCGCCGTGGTATCGGACCACCGCCGGCTGAGCCGGCAATCAGACACCGCCGGCTGAGCCGGCAATCAGACACCGCCGGCTGAGCCGGCAATCAGACACCGCCGGCTGAGCCGGCAATCAGACACCGCCGGCTGAGCCGGCAATGGAACCGGGTGGATGGGTGTCCGGCGGTCCTGACGGCTGTGGCACCCTGCCGCCATGACCACGATCGCCGTCCTGGGCGCCGGCAAGATCGGCGAAGCCTTGATATCCGGACTACTCAACGCCGGTCGCAGCACGGACGACCTGATGTTCACCGAACGCTATCCCGACCGGGCTGCCCAGCTGGAGCAGACGTACGGGGTACGCGCGGTAGACACAGCTACCGCCGCGCGGAAGGCCGATGTCCTGGTTGTCGCGGTGAAGCCGCAGGACATTGAACCACTATTGGCTGAGCTCGCCGGGTTGATCGGCTCGGACACACTGGTTGTCAGCCTGTGCGCTGGGTTGCCTACCACGCTCTACGAGCGTCGGCTTCCTCACAATGTGCCGATCGTGCGGGTTATGCCCAACACTCCAATGCTGGTCGGCGAGGCAATGAGCGCGATATCCGCCGGCCGTTTCGCCACCGACACCCACCTGCAGTTGACCGAGGAACTGCTGGGCAGTGTGGGCAAGGTGGTCCGGGTGCCGGAAAGCCAGCAGGACGCCGTCACTGCGCTGTCCGGATCCGGCCCGGCCTACTTCTTTTACCTGGTGGAGGCGATGATCGACGCAGGGATCCTACTTGGCTTGCCCCGGCCGATGGTGACTCAACTGATCACCCAATCTGCGATCGGTGCGGCCCGGATGCTGCGCGACACCGGTGACCACCCGGTGCTGCTGCGGGAGGCGGTGACTTCGCCCGGCGGTACGACGATCATGGCGATTCGGGAACTGGAGCGCCACGGGGTACGGGCAGCTTTGCTGGCCGCAATCGAGGCGGCTCGAGATCGATCGGTCGAACTTGGCGTTGCCCACCGCGACTGATGCCACCACAACCGAGGAAACCCACCACGACCGAGGGAGTCGCATGGCCACCACCAGTCCCGCTACTCTCATCAGAACAGGAGCGTCACGGACCGCGGGAGGGGAAGCCCAGCGGCGCGCGACGTGGTGAGGACGCGATGACCCATGCTGACGAACGAGCAATCCGGGCCGGCCAAGGTGCAGTTCCTCACGGTCGCCGAGGTGGCCGCGATGATGCGGGTGTCCAAGATGACGGTCTACCGGCTGGTACATGCGGGCGAGCTGCCCGCGGTGCGCGTCGGTCGGTCCTTCCGGGTTCCAGAGGTGGCTGTGCACAGTTACCTGGAGAACGCCTACTTCGATGCTGGGTGAGAGATCGGGTCGGGTGCTGGCCGCAGATCCAATCAGGGGTAACCTGAGCGGTCGCTTGCGCCCACTGGCGGGCGCTTTCCAGTGCATCCACGACCAGTGCGTCCACGACCAGCGAGGAGGCCGAGCATGGGCTCGGTGATCAAGAAGCGCCGGAAAAGAATGTCCAAGAAGAAGCACCGCAAGTTGCTGCGCAAGACGCGGGTACAGCGTCGCAAGCTGAAGAAGTAATTCAGCGCGTACTCGCGGCCCGAGTCCGCCCTTAGCATGTCGCCCTCCACGGTCCTTGTCACCGGAGCCAGCCGCTTCGTCGGGGGTCATCTGGCTGCTCGGCTCGCGGCCGATCCCAGGATCGACCGCGTTCTTGGGGTCGACACGGTGCCTCCGCGCCGAGACCTCTTGCGGCGGATGGGACGCGCCGAGTTCATCGGCGTTGACCTGCGCAGTCCGCTGATCGCCAAGGTGATCTCCACTGCCAAGATCGACACTGTGGTGCACGCATCGATGAGTGCCAACCCGCGGAGCTCTGGTGGGCCCAGAAATGGGCGCAGCTCGATGAAGGAGATGAATGTCATCGGCACCATGCAGCTCCTAGCGGCCTGCCAGAAGTCGACAACGGTGACTCGGTTGATCGTGAAGTCCACCGGTGCGGTGTACGGTGCGAGTCCCCGGGATCAAGCGGTGTTTACCGAGGCTGACGAACCGAACAGTCTGCCCACCTCGGGATACGCCAAAGATGCGGTGGAAATCGAGGGCTACATCCGCGGTTTCGCACGGCGGCGCGAGGATGTGGACGTCACGGTGCTGCGCTTCGCCAACATCATCGGCCCACGTATCGATACCGCCCTGACCCGGTACTTCTCCCTGCCGATGGTGCCGACGGTGCTGGGCTACGACGGTCGGGTGCAGCTGCTGCACGAGGAGGACGCTCTAGCGGTACTTGAGCGGGCCACCCGGGAGCGGCTAGCTGGAGTCTTCAACGTCGGCGGCGACGGGGTGCTGCTGCTGTCCCAGGCGATTCGGCGGGCCGGCCGGATCCCAGTTCCGATACCAGAGCCGGCTGTGGCCACCGTCGGGTGGCTGCTGCGCAGCATCCAGCTCATCGACTACTCCCCCGAGCAGACCCGACTCCTCAACTTCGGCCGAGTGCTGGACACAACCCGATTGCGCACCGAGTTCGGCTTCGTACCCCGGTGGACCACTGCCCAAGCGTTCGACGACTACGTGCACGGCCGAGCGCTGCGGCCGTTAATCCATCCCAACTGGGTGGCCGCGGCAGAGCAGAGCCTGCTCCGGCTTGCGGCCCGGCTCCGGTAGCAGGCGGTGATGGAGATGCTGGAAGCGCGCGTGATTCCGCTGCATGGCCCAGAAGACGGGGCGGCCGCTAGCGCTCTGCAAGCGGCCGTCGAGGTGGACGACCCACAGTGGTACCGGCAGCTGGCCGAGCTGCTGGCATTCACGCGCAGGCGGTTGTGCGGCGACTACGGTGTCGACGAGTTCGGCTTCGACCCAGACCTCACCGACCATGTACTGCTACCGCTGCTGCGACCGCTGTACCGCACGTGGTTCCGGGTCGAGACGATTGGCATCCACCACGTTCCCGCCCAAGGCGGCGCTTTGCTGGTGGCCAACCACTCCGGAACGCTGCCGGTGGATGCGCTGATGACGGCAGTGGCAGTGCGCGACCAGCATCCGGCCGGGCGGCACTTGCGGATGCTCGGCGCCGATCTGGTATTCCGCACCCCCCTGCTCGGCTCGTTAGCTCGCAAATCGGGCCAGACCCTAGCCTGTGTCCCCGACGCCGAGCGGTTGCTCACCTCCGGCGAGCTGGTGGGGGTATGGCCGGAGGGATTCAAGGGCCTCGGCAAGTTCTATCGCGACCGGTACAAGCTGCAGCGTTTCGGACGCGGAGGATTCGTCTCCGCAGCGTTGCGCACTCAGACGACCATCATCCCGTGCTCGATCGTGGGCGCGGAGGAGATCTATCCGATGATCGGCAACATCAAGCCGCTGGCCCGGCTGTTCGGCACGCCGTACTTCCCGGTGACCCCGTTCTTCCCCCTCCTGGGACCGCTGGGCGCAGTCCCACTGCCGTCCAAGTGGTACATCGAATTCGGTGAGCCAGTCCACACCGAAGGGTACGAGCCGGCTTCAGCGGAGGATCCGATGCTGGTCTTTGACCTCGCCGACCAGATACGCGAGACCATCCAGCAGACCCTCTACCGGTTACTCGCCCAACGCCGTAACCCCTTCCTCGGCTGACCCTCACCCTGAGGGGGTCAGGCACGAGGGCGACGTTGGTAGGCGAGACCTGCTGCGACCGCACCAGCCATCGCTCCGACGCCCAGCACCGAGGGCACCCCAATTCTCGCGGCCTTGCGGCCGGTCCTGAAGTCTCGGATTTCCCAGCCTCGTGCCCGAGCAGTCTCCCGAAGGCCGGGATCAGGGTTCACCGCGACTGCGGTGCCCACCACGGAGAGCATGGGTATGTCGTTGGCCGAGTCGGAGTAGGCAGTACAGCGCCGCAAGTTGAGGCCCTCTTTGATGGCTAACGCACGCACAGCCTGCGCCTTGGCCGCTCCGTGCAGGATGTCGCCCACCAGCCGACCGGTGTATACACCGTCGACGGTCTCCGCCACGGTGCCCAGCGCCCCAGTGAGTCCCAGCCGGCGGGCAATGATCGTGGCCAGCTCCACCGGACTTGCGGTGACTAGCCACACCCGCTGACCGGCGTCAAGGTGCATTTGAGCCAGCGCCAGGGTCCCAGACCAGATCCGATCGGCCATCAGCTCGTCATAAATGTCCTCACCGAGTCCGACGAGCTGCTGGATCGACTTACCAGTCACGAACGACAGCGCCTGTTCCCGGCTGGTGCGGATCTCTGCGAGGCTGAGCTCCCTGCCGACCACCCTGAATCTCAGCTGCTGCCACGCGAACGAAGCGAGTGTCCCAGTGGGGAAGAACTTCCTGGCTGCCAAACCCTGGGCGAAGTAGAAGATCGACGCTCCTCTCATCAACGTGTTGTCGACATCGAAGAAAGCAGCTGCGGTGAGATCCGGAGGAATTGCTGGAGTGATTCCCACCTCCGCGACGGCCACGCCAGGAAGAACCAACTCGGCGGCTTCCCCGGTAGGAGTGGCCAGGGTGGCTCGCTCCTCTCGGATGTCCTGACGGCGCCGTCGTGGCACTGGATCCTGCCCTGATATCGCCGGTGGTGGTCCTTACCTCTTCAGGCCCGCTTAAGCGAAGACCGACCACCACCAGACTGCCGTGATCACTTCTCCTGAGCAACCAGACAAACAGGAGTTATCCGGTATGGCCACATAGGTAATGTGACCTGGCTGCTTAACCCGGAGGTAGCAACTGCGGTTGCAGGATCCACGGAGGTAGCGGAGCGGCAGGGGGTGATGAATCATGCCCAGGCAAGGGATGCCAAGGCTCGGATCGCCACGGCTCGGGTCTTAACGGCTCGTCCCTAGGCTGGCTTGGCTTCGGTAGCACACCACGCGGACTCCGAGTGGATGGGAGCCCCGGGCCTGGCCTACGACTCGGACTGCTCTGAGCCAGAGCCTGAGCCTGATTCGTCGGAGGAAGCAGACTAGGCGGTGTGATCACGTCGAGCGGCCCTGTTACCGGCTCGTGCGTGACGTCTGGCAGTGGTATTGCCGAGGAGGTGCCGTCCACCGAGGTCGGTTTGCAGGCGTCCTTTGCTGGCAACAGCCCCAAATCGTCGCGGGTGCCAGAGGTGATCGTGACGCAGCCGGACCGGTCGCTCAACGCGGAGGCTCTTGCGACTACCCGATCCAGCAATCCGAGCGTGCTGTCCACCCGGGCGCTGGTACGCAGTGGCAAGGCGGCCCGGACGGCAGAGAGCCGGAGCTTCTGCTGCTCGGCCCAGCCGCGCAAAGCAGACAGACTATTGGCCTCGCCGTTGATGGCTAGGCCGGTCAGTAGCCTCGCTGCTGCAGTGGTGTCTCCGTCGAAGTCGTCCAAGGCCCGGAGGAACTTGCCTTGTCCAGCAGACCAGTTGCCAGCTGCGTCGGCCTGATCAGCCATGATCTCGATCTCATTAACCCGAGCGCTGGCGAATTCCAGATGCTTGAGTGCCTTCGGTTGGTCACCGAAAGTCAACCCAAGTTCAGCGGACTCCGCGGTGCGCTTGAAGCTGTACAAGGCGTCACCGGGCAGCGCATCACGGGACAACAGCACGCTCATCCCAGACAGCGACATCAGCAGGCACAACGCCGCAGCGGCCGCGATCACCAACCGTCCCCGGGTCTCCTCCGGGATCCAGCGGCGCTTCAGGGATGTTTCCCGAGAAGAACGCAGCACCATCACCGGACTGCTGCCGTCGTGTACGACAGAAGAGAACTCGGCCATGACGCGCTGACGCATCCGATCGCGTTCTACCGGATTCGGACCGACCGCTGCACCGACTTCGCGCAACGCCGCGACGACGGCCAGGTCACGCTGCACGGCGCGGTCGGCGGCATCGCACACACCACCATCCACAGCGCGGGCGAAGCGTTCCTGCTCCTGCCCGCCGCTGTTCTGACCCCCGGATGTGTGCGTCGTCCTCACCGCCTTCGGGCCCTTGGGCCATGTCGTCCGGAGCAACGAGCAGCTATCCGGGTGGTTACGCCCGATCGGAATGGGCCTGGCGCAGATGTGCCTGGTTTGAATGTGATAGTCATCGCAGTCCTTCGGGCAACAACTGCGCCAGCCTGCGGACCGCGCGATGCTGCAGCGCCTTGACCGCACCCTCATTGCGGCCCATCACGGCTGCGGTCTCCGAGACCGATAGGCCCTGCATGAAGCGCAGCATGATGCACTCCTGCTGATCGCGACCCAGCTGGGCGACGCAGCGCATGAGCTCGGTGGCAGTGGCCTCCTCGACCACCTCGTGCTCGGGGCCGCGGTCACTCGTGCTGGAGTCGAGAATGTCAGCAGTGGTCATCTCCAGTCGGTAGCGGCTGGACTTGACGTGGTCGAGAACCAGGTTACGCGCGATGGTGACGAACCAAGCCCCGACGTCCCGGCCTTGATAGCTCACCGAGGAGATGCGGCGCAGCGCGCGCAGGAAAGTCTCGCTGGTGAGATCTTCGGCCAGCGGACGATCACCCACGCGGAACAGGATGAAGCGGAAGACCACATCAACGTACCGGTCGTAGAGCTGACCGAAGGCGTGTTGATCACCCTGCTGGGCGGCCGCGACAAGTTCCCACGCGGCCGTGTCGACCTCTGACCCAGCGTGGTCGACAGTGTCGGCACCCCCTGGGGCCTGATCCAAGTCCGTGGCGCCCAAATCTGCGACACCGGGATTTGGGGCGCTCGAATCCGGGATCGGCTGGGGGTTGGGGCGAGAGGCGAACTTCACGCGATCAGGCGCCGACGTTCGACACGGTCTAACGCCAGCCGGCGCAACCCGCGCAGCTGTGCCGGTGGACCGTCCGCACGGCCGCGGGCCGTCGCGGATCGACCCCGGAGTTCCGAGGACCATCTCGGTTGCGGCATGAGCCACTCCTCGTTCGCTCGAGCCGACCGTTCGCGTCAACTCCTCGCCTAAGGCGTGCGGAAGCATACGACGGCGACACGCTACGCCGTGCACCTCCTGCGCTGCGCACAGTACGTAGCTGGTGCACGAGGTCAGCTCCCCCGTCAGCCGCGTGCTGGGGCCGATTGCACTAATCCGGACCCGAATTACTGCGGTCTGTACCCGCCAACGCAGCCTGGGGTGGCTGCGGTGGCAGGCTGAGGGGATGCGGCACGAGGTGACCTTGCTGGTCCGGGTGGGCTGCCATGCTTGTGCAGCGGCCCGCGAGGACATCGCCCGGATCTGCGCCGAACTAGATGTTCCGTGGCACACCAGCGACGTGGACGCGAATCCAGAGCTGCAGGCCGAGTACGGCGATCGAGTCCCGGTGATCCTCGTCGACGGGCGGGAGCACGGCTTCTGGACTGTGCAGGAGCAGCGCCTGCGGGCCGCGCTCACCCGATGAGAAGCATTACGATCCGGTTTGGAGATTGAACCGCCTGTCAGTGGGGCGCGAAAGGGCAGGCGTGACTACGTCCCGGCTGACCGTTGCGGTGGCAGCCTTGGTTGGCCTGCTGTCGACGGCTGCGGGGTTAGCGGCGGGGCACCTGGTGGGGAAGTTGATATCGCCAACTGCCTCGCCGTTCCTCGCGGTGGGCGGTAGTGCCATAGACCTCACCCCGTCCTGGCTCAAGGACTTCGCAATCCGCACTTTCGGTAGCTATGACAAGGTCGTTCTGCTGCTGAGCATGGCGGTGGTGATCGGATTGATCGGGGTGGTCGCCGGTCTGCTGTCCCGGCACTCCCGCACACCCGGGCTGGTACTGATCGCCATGCTCGGCGCGGTCGCCACGGTCGCGGTGCTGTCCCGTCCCACCGCAGGTCCACTCGACGTGCTCGCCCCGCTGACGGGGCTGATCGCCAGTGTGGGGACATTCGTCGCCCTGCACCGGTTGGGCCGGCTCAGCCAGCCGTTAACGGGGGACGGGACGGCGGGGGTGTCTCGCCGCACGCTGCTCGCCGGGTCGGTCGGGGTCGCCGCAGGTGCCGGCGTCGCAGCGGCCGGCGGCCAGCTGCTGACCGGACGCGGCGGGATCGAAGTCTCCCGCCAGACGGTCGGGCGAATCGTGCCCACAGTGCCCGCGCCGCCGATCCCGCCCGGGGCCGACTTCGCCGCGGACGGGTCGCCGACCTTCATCACCCCGAACCGGGATTTCTACCGGGTTGACGTCAACCTCACATTGCCACAGATACGCGCCGAGGACTGGCGGTTACGGATACACGGGATGGTCGACCGGGAGCTCACCCTGAATTGGACGGACCTGACCTTGCGCCAGCTGATCGAGCGCACCGTGACCCTGACTTGCGTGTCCAACGAGATCGGCGGGCCGTACATCTCCACCGCAAACTTCACCGGCGTGCTGCTGGCCGACATTCTCGATGAGGCCGGCGTGCAACGGGGCGCCGACCAGGCGTTCACTACCAGCGTCGACGGGTGGACCTGCGGCACCCCGACCGTGACCCTCACCGATCCGGCCAGGCAGGCCATGCTGGTGATCGGGATGAACGGCGAGCCGCTGCCGATCGAGCACGGCTTCCCGGTTCGGATGATCGTACCCGGCCTTTACGGTTTTGTGTCCGGAACCAAGTGGATCACTGATATGGAACTCACCACGTTTGACGCGCAGCGGGCCTACTGGTTACAGCGCGGCTGGGCGCAGCGGGCACCGATCAAAACGATGTCCCGGATTGACAGTCCTGGTGCGTTTGAGCGGATCAGCCGGGACACCCCGATCACGGGTATCGCCTGGGCGCAAACCAGAGGCATTGAGAAGGTCGAGGTACGCATCGACCATGGCGAGTGGCGACCCGCGGAGCTGTCCACTGAGGTCAACGTGGACACTTGGCGGATGTTCCGGCTGCGGGGACGGTGGGAGCCCGGAGCTCACGTCGCTGAGGTCCGCGCGACGGACAAGACCGGTTACACCCAGACCACGGACCGGGCCGCACCCATCCCGGACGGCGCCACTGGATGGCATTCGGTACAGTTCACTGTCCTATGAGGACACATCGTATACGGCGCAGATGTGTCCCATTCGTAATCTATTATCCGCGAACCCGGCGCTACGGATTACCGAAGTAATCACAGAAGGCCCCGGACCAGCCGAGCAGCCCGATGAGGAGTTGAGATCGAGTGAGGAAGACTCAGCGACTGGCCGCGGTCGGCGCTATGGCCGCCCTGACTGTCCTGATTGGCGCATGCGGCAGTGCACAGGAGCCGGCCACCGAGGCTGAAGCTCCCGCGCCGGCCAGCGAGCCGGCTGCGCCCACCTCAGAGGGGGCAGCACCCACCGGCACCGGCGTCACCCAGATCAGCGACATCTTCGGTCCGGCCTGTGACCAGGTGCCCGCGGAAGGCGAGGGCTCAGCGCAAGGCATGGTCGACGACCCGGTGGCCACCGCGGCCAGTAACAACCCTCTGCTGACCACCCTGGTGCAGGCAGTGACGGCCGCCAAGTTGGGTGACACCCTGAACAGCGCTCCAGCGCTGACCGTGTTCGCCCCGGCCGATTCGGCATTCCAAGCTTTGGAGACCCAGAATCCCGGCACCATCAACCAGCTGACCACTGCCCCAGATGTGGCGCAGCCAAACAGCCAGCTGACCCAGATCCTGACCTACCACGTGGTCGGTCAGCGCTACGACGCTGCAGGCATCGTCGAGGGGGGAACTCTAGACAGCTTGCAAGGCTCCAAGATCACGATCGGTGGCACCGCGGCGGCACCGACCGTGAACGGCGCCCAGGTGCTGTGCGGCAACATCCCCACCAAGAACGCCACCGTGTTCGTGATTGGGCAGGTGCTGTCACTGCCGGCGTCCTAAGTAGACCGACGCAGCTACTACTCATCAGGGCGGCCGGAGTCAGAGAGCCGCCCCTGACATATATCTCGGTCACTTCCCTCCTGAACTCTACGGTTTTGTAACAATTTCGCATACGGGACCGCATGAATTGTTTCGACTGCCGGAGCGGTGGGAACATGCCGATCGTGTCGCCGAGGTTCGCGACCCCGACAAGGCTGGGTACCCGCAGACCGCGAACCGGGCCGCGCCGATCCGGACGGCCCGCAGGTGGCATTCGGTGCAGTTCACCGTCCATACGGACGGGTGAATGCAGTGCAGATGTGTCCTATTCGTAATCTGCCTGGCGTAAATCAGCCTTGCCGAGATTACTGAAGTAATGCAAGCGAGGCTGGAGACGAGCCGGGCGTCCGATGAGGAGTTGAGATCGAGTGAGGAAGATCCAGCGACTGGCCGCGGTCGGTGCTATGGCAGCCCTGACCGCCGTTGTTGGTGCATGCGGCAATGCGGAGGAGCCGGCTACCGGGTTTGAAGCTCCCGGTCCCGCGCCGGCCGGCGAGCCGGCTTCGCCCACCTTGGAATCACCCCCCGGTACGGGCGTCACTCAGATTTCGGACATCTTCGGTCCGGCTTGCAACCAGATACCCACGCAGGGCGAGGGCTCGGCGCAGGGCATGGTCGACGACCCGGTGGCCACCGCGGCCAGTAACAATCCGATGCTGACCACCCTGACGAAGGCCGTGCAAGCCGCGAACCTGGCTGACACCCTTAACAGTGCCGAGGCCATCACTGTGTTCGCCCCGGCCGACTCGGCATTCCAAGCGTTCGAGGCCCAGAATCCGGGCATCATCAACCAGCTGACCACCGCCCCGGACGTGGCGTCGCCGAACAGCCAGCTGGCCACGACCCTGAAGTACCACGTGGTTGGCAATCGCTACGATGCCGCGGGCATCGTCGAGCGGGGCACGCTGACCAGCCTGCAAGGCGGCCAAATCAACATTGGCGGTACCGAGGCGGCGCCGACCGTGAACGGCGCTCAGGTGCTGTGCGGCAACATCCCCACCAGGAACGCCACCGTGTTCATCATCGGGCAGGTGCTGTCGCCGCCGGCTACTCCGTAGGCGGACAGCTCCCACACCAGCTAGTACACCCGGCAGGGG
>JALZHU010000475.1 GCA_030860695.1 Actinomycetota bacterium
GGGCTGGAGAGCCCCCGGGGACGGGAGAGCCAGACCGCCAAGTTTTCGCGGCTCGACCTCGGCACGGACGTGACCATCCAGGCGGCAGGCCTGTTTGTCACGACCATTCAGTCGGTCGACAGCTCCACGCAGGCGACCCTGGCAGCGCCGGCGCAGCGGACAGTCGAAGCGGTGCTGGCCGATGTTTGGAAGACTGACTCGCGGCCCGGCCTGGAGCTGCTGCTCGCCAACCTTGACAGTCAGAACATCGAGTCTGCGGAGATCTGCTTTGGACCGGGGGTGTACGACTTCACGCGCATCCCGACAGCCTCGGGCACGCAGCCGGCCGCGATCGGGCTGCGGGGCCTGAGAAACCTGACGTTCCGGGGATCGGGGCCAGGCGTGACGATCCTTCGCCTCATGCCCAACCAGGACCTCAACAGGGACACCCATGTGATCGAGACCGTCGAGTGTCAGAACCTGACGTTCCGGGATCTGTCCATCCACGGCGTCTACCTCACCCTGGGCAATGCCGTTGAGCAGATGCACGGAATCCACATCAACGAAGGCTCCGAGGAGATCGCCGTACAGCAGGTGCGGATATTCCAGGCTGCAGGAGACGGCATCCGGATGCTCGGCAGGCGCGACAGGAAGGTCAGGAACATCTGGGTCGAAAGCTGCCGGTTCATCCAAAACAAACGGACCGGCGTGGGCTTCCAGCGCGGAGTCGAGTTCGCGTGGGTGCGCAACTGCTACATCGAGATGACCGCACCGAGCACCGACCAGTGCCTGGACTTCGAACCCACAGGCGGCCGGCCACCAGACGGTGAACCCATCATCGTGGCACCGACTGACATCATCATCGAGTCCAACGTCCTCGTGCACGAACCCCGCGGCGTGGCCGTGGCCATCTCCGGCGTCCGCGGTACCGACCCGGTCCGCAGAGTGAAATTCGCCGACAACATCCTCCTCGGCGGTGAGGTGTTCTGCACCGACGTCGCCCAGCTGACGATCCAGCACAACGTTGTGCTCGTTCCGCAATCGGTTCAGCCCGGGCGAATTCTGCTCAACCTCCAGCAAGGGGGCGACTCGGTGCTCATCACAGGGAACCTGCTGATCAGCGAGCACGACGATACGCCAGGGGTGATCAACCTCAGCGAGAGCAACAACCGCCAGGTCAGCCGGGCGCTCGTCGCCAACAACCTCTGCGTCACCCCAGCTGGATACGGCATTCGGATCACCGGAAGCGACGACGTCGCCGTCGACGGGAACATGCTGGTCGCAACCGGTCCCTGCACCAACGGTGTCCTCATTCAAGCTTCGGGGAACTCTGAGATCAACCACGTCTCCGTTCGCAACAACGACATCACCGTCCAAAGCCCGGGCTCGTGGAAAACGGGCATCCTTTTCCTCGCCGGCGTCAACCCGGTCCACCACGTCTCTGCCGTGGGGAACTCGATCAGCCGAGCGAGCCGGGGCGTCGTGTTCCAGGGGTCCCAGTTCGCCCAGACGCCCGTGTGCGCCTTGAACCGCATCGAGGGGGAGGTCACCCGCCCGCTCATCGGCCTGGACCGGCTGCCTCAGCAGACGATCGTCGTCGGGGGTGGGGCCAGCCGCGGCGGCTCCAGCGCTGGTACTGGAGCCGGACGCTTCCTGGTCGGTGTGGGAGATCCCAACGGGGACCCGCCGACCGGCAAAGTGCTCGGCAACGTCGGCGACATCTACCAACGCCTCGACGAAAACCCCGTCGCTACGCTCTACGTAAAGGAATCCGGCGACAACACCACCACGGGCTGGACACCCAAGTAACCCGGAGGGAAGTCCAGTTCTCGAAACGTTGTTACGTTAGCGGAAGGTTGGGCACGGCCAACCGCGGCTCACGGCAGCACCACCTGCTGCAACCACGCCGCTCCGAGGTGCGCACCCAGCAGCAGAGCCAGCGGTAGCACCACGGCGAACAAGGCGATCAGGAGTAGCATCCCAGGCTGTGTCCTGTGGATCATGGGACGGGGTCGCGGAGCCAGATTCTGATCGAGGCGACGTCGACGGTGCCGTGGAAGATGTATTCGCGTTTGTCGTAGCGGGTGGCTACAGCGCGGAACTGTTTGAGCTTGTTGATGCAGCGCTCGACAACATTGCGGCCTTTGTAGGTTTCGGAGTCGAAGTTGGGTGGCCGCCCGCCCTGGCTGCCCTTCCGGACTCGGTGGGCCTGCTGGTCAACCCGCTTGGGGAATGGTGGTCTTGATCCGGCGTCGGCGCAGCTGGGCGCGGATGGGTCGGCTGGAGTAGGCCTTGTCAGCGAGGACTCGGTCGGGTCGGGTGCGGGGGCGACCGCGACCGCGGCGCCGGATGCGGATGTCAGCCATCACCGGCTCGAAGGCCACGGTGTCATGGCGTTGCCCTGGGGTGATGATCCGGGAGATCGGCCGGGCGCGGGCGTCGGCGGCCAGGTGGGTCGGCGGCCAGGTGGATTTTGGTGCTCACGCCGCCCCGGGAGCGGCCTAAGAGCCTGTTGGCAAATGGTCACGCTGCTTGTTGATCGGGCGCAGAGGCTATGGTGCGGGGGCTTCCCCATCGGGGATGGGGTGGTGCGCCGGAG
>JALZHU010000250.1 GCA_030860695.1 Actinomycetota bacterium
CATGACCCGGAAACTGGCCCGGGCAACCTCCGGCGCACCACCCCATCCCCGATGGGGAAGCCCCCGCACCATAGCCTCTGCGCCCGATCAACAAGCAGCGTGACCATTTGCCAACAGGCTCTAAGAGACAATGACGCCACCGTGTCCCGGGGTTACGCCGCCGGACTCGCCTTGACGATCGTACTCAGGCCAGCTCGACCGAGATCTTGGACGAGGCTGACGTCTCCGCGTTAAGGCCCGCACGACAATACCCGGGCTCCCATCAGGCGCCGCAGTGCCCCGAGACTACCCTCCTACCAGGAGTTTGTGCTGGTTGAGTACGTGTGCGTAGTGGTCGAGTCCCCTCGGACTTGAACCCCCACAGCCGGCGCGCATGAGCCTCGCCTGTCCGTCGCAGCTCAGAATCGTCCGGACTTGCTCAGATCTGCGACAAAGGCCCATCAGCTCAACCCCGAGGGCATTGGCACCCGGTTGCAAATCTTCAGCAGCACCGCGCGGCGTGGAAGCTTCCAAGATCTCCTGGTCGTCCAGGCAGGCAGAGCTGTCCTCGGCGCCGCGGCCTCACAGTCGTTTTTCCGGCTCTCGGTGCTGGCCAGGTGTGTCGCTAGCTTCGGCGGCCAAACGTGCTGCGATACTGCTCTGATCGAGTGATGCCTGGTGCTCAACGGTCAGACGTCCCCGCAGAAAACCGCTGGTCGGAGCTTTTCCCATCTGTTGTGAGTCCTGCCCAGGGTTGAAACCTGCGCAGCTAACTGAGCTTGATGCGTTTTGCTGGTTCAGGACGTGTGCGAAGTGGTCCAGTCTCCCCTCGGACAGATCCCGGCACCCGGCTAGGAGCTGGTGTGCGGGCTTGGCGCCGGTACAGCCATAGCGAGATTCTGCCGCTGATCAAGGAGGTCGACCGGTGCATACAACCCCAGCAGGTTGCACCGCCGAAAATCCGGATAAGAGGATCTCGTAGTGGCCAATCCAAGATCAACGCCCCACTTTATCCCCACGTTGGACTGGGAAGCGATGGCAACCATTAGGCACTGCCGAGGGTTTGTATCTGCTAACGCAGCAGCTAGCAGGCGGTGTTGCGTAATTGCCATAACGAGCCGGTGAGCTCGATCTCGAATCGGAAGGTCGGCGATTCAGCACCATTCCTGGCCGCCGCCTTGGCCAGCGTGAACGGTGTGTGCTTTCTCTCATTTATTGTCTGCTGTCCCGACATAGTTTCCGGGCCAGCCCCGGTCATCTAATGCCGCAAGGATGTTCTCGGCCCGGTGACGGACGCCGTCTTCAAAGTTGCCATGTGTCAGCGCGTACAACCGATCAGCTTCGACCGCGGCCAGGACGCGCTCGGCCGCGACCTGTGGCTCCATCATGGTGGCGATCCCACGCTGAGCTGCGCCCACAGTTGTTCCATTTGTTCTCTCGGCATGTTCGCCGGCAGGTGTTCGGTCAACACATCGTCATCTGCCTGAGCCAAGGCGACCAGGCTCTCGGCCAAAGGCGTGCGCACGAAGCCTGGGCAGGCTACGGTCACCCCAATCGGCAACCCCATCATCTCCAGCTCTGCGCGCAACGTCTCGGAGATCGCGACCACCGCGTGCTTGCTGGCGCCGTAGATACCCCCGAACGGCGTCACCACTAGCCCGGCCAACGAGGCGATATTCACCACGTGTCCGGTGCCGGCCGTCATCAGATGCGGCACGAACGCCTGAATCCCGTGCACCACACCGAGCAGGTTCACCGCCAGCACGCGCTGCCAGTCCTGCGGGTCGGTCTGCCACAGCGGCCCGCCGCCGGGTGCGATACCGGTGTTGTTGACCACCATGTCTACACGGCCAAAGTGCTCCAGGGTGCGGGAGGCCAGCGTGTTGACAGCGGTCGCGTCGCTGACGTCGGTGATCACCGGCAGCACTGGTGCGTCGCGGGCGGTGAATTCCTCGGTTGTGGCGTGCAGACGCTCCGTGGCGGTGTCGGCCAAGACGACGGACACGCCCCGGTCGATGAGCCCGGCGGCCAGGGCACGACCCAGTCCCTGCGCCGCTCCGGTCACGACCGCGACCTGACCCGCTTTGATGATCATGTGATTCCCTTCCTCATTGCGGGCGTCTGTGTGGTCACCTCCGCCGGGCGCGGGCCCGCCGCCTGCCACGTCACAGAGCAATACGCCAATAATTCCGTCGAAACCGACCATGGCCGACTCAAGGCCCGATTGCGACCGATGCGCGGCCTCAAACAACTCCGCTCGACCCGAGTGATCAGCGTCGGGCACGCCTTCATCCAGAACCTGCACCGCGGCCACCTACGAACTCGGCGTGGATGCCGACCGGCAGCATCGGCTCCTGGCGGCCTTCGCCGAACTCGCCGTCGCCATCTGTTGGCGGCTACACACGGCCCAGCCAGGCCCACCCTCCACTAACGCAACAGCACCCCTTGACTGTTACCGCACCCTTGTCCCGGACCTGGATCCGGATCCCATCCACATAAGCAATCGGGTACACCTCATCAACCGGCCGATTACGCCACAGCTCGATTTCATCAGCCACCACATCAGTCACCTTCAAGATCAACTCCCGGGACGCGTTTACCCCATACACTTCGCGCAGATGCGCCTCGATATCACGAGTCGTCATCCCCCGGGCATACAACGACAGGATCATCTCATCAATCTGACCCAACCGCCGGGCATGTTTGGGCACAATACGCGGCTCGAACACACCATTACGATCCCGCGGCACATTAATCGTGACCGGCCCATTCGGCGTTGAGACCGTCTTGGCAGAATAACCGTTACGGGAATTCCCCGACCCCGCACCCGCCCGATCACCACGCTCATAACCCAGCTCGAGGGTCATCTCGGCGGCTAACGCCCGCTCGATCACCGCCTTGGTCATCCGGTTCAACAAACCATCCACACCATCAATCGGCGTACCTGTGGCCTGCGCATCAGCCAACAACGCATCAATCACCGACGGATCCAACGCAGCCGCCAACCGACGAGACGCCTCCACATCACAATCATCGACACTGGTGTCCTGACTCACAGATGGTTCCCTTCCCGGCCGAGTGATGATCACGTCGGCCGATCTTGGTCCATCCGTGGCTTACACAGTTGTCATGACACGCCCGCAACCCGGCGCGGTGTCGCCCTCGGTGAGAAACGCCCGCAGGGTCGTCCCGTCCACCGCAGCTTCAGCTGCGGCCAGTTGCTAGGCCAGCCGAACCGGGTCGGCTGCGGCGGCGTCGGCGAGTTCGAGCAGCTTGGGATGGCCCTGGACCAGGGTCAGCACGCGGCGGCCCAGCGCCGGATCCGCCACCTCCGGCCCCCGGACCGGTTCGGCCTCGGCGTGTAGCAGGGCGCGCAGGTCGGGCAGTTCCCGGGCCAGCAGCACCGACTCATCCCGCGACAGCGCGTGCACCGGCCGGATCAGCACCCGGGAGTCCCGGTCCAGCCCGGTGGGCAGAATCCGGCTGGTCAGGATCACCCGGGATTCCCCATCACGGCTGATCAGTGCGTCGATCAGGGGTGTCCAGCGGGGGTCGCGCCACTGGCCGTCGGGGGTGAGCAGGGTTTCGAGGTTGTCCAGCACCAGCAGCAGCCCGCTGTCCTGCAGCAGGGCACGCAGCCGGGGCAGGAACCGCTCCAGCGTGGCCGAGGTGGCGATCTTGTCGACCATCGCGAACCCGTGATCGCCGAGCTGCGCCTCCAACGCCAGCGCCAGCCGTCGCAGGGCGTCGCCGAACTGGTCCGGATCGGTGGGGCGGACCAGAACGCCAGCGCGGTGAAGGCCTGCTGGTGGCGGTAGGGGGGCGAGCTCCAGCGCACACGCCGTCTTCCCAGCCCCGGCCATGCCGCGCTGGCCTGTCTGGTAGCTGGTCTCTCGCTTGGTGCCGGCACCGGCGAGCTGCCCGGCTGGTGCCCGGTAGCGTTTCTCGGGCTGGTCACGGGCCTGCTGGTCAGCGCGCGGCTGCGGGAGCAGAGCCGGGGGGTGAGCGTTGGCCCGCTTCTCGGCGCCGGGGTGATAACCCTCGTCGCGGTCGTGGCGATGCCGCTGCTCAGGCCGGCGCTACCCGATCGAGCGGCTCCGGATGGTCACGCTCACCGATTTCGACGGCCGGAGCTGGTCGGTGCGCGCCGACTACCGCCGCGCCGGCCACAAGCTCCCCACACCGGCCGGGTCGGCTCCCCATCCCAGCGTCGAAATGAGCAGCGTCGAGATGGACGTCACGGTGCGCTACTCCGAAACACTTGGCTGGCTGCCCAGCCCGGGCCGGGCGCAGCAGGTCAACGTCGCCGGTCTCGGTGTGGACGAGCAGACCGGTGACGTGGTGATCCCGGACGGCGTGCCCACACCAACGCGGTACCGCGTCGTCGGAGTCGAACCGATCCCGGCACCGCAGGCGCTGCGCGCCGACGAGCCCGCGCCGTCTCCTGCGCCGTTCGCGCTCAATCTGCCGCCCGACGTGCTGGAATTTGTCGGTGCGGCGACGACGGGCGTTCCCGCCGGTTTTCCCCAGTTCTCCGCGCTATACAGCCAGCTGACCGAGCTGCCGTTCTCCGCTGACACCTCCGCCGACGCACCCGGTGAGCATGGGCTCTTCGCCATTTCCGCGCTGCTGCGGGACAAACGCGGCACCAGTGAGCAGTACGCGTCGGCGTTCGCGTTGATGTGCCGATCGCTCGGCTGGGACGCGCGAGTGGTGCTCGGATTCCGACCCTCGTTCGAAGGCACCGAGCTGAAGGTTCGTGGCGAGGACGTGCACGCCTGGGTGGAGGTCCGGTTCGCCCGGCTGAGCTGGATAACTGTCGATCCCACCCCCGCCCGGAACGTCAACAGGCAGTTGCGCGACGACGGCGCCCTAGCACCGACCGGCCGCGCCGACGACCCGGTCACCGACGCGATCAATGCCGAGCGGCAGGCCCCGCTCGAACCCGACTCCGCAGGTGCACAGTGGGAGTCCCCGACCGGCGCCGATCGTGTCTCGCCCAGTGCTATCGCGTTGACCATCGGGCTGGCTGCCATGCTCGTCTTGACCCTTCTCGTATTCGCGGTTCCCTTCTGCAAAGCCGTGCGGCGCGCCCGGCGCCGCCGTCGCGGCACGCCCAGAACCCGAGCACTTGCCGCGTGGCGGGAGACCACCGACCGACTCGTCGAGACCGGACTACCGATCCACCGGTCAACCACCACCGCAGAGGTGCTGGCGGCGATGCCAGGAGCACCGCAGGAGCTGGCCACCCTGGGTGCCTTGGCCGACCGGGCCGCGTTCGCCCCCGAAGAACTGTCCTCAGACGTCGCGGATGCCGCCTGGCACATGAGCGACCAGCTCCGCCGCGCGGTCCCCGGATTGCCAGGCCCAGTGCACCGCCTCCGGGCGGCCTTCGACCCCCGCCCGCTCTTTCTCCCTCCAGTGGCGATGGCGCACGAGTGCGAAATCGAGCAATTCATCGGCCCAGCCGGTGATGCGTTCCGCCGAGCCCGGCAAGGCCTGGCGATGGTGCTACCGCGACCACCGGCTGGTCTGAGTCGCCTGCTGAACTGCTCCAAACGTCCCGAGCTCGACAAGAGAGCTGTTTGCGGGGAGCGGTGTAACCCTCTTGTCGAGCTCGGGAACGCTAGCGCAGTGCGGGGATTAGACGACGGTGTCCAGTGCTCCGCTCTTGGCTTGCGCGATCAGGTCGCCGAACTGTGCGGCGCTCATCCGGACCTGGGAGCCGAAGTCGTCGGTGAGGACGACGCGCTGCTCGGGCGGACTGGAATCGTCGACGTACAGTTGCGGGCACCCGCAGTCGCACACACCACAGAAGATGGCGGCCGGCTGGGCGGTGGTGAGGTCGAACATGGTACACCTCCGGTGTCGTTGCCTGACCACTTGAAAGTACTTGCGTAGCTACGATTCGCGTGACCCCCGCATCGGGTGGCAACTGCAAGTAGCCGCTGATAAGGGAACCGGAAGGACGCCATGGCTGAGCTAGCCCCCCTGCTGACTGGCCCGACCGCGAGGGACGCGCTCGCCCGCCGCGATATCACGGCGGTGTACCGCATTCTGCGTGAGGCGGGGGTGAGCCAGGTCAGTATTGCGCTGGCTACTGAACAGCGGCAGTCCGAGGTCTCCGAGATCATCGCCGGCCGGCGGGTGCAATCTGTCGTCCTGCTGGAGCGGATCGCGGATGGGCTGGGAGTGCCCCGGGCCTGGATGGGCCTGGCTTATGGTCCTGACATCGAACCGGAGCCTGCGGATTTTCTGACCGGGGAGCTGAGCAATGCCAATCTGCTCCGGCATGCCGCCACCGTGCTGTGGAGTAGTCCGGTCTTCGGATCCGCTGACCCGATCCGCGTCAAGGAGACCCCGACCCCGGTGCCGCGCCGGATCGGGCTCGCCGACGTCAAACAGCTGGCAGCCACCACCGAGCGCCTCGGCCAGCTCGCCAGTGATCTTGGCGGCATCCCGATGACCGACGCGCTGACCGCGCACGCCCGAGCTAGCGAAGCGCTACTCGGCGCCGCCATGCGGGAGCAAGTCCGGCAACAATTGCTGGTCGCGCTGGCCGATGCGCACCGCACCGCCGGGAGCGCCGCCGCGAGCGCCGGACTGCGTGACCTCGCCCGCCAGCACTTCATTCGGGGAATGGACTGCGCCGGGGCCGGGGGCGACCTGAGGCGGGCTGTGGTGAACCTGGACAGCTTGGGAAGGGCAGAGCTGGACGTTGGGCAGCCCAACGAGGCCTTGAAGCTCTTCCAGCTCGGCGCGGGGACCGCGCCGACGCCGCTGACTCGCGAGATGTTGGAGTACGGCTGCGCCTGGGCGCTCGGACTGCTCGGCCTGGCGGGGGAAGCGGTCGTTGCGCTGCGCAGCGCCCACGACACCTATCAGGGCACAAGCGAAGAATGGAAGCACTTCGCGAGCACACTGCCGCACATTGAAGGCTGCGCTTACTTCGCCCTGGGCCGCTTCGAGCGCGCCGCACTGGCCCTGTCTGCGGCAGTGGAGGGGACCAGCCACGCGGTGGTGTGCACGATGTACAACTCTGGCCTTCTCGCCTCTGCACATTTGCGGTCCGGTGAACTGCGTGCTGGGCTGGCCACCGCTGGGCGGGCAATTGGGTTGGCGAAGGGCATCCGCTCGGTGTGGGTGCGTGACCGTCTCGTGCCGTTGCAGGAGGCTGCGGCGGGCCGGCGGGACTCGGCGTGTCAGGACCTGGCCCGCGAGGTGGCGAGGCTGCGCAGCGCGGCATGACTCAGGACGACCGGCGGGCCGAAACGGCGGCGATGTGGGGATTGGCCGACTATTCCGGTCTCGCCAAGCTCCTGGAGCCGGCCGCGGTCGCGCTGGTCGAGGCGACGGCGCCCCGCACCGGCGATCACGTCCTGGACGTGGCGGCCGGCACCGGCAATGTCGCGGTGCGCGCCGCCGCACGCGGCGCCCACGTCACCGCCTGCGACATCGCCCCGCGGATGGTGCAGCTGGGCCGGGAACGCACCGGACCCGGAGTCCACTGGATCGAGGCCGACGTCGAAGACCTACCGCTACCCGACGCCACCGTCGACATCGCGCTCTCCGCTTTCGGTGTGATCTTCGCGCCGCGGCCCGAGGTGGCCCTGGCGCAGCTGCGCCGCGTACTGGTGTCCGGCGGCCGGTTGGGCCTCACCGCGTGGACCATCGACGGCTGCATCGCCGAGCGGGCCCGCATTGTCCGCCAGTTCGTTCCCCTCGACCCCACCGCTCCGGACGCGCTGAGCTGGGGCGATCCGGACGTGCTAGAGCGCAGGCTGGCCACCGGGTTCACCGACGTGCGCATCGAGCGCCGGTCGCTGCCCTGGCATTTCGATTCGGCCCAGGAGCTCACCGCGTTTCTCGACGCGCACTCACCGGCGCACGTCGCCGCAAAGACAGCGGCCGGTGATCGGGCCGATGAGCTGATCACCGCGGTCGAGCGGCACGCATCACCCGAGGGTGGCCCAGTACGGCTCGACGCCGAATACCTACTGGCGCTGGCGCGGCTGTGAGT